>CAZPBD010000026.1:19067-32988 GCA_964584655.1 uncultured Pseudobdellovibrionaceae bacterium | reverse complement strand
TGATGGTGGCGCCAGTCTTTTGAAATCGCCGGATCGACTTTTTAAAATTGCAAAAGCGGTTCGAGAAGCCGTGCCCGCTCACATTCCAGTGACTGCAAAAATGCGTCTGGGTTTTGAAGACACCACTTTGTGTTTAGAAAATGCCCGCGCTTTACAAGAAGGGGGCATGCAAAAATTAACTGTGCATGCTCGAACAAAAAAACAGGGTTACAAACCTCCGGCTCATTGGGAATGGATTGCACAAATCAATGAGGTCATCACAATCCCCGTCATCGCCAATGGTGATATCACAGATCTGGAATCCTTAAGACGCTGCCAAGAAATTACGGGTTGTGAAGAATTTATGATCGGCCGCCAGGCTTTAAAAAATCCCCATATTTTTAGGGAGCTTCAAAGCTTACAGGTCAACCCGCTCAAAAATTGGCAGGATCAAAAGCAATTGATCGGTGGCTTTTATCTCGCAAGTCGACAAGCTGTGAATGCTCACTTTGCGGTGGCTAGAACAAAACAATTTTTACGGAACCTTTCCATGACCTGTGAGCAATCAAAATCTGTGTTTGATCAAACTAAAATTCTGATGAAGCCTCATTCCTTTGAGCCCCTGCTGTTTCAATTGATAGACATTGACCCCAAAGCCCTGCAGCCTTAAAGTCAGCTATGGCAAAAATTCAGCTTTATAAAAAAAATCCCTGTCCCTACTGTGATCGAGCAATTAACCTTTTGAACTCAAAAGATGTGAAATTTGACATCATTGATTTAACTGACAAAATGGATGAGCTTCAAAAGTTAAAAGATCAATACGGCTGGAAGACTGTGCCTTTGATTTTGATCGATGGTAAACTGGTTGGCGGCTACACAGATCTAAAAGATCTGGATGAAGCCGGCAAACTGGATGAAATGCTAAAGGCTTAAGTCCTCATAGTACTCAAGCAATCTGTCTTTTGCCCATTCCGTATTCAATAGACTGTCGATTTCCTTCGATGTTTTACCGATATCCTTTGGACTCACCTTCAAAGCTGAGGCTAACTCTTTGATGTAAGCATTCAGATAGGTTTTCATCCAATCCTGATCAATTTTTTCTGAAAACACCAGTGGATCATTGGACCAAGAAATCACGCGGTGACTGAACCTATCCCACATGTACTCCAGATCTGTGGAGGTTCGAGTGGTGCTCTTTCCAAATTTGGATTTCTTCTTTTTTTGCATCAATCGATTCAGAACTTCCATCACAGAGTCATTCGCACTCATGTCATCAATATCCCTTAAAACAAGTCTTCCTGTGGGTTTCAAGGTCGAATCCAACTCGATCAGAATATTTTGCCCATGAGGGAAATCCATTTGTAGACCATAGCGAAGAAGCAGTTGGGCTTTTGTGCGACCTAAGGTTTCTGCGTAATGTTTTTTCCAGAATTCATGGAATGTTTTGTTGTGTTTTTTTGCGATAGCTGACCCGATCGTTTGCAAACTGAAAGCAGGCATATAGTAGTGATCTGGCTTTTTTAGAAAATTTAAATCACGAATCATGTATCCAGACGGCGCTTGTTGAATTTTTTTATTTGGTTCAGTTTTTACAATGGCAACTTCTGGAGCTAATTCAAATTCAGCATCACTCTTGAATATTGAATCAAGCTGAGTGATGGTCTGCATATGAGTCATGGCATTATCAAGCTCTGACCCAATTTCAGTTTTGGCGAGAACTGTTGCTTCCTTGGGGCCTCGCGGATGATCTGTGGGTGTTCGAATGGAATAATAATTTCCGTCTTTTTCAAAGAAGATGGATCTTGATGAACTTAAAAAGCCTAGAATTCCAAGAGTGGAATTTTTGTAATAGTAAGGAACTACAGAACTGGTATTAAAGGGATGCTGATACCAATTCACTGCACTTTTACTTCCGATCAAACTTTGAGCGAATTGATACTTTCCAAAATAATGAACAGTAACTTCCGCGGATTTAATTTTAACCAAAGGTACTTCTACCTGCTCGACGGGTCTGGAATATTCAGGACGATTGTGGATATTCTCGAACTCCACCAAAAGTTGAAATCCACTGACTTTTTCTCCTTTTAAGACACGACTCAAAAGGGGGGCGTTTTTAACTGAAATCTGGCAACTGACGCTCTTTGCGCCGAAGGCGAAATTGGGCCCAAAACCCAAGGCCAGGATGAAAATAAAAGCCAATCGAGGGATCATACAGAATGAGTGAGCAATTCGGAAACCAGAGCTACTGTCTCAATTCGGTCCAGCCGGTCATTTCTTGAGGTGTTTGAAAAAACAAAACCACATTTTGTTTAAGCTCTTCCAAAGTTTTAGATTTCATTGAAATCGAAACCAAGCTGTGACCAAACAACAACCACACACTGGTGGTTCTGACATAAAATCGGATCCGCCGAAGTGCTTGCTCAGGCGTGAAAAACTGCTCGCAGACTTCAATAAATTGCAAAAGTGCACGGCCGTATTCAGCCCCTTCTTCTTCAGGTGTTCTGGGAGCTTCTCTGTTTTTAAGATGATCATTGACTTCCCAGCCTAAATCTTCTGCCAGCTGCCAAAACATCCACGGTCTTGCAGCTAAGCCTCGACCCGACATCACTAAATCACAATTTGTTTGCTTGATCATTTCATGAACATCTTGAACAGTTTGCACATCCCCGTTGCCGACCACTGGGAAATCCACTTTCAATTTTAGATCGCGAATTTGATTCCAGTCCGCAGAACCTCTGCGTTTTTGTGCCGCTGTTCGGGGATGAAGACACACCCACGAAGCTCCGCCTTCACGAAGTCCCATTACAAAATCATAGAGGTGAGCAAAATTGCCGTCAGTGCCCGCAGCCCTCAGCTTCACAGAAATCGGCAAAGTTGTGCTTCGTTTGGCCATGGCCACCACTTCGCTTGCGTAACGAGCATCCCCCATCAGTGCCACACCGTAATTATGCTTGAGTGCCTTTTGCACAGGGCAACCCATGTTGATATCGATGCCACTGGCACCCCAAGCTTCCAATCGCTGAACACTTTCCTTAATGAAGCCTTCTTCGTTACCTAAAATTTGTGGCATCAAAAAAGTTTCTTGGTCTCCTCGAAATGTTTCAGCCGTTTGCCCAACTTTTTCGTTGGGAAGTCTTCGAGAGTTGAGCATTTCCGTGGGCCATGGAACGACAGCGTTCTTTGGTAAATAGCTTTGCATCACCAGCCTGAGAGCCACGTGAGAAAGCCCCACCATGGGGGCCAACGACAAAGGAAAATTAATACCGTATTGTTTCAAAGCACTTAAAGATTTACGATGAACGACCTTGGAAAACAAACGGAAAGACCACATTTGTAGGTTGTCCACTGGGCGCTCTTGGAAATTGAATTCGATCAATAATCGTTTTTATGCATGTTCCAAGTTTGGCATCATTAAATGAATTGGATCTGACTTGATTGCTCACCACACGCCCCTCGGGTCTGATTTGCCACACAAGAGTCACTTTTCCAGTTTCCTGTTTGTTACGAGTCGTCGTCAGGTAATTGTTATAACAAGATCTGATCTGCTGCGTGTACTCACGAATCGCACGAATCACAGCCTCTCGATCCAGACCACCCAAAACTTCCGTTTGGCTGGCAAATCCAGTTCCACCAAGCGAGCTTCCTTTTCCAGTGCCCGAGCTCTTAGAACCAGCAAAAGCACCGCTCCCCAGAGTTCCCGAGTCTCGCCCAGCGATTCCGCCATTTCCAGGCTCAGTCACGAAGCCGCCTTTTAAACTCGTCCCCGCTGAATCTAAATCCACACCGTCTTTTGAGCCTGTGTTTTTACTTCCTACCAGTGCTCCTGGGCTGGATCTTGCGACCGCAACAGTTCCTGTTTTTGAATCTAAAGCTGAGGATGGACGATCCGCTACTAAAGTATCTGCCTTCAATGGTTTTGCACCACCCGTGCCCTTTCTTAAAACACCCAGAACTCCAGGCAATCCTGGCTTTGTTCCCGTATTTTTTGGCAACGCTGGCTTTTTTAAACCCGGATTTGGCGTGATCGTAGCTGCAGGCTTCGCGGCCTCTGCTTGAACTTTTGGTTTTTGAACCACAGGTGCCACTTCCACTTCTTTTGGTGGAGTCACTTTTTTCGGTGGTGGAGGCTGAATCACTTCAGAAACTTTTTCCGGAGCTGGCTCTTCAGGCGGCGGCTCCGGCGGAGGAGGTGGAGGTTTTGCGACCGGAGGCAGCTCCACTCTGACGATGCGATCTGGGGTTTTGATTTCTTCCTCAGCTGTGATGCCATAAACAAAAAATTGTGAAGCTGCGAACGTTAAAAATAACAAGGCGATAAAGGCCAGAACAAAAGGATCCAGTGAGCTCTTTTTCCATTGTGGCAAAATTTTAATTTTTGGAACAAGCCGAATGTAGTACTGAGTCTCGGGTCCTCGAGCGACCACCACATCACGAGGCGTGATCTCAACTTTTTGTCCCGATGTTAATTTCCCATCGTGCAAAAACTCATCGCGGTTACGAATGTCCCAAATATCGGACGAAGGTAAAAATTCGATATTCGCTTTTGCAGAATCTTCCCACTGAAACCTGACTTGGGTTTTATCTTTGACTAAAAAGCGACTGGCTTTGGATTGATTAAACTCGGTGTGAGCCACATCCTCTACCCGTTCAGAATCAGTTCTGACGGTGACCACTTCTAAACAATACCCACCCATGCCTGCTGATAAAACAGACTCAGTGGTTAAGGCTTGGTTCAACTGACCTGTCAGTCTTCCTTTTTGGAGAGCCTTTTCAATCCAGGCATCATCTGTGAAACCAAAATTAAATCGACCCAACTGAGTTTTTTTCTGGGACAAAATCAGACCTTCACCGCGAGCTTGATCTTTTTTCTCAGTGGTCAAATCCATCAAAGTCCAAAAACCATTGCTAGGATTAAATTCGCCCTCACCCACCCACTCGATTAGATAGTGCAAAGGTTTGACACCCTTGACCCGAAGGACAACGTCACAGCTAGGTGACCTTCCAACAAACAGCGTGGGTTGATCTAGAATAAAGCGCTCGAGCTCTCGTCCGTTGAGTTCGATGATCAGTGCTTTCATTTGTCGTTACCTCGAGTCCGGTATGAAACGATTTCGTCTCACTTTATCAATTTTATGAAAATCATTAAAATCTCTTCGTTGGTACAAAATATTGTTCAAATCCAAATCTGGTGATTCGATTTGCAAGTAAAGCATGGGTCTCATGGCTTCCCCTTCGATCACTTCACCTTCGAAATCCAAAGTTTTCACCTTTTCATTTTTGGCATTTTGAGAAAAAGCAGAAAGACTGACTAACAATACCATTAAGAAAATTTTCATTTCATTTCCTTCCACTTATCTAAAAGTCCCGTTGCACCTAAAGCCACCAGCTCACGACGAATCAGGCCGCGCATAAAATCATCATTGCGAATCATCAATAAAACACCGGCGCGGCGTCTGGCATAATCGAGATCTGTTAAAAGTTTAGAACTTCGACTAGTCTCGAGTTTAAGTAGTGTATAGAACGAGCCATATTCTTTGTAGCTACTTTTGAGCTTATCAAACTCATCGCCTTCCCAAAACCAATTGGAATCAGAAATGGCCGGCACTCTTTCACTGGCCGCTTCTTGCTCTTGCACCCACATTCGCGCCTTCAAATCACCCAAGGCTTTGTCATATTCCTCGGCTTGCTTATCAAAATCCACAGCTGCTTTGTCCAACTCAGCTTTGTAGCTGGTTGATTCTTCAGGTGTTAGCCCTGCAGGCGCTGGCGAATTTCTGATACTTTGGGCCACTTTTCTTTCGAACTCGGCGGACTCTTCGAGAACAACTTTTTTAGTGGCATCTGCCAGATCAGGAGACTCTTTCTGAAACTTTGTTTTAATTAATTTAGATCGATAGATCAAATCTTCCAAAAACTTACCGTACTTATCCACACTGGCTTTTTCACTTGGGAAAGTGGCTTCAGCTACGATTTTATTGATTGAACTTTTTGACTTGAGTGTTTTGGCCACTGATTTTCGAGAGCTCAGGATTTGACTCAAATTTTCTGGGATTGAAGGTGTATTGGTATTCTGAGAAATCTGTAATGAGAGCCAAAACAAGTCCGCAATACTTTCAGGAGTTTTTGAAGGTGGCTTCACTTTTGACATGGCTTTTGGATCTGAAACCGCCAAGAGGCTCCAAAAAATGCTCTGCTGATCCAAATTCATACTGAAAATTGATTTTTCCATTTCTGGCGTCAGAGGCTTTTTTTGAGCCTTATCAAATAAAATCAGTTTGAAATTTCTAGAAGCAGGTCCTTTTTTAGTCGACCAAGCACAATTGATCAGAGGACCAATGATAAACATTTTATCTAAAGCCTGCTCTTCCGTTTCCAAAATCAATTGTGCATTTTTCTCTTTATCACTCAGCTTCATTCGCTCTTTGCAGTAAGAACTCACATCATCCTTTTTCAAGAATGAAGAAAGAAGACTGGCCTTAACCAAATTGTTTTGCTCTTGTGTGGGATTAAGTGCCAAGTATCTTTTTAAATTGGATTGGTACGCGGCATCGTCACCGTTTTTCTCAGCTTCTTGGGCAATTTTCAGATGAGATTCTCGGTACACATCCATGATCTTTGCAGACTTTGGAAAACTAGCGAGTGCGCTTGAGCTGATCACTTGATCAAAACGATTCAATTTAAACAAAGACCAAACCACATTGTAGGAATTAATTTCGTTTGGCTGCATCGCTTGAAGTTGCTGCAAAGTTGGCAATGCTTTTTCAAACTGTTCATCCACCATGTAAAGTTCAGCCAGTCGATTCAGAAGTCTTGTGTTTTCTTTTGAACTTGGGAAATCGACAACATATTTTTCGATATCAGCAATCAAGTCCTTCGCAGAAACTTTTTTATCGCGAACACCTGCATCTAGAATTGCGAGTTTCTCAAGCCTTGCCCGTTCGATTTGATCCAGTGGCAAAGGTTGGATCGTTTGCAAAATAGCAAGAACATCCGTAATCATTTCTAAGCTTTGCTCACGATGAATCAAATCCAACCATAAATCCATGGTGGGCTTGCGGGTCTCATTGGTCATCAAGTAGCGACTGTAAAATTTGAGTTGCCTGTGCAAAGTATCGACCACATCAGTCATTTTCAAAGCTAACTTCGTCGGAACTTTGCCAACGTAGAAGTTTGAAAAATTTTGTACGTATCCACGAATGTCGGACTCGAGATCTAAAGCTTCCTTCATCCATTCGCGCCAAGGAAGCTCAGGATTTTTCTTCACTAAACTTTCTAAGTATTCAAAGGCTCTTTTCTGACCCACTGTTGGAATCTCACGTCGCTCAAAAGTGATCAATTGGCTCAACACCTTGATTTTCGCAGAGGCCACTTTGGTTCTTTTGTAAAGCTCAGAGAACAATCGGTAAGGCACTTTTGTTTTATCATTGTTGTAACAGTTTTGAATCACAGCAGACAAAAACACGAGTCTTAATGATTCATCTAAGATTGATTTTTTGGCAAATTCCACAATCCAAGCTTCGCTGCGATTTTGAGCAACTATGAAGGCCAAGGCCCTAACAGCTTCATCTCGAAAGCTTTCAGTTTTCTTTTGATTGGCCACACGTAAAAAATAAAATTGCGCATTTTTTTGCTCTTTTAAAAGAAGCCATGCCCAACCCGATTTGAAATCAGCCACGCTTTTTTGGTGAGGCTCGTACTGATTTTTTAGTTTTTGATACCAAGCTAAAGCTTCTTTGTAATTTTCTTTATCAAAATAGGTTTCCCCTAAAATCAAGGACATGCTGGTGGACTGAGGCAGTTTGGGATCCAGCTTAATGGCCCTTGCAAAATCTTCGATAAATTGTTTTTCAGGTCCTATTTCTTGAAAGACCGATCCACGAATGAACAAAAGCAGAGCCTGCTGTGAATTCGTTAGTATAATTTCTTGAGCCTTTGACAAAGCTGTTAACTCATTGACGGCCTCGATGGCCTCCTTGAAGTACTGGGCCTTTGTTTTTTTAGCAGATGTGTCTGTCAGCAAACGTGCTCGTCCAATTTTGAAATACAAAAAGGCCCGACGTAATAGAAGTTCATTCTTTCCATCTTTTCGAAGGCGATTGTTCAAAATAAGCTCAAGAGCTTGCAACTCATTTCGGAGCTCTTTTTCCTGAGCCCCCTTCAGCATGGCCTGATCCTGTCTGGATTTCAGTCTTTGCATTTCTGATTGAGGCCTCATAGGAGTGTTTTTGCTTTGTGCCAAAACAAGGGTTCCTACAAGTAAAACTGCAAAGATTGAATTCAACATCAACGGACCTTTTCGCTTCCCTGGGCTGCTGCACATAAACTCTCACCCACAAAAACGTGGCTGCCGATTTCATCGAGCCACTCTTCTGTGCTCTCGGCTGGCCACCATTCGATTCCTTTGCCACGCAAAGTTTCTGGATCTTCCAGTTTATTCACTTTTCCAATGGTATTGTCGTTTCGGACTGCCAAAGTGGAATATCCGATCACAAGTCTTAAGGATTCAACCAGGTTGGGCTTATTGAAAGCAAACTGCTTTTTCAAACGCTCTTCGATTTTTTTGATTTCTTGAACACGCATATCTTCACTGACGATGTCCAAGCGTTCTTCTTTATTTTTTCTTTCAGTCAAAAGCTGCAAAGAACTCCAGTACAGATCTCGTCTGGCCCATTCTTGATAAGTCAAACTTCCGCTTTGCAAAGCTTTGTAGAATTTTTTGATGGAATCCAAAGCTTTTTGAGCTTGTTCAGATCTGCACAGTCTTTTCAAAATATAGATTTGTACCAGATAGGTTTCTGGTTCGAGAAATTCACTGTAGAAGGCGGATCTTTGGCTAGCAATGGCACCAAGTGCGACATCATATCGCTTAGCTTTAAAACCAGCCCACATTTTTTCAAACAGCACTTGCTGCGTTTGGTAGTAGCTGGATGGAATCCAAGTGTAAACTTCCAAGGCATCAGTTAAACGACCGGCTCCGTAAAGAGCTCTGGACATCGAATGAAGAACTGAATAGTAGAACTGCACGTTGGATTTTTTAATTCCTGATTTACTTTGGGTTCTAAAATATTTTGCAACAGCCTGATAGGACTTAAAGGCTTCTTCAAACTTTCGATCCAGCATCAGTTGATCTGCTTTTTCTAAAGTTTGAATCGTTTTTAAAGTTCGAGTGTCCATCTTTTTCAATGCTGAATGTCTGTCCCAGGCCAGTACCAGATCAAAACCCACACTGGGTCTTCGACCTAAAAGAGCTCTGATTTTTCTCCAACTTTGGATGGAAATATTAGTCTTAAAATTTTCACGCAATAGAACACGGATTCCTAGATCGTCTTTCGCTTTCTCTAAGGCTGCCAACTGACTTTCAAGATTTGCGAACGCTGTGGATGCAAAAAGGAACAAGGATAAAAATAGAAATTTCATCAGTTCCCCTCACCTTCGGCCACAAACAGCATGGATTGGAAGCCTGCAATTCTTAAAACTTTGACAACGTTATAAACAGCTTTGTAAGACGTCGTCGAATCACTGATCACATTGATGTGATCTGCTCCTTCGACTTCCCGATTGAGAAGTAAATAGTCTTTGAATTCTTGAAAAATTTTGTCTCGAGGATTGAAATCATCAGCATTAAATTCAGAAATGGATCTTTCTTGATTCACCATCTTAAAGGAAACAGTGTCCTTCGAGATGACCACCTGCGGGGCCACTTGGCTCACTTCACGACTGATACTTTTTGCAAGGTTCACACCTTCAGGCAGAATGATCGCTGATTCTTCAAGCACGGTCCCTTTAAGCAAAAATACGATAATCAAAACAAAAATATCAATCATCGGAGCCAATTGAAGCTGGATGACTGACTTTCTTTTTTTATCACCTTCAAATTGATACATTTATTCCTCTGATCCTTGATTGATGGCGTTGGCCTCATCATACGAACTTAAGGCGATGTCTTTTAATTGCCCCAAAGCCCCATCCATCATCGAAATCATTTCCTGGTAATTCAAGGTCTCACTTAATGCCAATTGCAAAGTGTTTTCCTCTGGATATCTGGCTTTAAAGTCTGTCGTCATTTTCTTCACTGCTTCGATCAAAGCCTGATTTTTTTTGCTGGGCTCTTCTCGGATGACGCTCTCTCGAATCGACCCTGGCTTTTTACCGATCCACTCCAATTTTAATTTAATTGTGGAATCAACAAGGGTCGCTTTCAAACGGGCCGATAAGGGTGTTTCTTTACTTGGACTTGCAACAGATGCCACAGAAGGTGGCATGGTGACTTTTGTCAGACCCACAAAACTTATACTTAAAAGTAGGAAGAAAATCACAGCCGTTAAACCATCCAAGATGGGAACTAGATCAGGCTCTGGCGTATGTTTTCTTTCAGTTTCTAGATCAAACATAGTTCACTTATTCCTTTATGCTTCACGCTCTGAACGCTCAATCGTTGCAATCAAATCGTAACCTGCCTTTTTGGCTTGGCTGATATGATCGTCTGTTTTTGAAGAGCACATTGTGTAAACAACCATGGCTGCGATACCCACCACCAGGCCTGCTGCTGTTGCGATCATGGCTTCAGAAATACCAAGACCTAAGAGCTCAGATTTTTTTGCAGGATCTGCAGTTGCTAGGGCGCTGAATGTTTTAATCAAACCAGAGATCGTACCTAACAGTCCCAGAAGTGTGGCCACACTGGCGATCAAACTAATGAAAGCAATTCTCTTTTCACACTCTTTGACAACTTCCACCACAGCACTGCCAAGAGCAGACTTCATGGCTTCTCGTCCGCTATCGACCGCAAGTAAACCTGCCTTGATAACTTGAATTTGAGGCACGTTTTTAACATCGTTACAAATCTGGATCGCTTCCATGTACTTGCGACCTTGAATGAGCATTTGAAGTTGATTCAAAATCTGTAAACTTCCAGGTCGAACTCGGAAGTACAAATAGTACAATCGCTCGATTCCAATAAACACGAGTGATACACCTGCGAAGGCGATCAAGTAAGAGGTAAAACCTCCCTCAACGAAAAACTTCTGGATGGCTAACATTTCATTCCTCCTCGAGAATCTTTCTCGAAATTAATTAATAATAAAAAACAAATCCTGATTCAATCAGACCGACCGTAATACTTTCACGCTTAATCGTAGGATCTATGTTTGTCGTCGAAAATGTTTCAACGATACTGGGTCCAGCTTGAATCCGAAAATTCAGTTGTTCACTAAAGAAAAAAGTTTTTCCAAGTGCAAATTTAATTTTACTTCCCTGACTTTTTTCGTAGGTAATTTGTCCAAAAGAAAAATTCAAGAAAGTATCACTTCGAACGATATTATAAGGGCCCCAAGAGTCTTTTCCGTAAATGGGAATCCAATTCACTTCCACACCTAAAAAGGACTCAGGCTTTTCTGCGTTAATAGCGTACTGACCACCAGACACTTTTTTGATTTGCTTAGATAAATTTCTTTCCGTTGCGATGAAAACTGGGGAAAAGGCCAAATACACTTCCAAAGCTTCACTGAAGGCGTAACCCATGTTGAGTTGCAAACTGTACTGAGTGTAAGGCGCATCCGAGAAATCGAAAGAGAACATGGGATTGAATAGAAAGTTTCCAGATTTTACTTTCGCTTTTCTTTGAACAGCCACAATGCCTTCAAAGACAGATGAGACTTCATCTTGCTGATTGAGCTTCAATCTTCCATCAAGCGGCGTGACTTGAGACTGAGCGGTTGGGCAAAATAAAATCAGAGACGTGCTCAAAAAAAACAAAATGATATTAAAATTCATGCTCTTACACCTCTGGTGTCACTGTTCAGGTTCACTCATATTAGAACAAGCCCTATCACCTCGGCACAAAGGATTAACGCAATTTCCAGACGAAGGTCGCAACAATCAAGGACTTAGATCTATTTGATTTTCAAACTTTATGGCTCTATTGTGTAAACAGGATTAGGGGAAACTATTGTGTATGTAATTTTCGATTCTCTCACAGGACAAATCAGCGAACATCCCAATCTCACAGCATTGGTGGACACATTCTCTAACAGAAATCTAACGCCCTTGTTCTTTTGGACATTAGGTCTTGAAGACTGGATTGCACTGGATCAGGTTCTAACAAAAAAAATCATAGAGAAGAAAAAGTATCAACTGCCTTCGCTACCTACCACACAGGCTCAGCCAGTCACACCACCTGCAGTCAAGCCAACGATCAAGCCTATGGTCCAGCCTGACCCTCCAGCGAAAGCAGAAATGCAAGAAGCCGAATTTGTTTCTGAAGAAGTGACACAAAAAATTCAAGCGCCAAAAGCAGCAAAAAATTCTGATAAATCATTCGAAGGTCGAAGCAGCCCCCGCTATGACCTTCGAATTAAAGTGATCTTATCAAATAAAGAAAAGACCTTTTTATCTTATACACAAAATATCTCTGTGACAGGTGTTTTGCTTGAAGATGTGATACCCGTGGATTTCTTTCAGAACGAAGAGTCTGAAATTTTCGTCAGCTCGCCAAAGAAAAATGAGTTCCTGGCATTTCGCTGTAAACCCGTAGGTGATCAATCTAGCCCCCGTCGGTTTACATTTGGTCAAATTTCCCCCGAGGCTTTGACAAAGTTTCAGGATTGGATTGACCGATTAAGAAAAGATTCCTAAAACAAAAGTCACATGGATAATCATAAAAAAACTCTGATCTTGGGTCAGGGTCAATTGGCTTGGATGCTAGAAACTCAAGGACGCAAATTAGGCCTTGAAATCCAATGCCTTGATCAACCTCTTTCAAATGCAAACTTAATCGAACATGCAAAACAATCTGATGCCATCACTTTTGAAAGTGAACTTTATGATGCAGACCAATTAAAACAAAAGCTCAAGCAAAACTCGAAAGACTGCTTCCCATCACTCGATTGTTTAGCTCTTCTGCAAGATAGAAAATCACAAAAGCAAAGTCTTATTCAATGCCAATTGCCCACCAGCCCATTTTGGATGATTGACTCTGCTGACCAACTATTAGAGCTGATCAAAGACCAAAAATCCTTAGTCGCAAAAAAGCGCCAAGGTGGTTACGACGGTTACGGGACTTTTATTTTGAAAAGCCTATCCGATGTAAAAAAGTTTGTAACTGAAAACTCAAATCTTCTTTCAGAATTTATATTTGAAAAATTCATTCCCTTTGAAGAAGAACGGGCTCTTCAAGTGGCCAGAAGTCGCTCCGGACACATTCAGTTTTTTCCGATGGTTTTAACCGTTCAAAAAGACAAGAAGTGTTTTTATGTTGTAGGCCCTCTTTCCACCCCGAAAGAACTGACAAGTAAAATCAGCCATTGGTTGGATCATATTGATTATGTTGGCGTCATGGGCATCGAATTTTTCTATCTCAAAGGAAAGTACCTCATCAATGAAGTCGCTCCACGCGTACACAATTCAGGGCATCACACTTTGGATTCCTGCCATGTGGATCAATTCACAATGCATTGGTTATGTCGCTTTCAAGACCAATTACCAAAAGTTGAGTTAAAAGCCCCTGCCTTTGTGATGCTCAATTTGGTTGGAAAAAGTTTGAAGCCTGTGGTTTTTCCAAAAATTTTAGACGGCTGTTTGTATTGGTATAAAAAGTCCAATCGCCTGGGACGAAAGCTCGGGCATATCAACTGGGTTGGAAAAAATAAAAAAGCCCTTCTGAAAAGGGCTCTTTTAAATCTTAAAAGTTGGAAACTTTAGACTACATCGCCGGCTTGGCCGTGACAGAACACGTGTAATTCACTCGGTACTGTGCTGGATCCAAAGCCACTGCAAACTGCATTTGGTTTCCATTGATTGTGTAGGCTGGAATCACAGCCGCAGGATTGGTCACGTTAGTCAGCACGATGTCTTTCATTCCATTTTTATCTGAATCCACTGGTGCGCAATCCAAACTAATGTTTTTAATTAAGTTAGCAGATGCTTTTCCGATTTCTCTCAGCTG
>CAZPBD010000026.1:0-18967 GCA_964584655.1 uncultured Pseudobdellovibrionaceae bacterium | reverse complement strand
GAAACAACCACCACTGAAAGAGCAGCATCAGATCTAATGAATTGAGAATTAATGGATCCCACTTCTTTTGCTCTTTCTAGAGCGCGATAAGTCGCATAGATCCCTTGCTCGGAGGATGATCCTTCCTCTTGGCGCTGAATGGTATTTGCGAATTGCATCCGGGCAAGATTCATATCATCTGAGCTCGAGATAAAGTATTTATTGTTTACAATCTGTAAGATCTGGCCATCAGCCCGAGATGCGCTGATACGATCAGGCGTATTGATCTCTGTGGTTGTAATCGCCAACCTCCAATCAAGACCCGCTAACTGATCGATCATTGTATCAAAACGATCCGCCATATTGCTTTGTTCGAAGTCCATGGATCCTGAGTTATCCACAACAATCAGAATATCGACTTTGCTAGTCGGTGCATTGATATTGACAAGTTTTGAGTAGTTTTGAAACTGCTCTTCGATAATCTGTGGAGGCTCAACAGGAATCACATCACCTGAAATTGATTCCAGTTCAGCTTCGGTGATTTGTCCCGCCTGACCACAATTCTGAAATGCGGTAATTAATAATAAGGAGGCGGAAATTACTGACATGGAACGTATCAAATTGATTCTATTGTTTAACATAATTCCCCCAACCATTAATATATACAAGTTGGGGGCCAACTAGACCCCCTCCCAATTTAGATGGCAGACCTCTAAACAAGTATTTATGCGCATCCTCTATTCACTTAGGGGTCTGAACAGGGGTTAAGTCTTTGATTGTTTTAGTGATCTTGTCAGAATCTCAATTTTTTCAACAGATCAAAACTTTGACAATGTTTCATATCAAGACAAAAATCTTCTTTTACGCCTGAGAGGTACAATGAAAAACAAAAAAGTCGCGATTATCATGGGAAGCCTCACTGATTATAAAGTTCTCAAAAATGCCGAGAAAATTTTAAAACTTCTTAAAATCAAATTCGTGACAGAAGTGGTTTCTGCCCATCGAACTCCTGAAAAAATGTTCGAGTTTGCAAAGTCAGCCAAGCTTCGTGGCTTTTCGGTGATTATTGCAGGCGCAGGTGGAGCCGCTCATCTTCCAGGAATGGTCGCAAGCCTGACCACATTGCCCGTGGTCGGTGTTCCCATTCAAGTGGGAAAGCTTAAAGGCCTCGACGCACTATTATCAATTGCTCAAATGCCAAAGGGCATTCCAGTGGCTTGTATGTCAGTCGATAATGCAGAGAATGCGGCACTGATGGCCGCTCGGATCTTAAGTGTCAGTGATTTGAAAATTGAGAAAAAACTAGAACAACTTTTAAAGAGGAATAAATCAAAGGTTCGTGCGATGAACCAAAAAATTCGCTCGAGCTAAAGCTGCGTACAGACCGTAAAGAACTGCAAGGTAGAAAAAATCCCCTAGAATTTGATTTTCAAAGAATGGTAGCGCCATCAGGTAACATTCCATCAACCCTGCTAAAGTTTTTGGGTAAAGGTTTTGTGAAAACCAAACACCAAAATTAGTGGTCATGAAAAACAAAAGTGAACCCAATAAACCAGAGGTCAAAACTTTAAACTTAGAAGTCTGAGCCCACATTCCTAAGAGAGTGATCAAAAAAACCGAGGCGTAAACATAAATCATGGTTTCATGAAAACCTAAAATCAAATCTGTCCACAAAAGAGTCAGCATGGGTGCTAGGAGTGCCTCCACTTTTTTGTTGAGCATGGAACCAGAAAACAAAGCCATGGCACCCAAAGCTGTGAAGTTCCAAGGGTGGGGAATCAAACGGGAAATCCCTGCGAATAAAATAAGTCCGATAATAAGTGCCGATTTTTTGTTCATGATTTTAATTAACCTCGATTGAGCCTATGATCAACTAAATCCTGCACCACACTGGGGTCAGCCAAAGTGCTGGTATCACCCAAACTTGTCGTTTCGTTTTCAGCAATCTTTCTTAAAATTCGCCTCATGATTTTGCCTGAACGGGTTTTAGGCAGTCCTGGTGCCCACTGAATTAAATCTGGAGTGGCTAAAGACCCTAATTTTTCTCTGACCCAAAGAATCAATTGTTTTTTGAGCTCATCACTTGGTGCACAGGATTTTTTTAAAGTGATGTAGCAATAAATCCCCTGACCTTTAATATCGTGTGGATACCCCACGACAGCTGCCTCTGCCACATCTGGATGTGCTACAAAAACACTTTCCAATTCTGCAGTTCCCAATCTGTGACCTGAAACATTTAAGACATCGTCCACTCGACCGGTGATCCAGAAATCGCCTTCCCCGTCACGCTTAGCTCCGTCGCCTGTAAAATAATACCCAGGAAACTGTGAAAAATAAGTTTGCTCAAATCTTGTGTGATCTTTATACACGGTTCGCATCTGCCCAGGCCACGAACCCGTGAGAACCAAAAGACCTTCACCTGCCCCGCGAATCATTTCACCTTGGGCTGTCAATATTTCTGGTTGAATTCCCTTAAGTGGTTTTGTTGCAGAACCTGGTTTTAATTTGGTCTCTCCTGGAATCGGAGAAATTAAAATTCCACCGGTTTCTGTTTGCCACCAAGTATCAACAACATCACAGCGGGAATCCCCCACCACTTCATGATACCAACGCCAAGCTTCTGGATTGATGGGCTCACCCACTGAACCTAAAAGCTGCAAAGATTTTCGACTGCAGGACCTGACCCACTGATCTCCTTCACGCATCAAAGCTCGAAGCGCCGTAGGTGCCGTGTAGAATATATTCACCTGATGGCGATCAATCACCTGCCAAAACCTGGAAGGCGTTGGGTAGCTAGGAATGCCTTCAAAAATCACACTGGTGGCACCTGAACTGAGGGGACCATACACAATGTAACTATGTCCTGTAATCCAACCCACATCCGCTGTGCACCAATAAATTTGATCTTGTTTATACCGAAAGACCTGATTGAAAGTGGCATGGGCCCAGGTCAGGTAACCGCCAGTTGTGTGAACCACACCTTTTGGTTTTCCGGTGGAACCGGAAGTATAAAGTAAAAACAAAGGATCTTCTGAGTTCATTTTCTCGGGCTCACACCAATCTGAGGCTCCAATCATGAGATCATCAAATTTATAATCTCGGCCTTTTTTCATTGTGACCTGGGAACCGGTGTTTGTGAAAACCAGAACGGCTCTGACAAGCTTCGTTTTTTCCAAGGCCAAATCCACATTGGCTTTCAATGGGTGTTTTCTTCCACCTCGTCGGGTTTCATCAGCTGTGATCACAAAGTCTGATTCACAGTCTTCAATTCGACTGACGATAGAGTCTGGTGCAAAGCCTCCAAAGATCACAGAGTGAATGGCACCGATCCGGCTACAGGCGAGCATGGCCACAGTTGCATCGATGGTCATCGGCATGTATATGGTGACTCGGTCACCTTTTTTAACTTCTAAATCTTTCAAAACATTGGCGCAGATATTCACTCGCTTGTGAAGCTCTCTGTAAGTGATCTTTTGAGCAGGCTCTCCAGGTTCATCGGGTTCAAAAATATAGGCAATCTTATCCGCATTTTTTTCGAGGTGCCGATCTAGGCAATTTGCAGAAACATTTAAGATTCCGTCTTTAAACCATTCGATAACCACTGGCTTCTTGAATGAAACAGTTTGGACATGAGTCGGCGGCTTCATCCAACTGATGGACTTGGTTAAACTTTGCCAATAGGAATCCATTTGATCGTGTGTTTTCATGACAAAAGCCTAAATGCAAAAAGGGCTTTTTAGCAAAGCCCTTTTCACAAATTCTTAAGACTTAAGGTCTTGGGATTAGTTCACGTCTTTGAAGTCTGCATCAATGACGTCATCACCTTTTGGGTTTTGACCAGCAGCTGCATCAGGCCCCGGTTGACCCGCACCTGCAGCACCTGGATTCGCTTGAGCCGTTTGCTGTTTATACAGCTCAGTTGTCACTTTGTGAGTCGCTGTTTGCAAGGCCTCAAAAGCGGCCTTCAGTTCAGCAGCTCCAGTTGCTTTGTCCTCGACAACCTTTTTGGCAACTGCAATGGCTTCTTCCACAGTCTTCTTATCAGCTTCACTGACTTTCGCAGCTTCGTCTTTCACAAGCTTCTCAGTTTGGTAAATCAAATTATCTAAGTTGTTTCGAGCTTGAGCCCCTTCTGCACGATTTTTATCTTCATCGGCCATGCGCTCAGCTTCGTTCACCGCTTTTTTGATTTCTTCTTCAGACAAACCACTTTGCGCTGTGATCTTAATGGCCTGAGATTTTCCTGTGTTTTTATCAGAAGCGGCCACATTTAAAATACCGTTGGCATCGATATCAAAAGTCACTTCGATCTGCGGAGTTCCGCGAGGAGCTGGAGGCAAACCTGTGAGCTCAAATCGACCCAAAGTTTTATTGTCTGTCGCCATCTTACGCTCACCTTGCATGACATGAATGTCCACGCCTGGTTGGTTATCAGCAGCTGTCGAAAACACTTGAGATTTTTTAGTTGGAATCGCTGTGTTTCTTTCGATAAGCACGGTCATCACGCCACCCATGGTCTCAATACCAAGTGATAACGGAGTCACGTCTAACAAAAGAACGTCTTTCACATCACCAGCTAAAACACCACCTTGAACGGCTGCACCAACGGCCACAACTTCATCAGGGTTTACGGTTCTGTTGGGCTCTTTACCGAAGAAGTCTTTCACTGCTTTTTGAATTGCAGGAATACGAGTGGATCCACCCACCAAAACCACTTCGTCGATTTGTGCCGTCGTAAAGCCAGAGTCAGCTAAAGCTTTTTTACAAGGCTCGATGGATCGTTTCACAAGGTCATCCACCATTTGCTCAAACTTCGCACGAGTGAGTTTTAATTGTAAATGTTTGGGACCCGTTTGGTCAGCTGTAATAAACGGAAGATTGATTTCAGTTTCTTGAGCTGTTGAAAGTTCGATTTTCGCTTTTTCAGCTGCTTCTTTCAAACGCTGCAAAGCCATTTTGTCACTTTTCAAGTCAAAGCCCTGATCTTTTTTAAATTCAGCAATCAACCATTCTAAAATTCGAGTATCGAAGTTATCTCCACCCAAATGTGTGTCACCGTTTGTTGATTTCACTTCAACAACGCCGTCACCCACTTCTAGGATGGACACGTCAAATGTTCCACCACCGAAATCGTAGATCACAATTTTTTCATCTTTTTTCTTATCTAAACCGTAAGCCAAAGCTGCGGCTGTGGGCTCGTTGATAATACGCATCACTTCAAGACCTGCAATTCGACCCGCATCTTTTGTCGCTTGTCTTTGAGCATCGTTGAAATAAGCAGGAACTGTGATGACCGCTTTTGTTACAGGCTCACCTAAGTAGTCTTCTGCTACTTTTTTCAACTTTGCTAAAACGGCCGCACCGATTTCTTCGGGGCTTGCCACTTTATCACGAGTTTTAAAACCGCAATCATTGCCTTTTGCAACGACAGTGTAAGGAACCAATTTAATTTCTTCTTGAACTTCGCTAAAGCTGCGACCGATAAAACGTTTTGCTGAATAAATTGTGTTCTCAGGATTTGTCACCGCTTGGCGTTTTGCAATTTGGCCAGCCAGGCGCTCGCCATCTTTTGTGAAAGCAACAACTGAAGGGGTTGTACGTGAGCCTTCTTCGTTCACAAGAACTTTCGCTTCGCCGCCTTCCATAATGGCCACACATGAATTTGTTGTTCCTAAGTCGATCCCGATAATTTTAGACATTTTAAAAACCCCTTGTTTAAAAATAAAAAATTTGAACACCCTAAATGTGGGTCATTATTGGACTTCGTCAAGCTCTACAAATTAGCTTTTCTTTTTGCCCCAAAAGCCTGATTTTCCAGACTTTTTAGAATCTTGACTGATTTCAGACAGTTGCGTTAACAGGGCCGTTTCTTTGTCCGTTAATTTTTTTGGAAATTCGATCACACATTCGAAATGTATGTCACCGCGTCTGCCCCCGCGAAGGTTCGGCAGTCCTTGGCCCTTCAGGCTCAAAACCACGCCTGGCTGGGCGCAGCTGGGGATCACCAGTTCCGCTTTTCCGTCCAAAGTGGGGACCTCAAGCTTGGCACCTAGCAGAGCTTCCGTGTAATGAACTTGAACTTTCGCAAATAAATGATCTTCTTCTCGCTCAAAAATTTCGTGCTCTTTAACTCGGATTTCAACGTAAAGATCCCCTGCTGGTCCGCCTCTGTAACCGCCTTCGCCTTCTTGGTTCACTCGAAGTCGTGTGCCCGTGTCCACACCTGCTGGAATATTCACGCGAATCTTTCGATCCACTTTTGAGCGACCGGATCCTTTACAGGATTTGCACTTATTCTTAACAATGCGACCCTGCCCCTGACAATTGGGACAGGTGGTAGCCATGGAAAAAAAGCCTTGGCGAGCGACCACTTGGCCGGCGCCGTTACAAGTTGTGCACACTTCGGGTTGGCTGCCCTTTTCGGCCCCTGATCCGTTGCAAGGTTCACAGGTTTTTTCGGTGGTAAATTCGATTTCTTTTTCTAAGCCTTTGAGCACGTCTTCCAAATCGACTTCGGAAATGTATCGAAGATCTGCCCCGCGTCTGGCGCCGCCCGATCTTCGAGAATCCCGACCCCCTTGCGCCCCACCAAAAAAGTCAGAAAATAGATCTCCAAAGGATGAGAAAATATCATCCATATTTTGATACTGAGGACCACCGCCGCCGGCAAAGGCTTGGTGACCAAAACGATCATACTGAGCCCGTTTGTTCGTATCACTTAAGACTTCATAAGCACTGGCTGCTTCTTTAAATTTTTCTTCGGATTCTTTATTGCCCGGATTTCTGTCAGGATGAAACTGCATAGCAAGCTTGCGGTAAGCTTTTTTGATTGTGTCACTGTCTGCGTCCTTTTGAACGCCTAGAATTTCATAAAAATCTCGGGGAGTTGCCATATGTGGAAAAGAATATGGGGCGCCATGGGATTTTTGTCAATCCGTCGCTTTAAATCATTCGCCCTTTTGAATACGCATTTTCATGCGCTCAGCGATCCATTTGTTTTCTTCAGAGCTTGATAATTCTTCCATCAGGCGGTCCACATCTTCCTTGTGGCCTACTTTATTATACAAGCGACCCGCCATACCTTTGAGCCACTTGGGTGCACCGTAATCAGCCGCTTTGTCAAAACGCTGGGCTGCTTTTAAATTATTTTTTTCTTCCAAAAGCGCGTGGTATCCCGCCCGGTACAAAATTTTCCAATCCTTTGGATAATGAATCACCCCTTTGTCAAATAAAGCCGACGCCCCCTCGATGTCAGAAATGATGACAGATAAGGCAAGTGCTCCAAGAGCATAAGGCATGCGATAGTTGGGGTCCAAACGCGTCACTGAATCAAGCATTTGGTAAAGCCAAGAATTGCCTTTGCATCTTTGTTTAGCGATTTCATTTTCACAAAAGTCAAAATCTTGAATCGATCTCACCCACATGACATCTGCGATCTGATGAGAAAAACCGGCAGTGAAATTTTCTATGCTTGGTGGAGGCGGGATCAGATCTTTTTTTTGCTCTTGAATTTTAAAATTTAGAAAAGAAAAATTGATGAAAGACCAAAAAACCGAAGCTAAAAATAGAATTGCGAATTGAGCCATACATTAAAGCTATTCCAATTTTTAGGAATCTTACACAAAAAAAATGACACCCGGTTGGGTGTCATTTTGAAACTTAACTTTAATTAAACCTGTGAATTAGTTCACACCGTCAGCCGTTTGCGTGATCACTTTATTCTCGTCAATCGTCCAGCGGTCAGCAGCTGGCGCTCCATCACGCACAATCCCTACAGCCGCTGCATCAAAGTCCACTGCAGTCAAAGCAGCAGCACCGATAGGTTGAGCAGCACCACCACCCATTGTTCTTAATTGACATCTTTCATTGGGTCCAGTACCGGCAGCAGCATTCACTCCACACCAAACTGATGACAGGATGATATCAGAAGTCGTAGCAGCAAGCGAGTAACCAGCAGCTAGAATAACAGCATCAGCAGTCGTAGCCGAAAAGCCTACGTTGTACTTCATATCACCTTCTGGACCGAAACCGATCACAGCAAAGTGACCATTATAAACTCCGTACTCAGACTGGAAAGCCTTTGCAGAAGTAAAAATACCGCTTAAAGAAGACTTCGCCTCTGCTTGACGTGATTTGGCTGTGTACTTCGTAATCGAAGGCACGGCAACTGCTGCTAGAATTCCGATAATGGCCACAACCACCATCAGCTCGATCAGCGAGAAACCTTTATTGTTTAATGTTTTTACGTTCATTTGAAGACCTCCATTTTTAAGTCTTTGGTTATTAAATCCATTTTTTTAAATCTTAAGCTTGCCCATCAATATTATCGACAGTTGGCTAAAAGTTCTACTTGGATAGTGTGAAGATTTTTTCACTAATATGCAAGCCTGGGAAAATTCACGTTTCAATTTGGACCAGTCTTGTATGAGCTTGTCTGAGGTCGAGGTGATCCAATTGAATTTAGTTTAGAAATGAGACAAGCTTTCTAAGTCGTGTAAATGCATGTCTTCAATCGAAACGAGAAAAATGAGCAAGACCAAGGTCCCAAAGTCAAATCAGCCTGAAAGCGAAGGTCAATCCGGCCTCGAGGTTCTCGAGCGAACAGAGACGAAAACGCCGAAGATGTTTGCGGTTCTGTTGCTCAACGACGATTACACTCCCATGGATTTCGTGGTTCTTGTTTTAAAAAGATTTTTTGCAAAAAATGAAGAAGAGGCTCAAAGCATCATGCTGGATGTTCACAAAAAAGGACGTGGCATTGCTGGTGTTTATACGCTTGAGATTGCGGAGATGAAAGTGATGCAAGCCAATCAATTCTCACAAATGAACCACCACCCGTTAAAGTCGACACTGCGCGAAGCTTAAAACCCATCACGACCATAGTCTTAAATAAATTCTCGTCTCGAGTTTTTTCTCTATTCAGGTGAAAATGGAAGACACAGATGAGGTGAGCTATGATGACACGTGAATTGGAAAGAAGATTATCCGAAGCCGCAGAGCTGGCAAAAACTTCTCGACACGAATTTATCACACTCGAGCATATTCTGATCAGTCTGTGCAGCAGCCCCCAAACAGCAGAAATTTTAACAGCTCTTAAGGTGGATGTCCCGACTCTTAAAATTCGCCTTCGGGAGTTTTTGCAGAAGACGCCGCTGATCACTGCTGAACAACTGGAGACTTACGGAGGCTTTGAATCTTGGCAGCCTGAATTTACCTTGGCCTGCCACAGACTTTTCCAGCGAGCGGCTCTTCAAGTCAAAAGCTCTGGCAGATCACAAATTAACGAAGGCACTCTTTTGGTCGCACTCTTTTACGAGCAAGATTCTCATGCTGTGTTTTCACTCTCACAGTTTGGCGTGACACAATTTGATATTATCAATTACCTCTCTCATGGCATCGAGAAAGAAAATTTCTCTTTGCCTGCTCCTGCTGAAGCTGGTGAAGCGGGATCTGAAACAGAATCGAAATCTGCACTCAATGAATTTTGCGTGAATTTAAGTGAAAAAGCCAGGGACGGAAAACTCGATCCTGTCATCGGCCGTGAGGCTTTGATTGAACGAATGCTGCAAGTTCTTTCAAGAAGAACTAAAAACAACCCCCTCTTGATTGGCGAGCCCGGAGTCGGAAAGACCGCAGCCGTCGAAGGCTTAGCTCTCGCCCTTTTAGATGATCAACTGCCAGAAAAAATGCGAACAAAAGAAATCTACAATTTGGATATGGGAACACTTCTCGCAGGTACTAAATTCCGTGGAGATTTTGAGGGGCGACTCAAAGCCATAATGAAAGAAGTGGCCACTCGCAAAAACGTGATTTTGTTTATTGATGAAATTCACACTGTTGTCGGCGCTGGATCCACCAGCGGTGGGTCCATGGATGCTTCTAATTTACTCAAGCCCGTTCTAGGACGCGGTGAAATTTCCATCATCGGCTCCACCACACAAACTGAGTACCGCCAGCACTTTGAAAAGGACCGAGCTCTGAGCCGAAGATTTCAGAAAATCACCATCAATGAGCCCTCCAGGTCTGAAGCCCTCGAGATCTTAAAGGGTCTAAAAAAAGCTTTTGAAAAACATCACCAAGTTGAGTTCTCTTTGGAATCACTTGAGGCCTGCGTTGATTTAAGCATTAAGCATTTATCCACCGGCGCTCTTCCCGACAAAGCCATCGACTTGATGGATGAAACAGGATCCTTTATTCGCATGAACAGTTCGGACTCGGAAACTGTGAAAATAAAAGCCCGTGATGTGGAAGAAACCGTCGCTCGAATTTCAGGTCTGCCTGTGGCTCAAGTTTCTGCTCAGGAAAAAACTCAGCTCAAGGATTTAGACAAACGATTGAAAGCTCTGATTTTTGGTCAAGACAAAGCCATTAGCCAAGTGGTGGCCGCGATTAAAATGGCAAGAGCTGGATTGAAAGCTCAACAAAAACCCGTGGGCAGTTTTTTATTTTCTGGCCCCACAGGTGTTGGTAAAACGGAAGTGGCCAAACAGCTCGCAGAGCAAATGGGAATACCCTTTGTTCGCTTTGACATGGGCGAGTACATGGAAAAACATTCTGTCGCAAGACTCATCGGAGCCCCTCCAGGATACGTCGGCTACGAAGCTGGCGGTCTGTTGACAGAAACCGTCACTCAAAAGCCTTATTGTGTTTTGTTGCTCGATGAAATTGAAAAAGCTCACCCCGATATTTCACAAGCCTTGTTACAAGTGATGGATGCCGCTCGCATGACGGATGCACAAGGTCGCACGGCTGATTTTAAGAATGTGATTTTGATTATGACAACGAATGCCGGCGCTGAAAGTGTGGCAAAGGGATCCATAGGCCTGGTCGAAGCCCCTCGCTCGAGCCTTTCACTGGAAGCTATCAAGAAAACATTTAGTCCTGAGTTTATCAATCGATTGGACGCTGTCGTTCCCTTCCAAGATCTCTCGATGGAGATCATTTTAAAAGTGGCTCAAAAATCTTTGGATGAATTAAAAATGTCTTTGATTCCCCAAAAGGTGGACTTACAAGTTTCAGCCAGCGCTTTAGAAAAATTAGCCAACCTTGGTTATGACAAAGCCTACGGCGCAAGACCCATGCAGCGAGTGATTAACGAACAGCTCAAAAAACCAATGGTTGATGATTTGTTGTTCGGCAGACTCACGGGTGGTGGCCTCGTTTATGTTGACTGGGTGGATGGCGAATTTAAATTTCAAGTGAAATCGACTAGTTCCAATTTGGATCCAGTTAAAATCAAACCTGAGACTTTAAAACAGAAAAAAAAGCAACCCCAGTAGTCTTTTTCCAGTTGGAATTGACAATTGGCTCTAGTGTCGCATCTTATAGTCTAAGCTCATGCTTATAATATAAGGAGTTTATTTTATGGTTTGGCTGAAGCGTATTGGTCTATTTGTTCTTACTAACGTTCTCATCATGTCCACAGTGGGTATCGCCTGGTCGATCCTTGGGACCTACTTTGGCGTTACAGGTTACACGGCCTACATCATTGTTTTCAGTGGAGTGGCTGGCTTCGGTGGTGCTTTTTTCTCATTACTGATCAGCAAGTGGATGGCAAAAACTATGTACGGCGTGAAGATTATCAAGCCGGACGATTCTGATCCACAGCTACGCGGTTTGGTCGAGCGTGTTCACTCGATTGCAAAGGCTGCAAGACTTCCTAAAATGCCAGAGGTCGGAATTTACGACTCACCAGATTTGAACGCGTTTGCGACAGGTCCATCGAAATCAAATTCACTTGTTGCGGTTTCTTCTGGATTACTTCGACAAATGAATGATCGTGAAGTGGACGGCGTTTTAGCTCACGAAGTGGCTCACATCGCAAATGGTGACATGGTCACAATGACTTTGATCCAAGGTATCGTGAATACATTTGCTTTGTTCTTCTCTCGAATTTTAGCAAACGTTCTTTCAAGCCAAGTGGATGAAAAGTTCCGCCATGTGGTTTACTTTGTATGTACAATCATCGGCGATATTTTATTCACACTCTTAGGCTCCATCGTTGTGAACTACTACTCGCGGGCCCGTGAATTTCGTGCGGACGCAGGTGGCGCTAAATATTCAAGCCGTGAAAATATGATCGGTGCGCTTAGAAAACTTCAAATGGGCATGGCCTTTGTTCCCCAAGATGGCGAAAAAGATCAGATGGCAACGATGAAAATATCAGGCGCACGAAAAGGTGGCTTGGCAGCTTTGTTCATGACCCATCCGCCGCTTGAAGAAAGAATCAGAGTTCTTGAAAGAGCGCGCTAGTTTATTTTTTATACTTTTACTGTTAAGCAGCTTTGCGAAAGCGGATGACTCAAAAATCATCCAGGATTGGAAAAGAATTAAGAATGCGGCACTCAGCGATCGTTTGAGTGCCTGCGAAAGTCTAAAAACTGCCGACTGGGCTAAAAAATTCAAACACCAAGATTTGATCGAATTTAAAAAGCGCGAATACTGCAAAACACCCCCCACCATTGATGAAACAGATGTCTCAAGCCTGCTTTCGGCTGCCGTTTATTTTCGTGAAGAATTCAATCATCTTGAGGCAAAAAGACTACTCAGTGCAGGTCTTAAAATCGCCAAGCGAGACACTGACAGAATAGATTTGTTGGCAGAACAACTTCGAATTGATCAAATTCTGCAGGACAAAAAAGCCCGAACTCAGACATTGAAAATGCTAAGTGGACTTGATCCCGAAAAATACACCGTGGATTATGCCAGAATTCTTTGGACCTATTCTAAAACAAAACAGGCCACTCAAGTTTTGAAATCTGCAGAAAAAAATTGGCCCAAAAAAAGATCTAAACAATCTGTTTTTTATATTTTAGGTCGAATTCACGAAGAGCAAAAGAAATTGAAAACAGCCCAAAAGTATTATCAAAAAGCTCTTAAGCAACAGGCTGTTGATTCTGATATTTATAAGAATTTGCTGAGCACCATGGCCTGGCAACAGTATAAAAAGGGACAGTTCAGTCAGGCCATCGAACTTTGGCAGAAGCTAGATCTTTTTGCACCCGACCGGTTCACCAAGATGAGGGCCCAGTACTGGATGGCCAAATCCTTTCAGAAAATTAAAAAAACCGAACAAGCCGTCGAGATCTTTAACCAGATTATTCAAGAGGACCCCTTAAGCTATTTCTCAGCCCTCAGTCATAAAGAATTAGACAAAAAGTTTGTGCCCTTCCAGTTTGATTCGAATATCAAAGTCACGGCTTTAAAAAAACACTCGGATGTTTCAAGTGAGTTAGCAGACAAATGGAAATGGGCTTTGGCTTTCGAGGAAAATGTTTTCTTAGAAAGTATGGTTCAACCTTTGATATCAAACTTTTACAACCAGAGCGCCAAAGATCAGTCAATTCTGGTTGAAAATCTATGGTCAGCCAATTTGACCAATCTGATGACACAATTGCTCAGCCAAGCACCACTGAATCAAAGAACTCAAGCCTACCAAAAGTACACACCTTTTTTATTTCCCATGCCTTTTCAAAATCAAATTCTTGCAGAATCTAAAGCTCACAAAATTGAATCCTCGTTGGTTTACTCTTTAATTCGGCAAGAATCAGGATTTAACCCTGCCGCTCGCAGCCCCACCGATGCGTTGGGATTGATGCAAGTGATGCCCAAGGTGGCCAGAAAAATTGCAAAGACCCACAAAATTAGCTTAGGTGATTCTGCTGAACTTTTTCAGCCCGATTTGAACATTAAAATAGGAACTTTGGAGCTGAAAGAACGACTGGCTGAATTTAAGAATAACTACGTGCTGGCCATTGCCTCTTACAATGCAGGGACAGATCCTGTTCATGGCTGGGTGAAAAGCCGCAAACGTAAAGAAGTGATCGAATTTATCGAAGAAATCCCCTATGAAGAGACCCGCAATTACGTTCGTCTCATTTTAAGAAATCAAATCATCTACAAAAGGCTCTCGGCCACTGAAGAGTTTGCCTTCCCCAATGAGTGGCTAAAAAAGATCAACTGATCCTGATCTCACTTTAAGACAAATCTTAAAATATTCAGACCTCGACTCATTTATCACAACCATATTGCCGACAAAGAACTGTTATGAGGTGCCCATGCGCTCGACTTTAGTTCCCGTCTCACTTGCTGTGTTCTTTGTGATGTTCATTGGTGGACTGATTTTATTTTTTAAATTTGATGATGGACTTAATCACTCTCATTACCGCTCTGAGAGTTCGACGGACTCAAAAGCCAAATTACTCAACCTGCGAGCCCTCGAAGATTCAAAAATTAAAGCTAAATTAGACAAGCTGGAAAATGAGCCTAGCGTACTTTTCAATGATCCTGCCATCGCGCAAGCTTGGGGTCTAAAAAAGTCTGATGCAGCTCGCGCCTGGAGCGTAACGAAAGGTTCACGAAAAATTATTGTGGCTGTCATTGATACGGGTCTGGATATCAAACACGAAGATCTCAGTGGAAACCTTTGGTCAAACTCCGGAGAGACTGGAGTTGATTCTAAAGGTAAGGATAAAGCTAAAAATGGCATTGATGACGACAAAAATGGATTCATCGATGATGTCCACGGTTGGAACTTTGTTAAAAATAAACACGATCTGACGGATAACCACGGGCATGGCACTCACATCACCGGAATTATTGCAGCGGAAGCCGACAATAAAAAAGGCATCGTCGGCATTGCTCCTGAAGTTTCAATTATGACTTTGAAATACTTTGATCCCTTGTCTCCGGGCTCCGATAATTTGAAGAACACAATTAAGTCCATTCGCTATGCTGTGCAAATGGGCGCTCACATCATCAACTATTCAGGTGGTGGGTTGGAATATTCTCAAGAAGAGTTTGACGCCGTTAACGAAGCTCGCAAAAAAGGAATCTTGTTTGTCGCGGCCTCTGGCAATGAAAGATCGAACTCTGATAAAATCCCCTACTACCCGGCTGATTATAATCTAGATAACATTATTTCTGTGACTGCTTTTAATCCGTCAGTGGAAGTGCTTTCATCAAGCAATTGGGGCACCGAAAGTGTGCACATTGCAGCTCCTGGACAGAATGTGATTTCCACTTTGCCCGGCAATTCCTATGGATTTATGACAGGGACTTCTCAAGCCACTGCATTTGTCACGGGCGGTGCAGCTTTGGTTTTGTCACACAAAGTGGGATTTAAATATTCAGATGTTCGAAAGTACATTTTGTCCACCGGCGATGCACTTGCAAGTTTGGCCGACAAAACACAAACCTCTCGAAAATTGAATTTGTACAAAGCTCTGACGATTTTAGATGAGGACCTGACAGCTTCAGGAGTTCGTGCCAGCGGGGGCTCAGGCAACATCCGAGTTCTCAGCGATGATTCTCAGAATGCAGAAGGCTTAGGCGCCACCGCAGCCTTTGGGAAAAGTTTAGTTGAAGCACTTCAGAAGGCAGAACTTGAAAAACCCATCGACACAAAAGAAAAAATGGGATCAAAGCCCGAGCTTTAAAAGACTGGCTTTCAATTTTTGGCGATAAAACAAAATTGTTAAAATCCCCATCATAAAGCCCGCACCGAACATATTTGTTAGCCCCGGGTGCACAAGCCCTAGTAAAATAAAAAGCCCAGAGACAGCCAGCAATCCCCAATGTAACTTACTCATCCAAGGTGATTGAACTTTTGGTGGTGGGTACAACATGTGTTTCACTTCTAAAGGTAATTGATCCCAATTTAAATAATACTTCAAAAGTTTGTACTTATCTTTTGCGTAATCCAGATGGTTCATTTTTATGCAAAGGCTGACGAAATCTTTGTGGGCCTTTGGATTGTCCAACTCATGGAAAGCACATTTCCAAAGTCTTGAAATTTGTGAAGGCCCTGCTGAAGCTGGAACTTCAAGAATTTTTTTGAGCACTTCATCTTCAGACCATAAAGCGGCTTCAAGATGGTCAACTTTTTTGAAAACAATAAATTGAGTTTCACAGGCAAAGCAGGAATAGATCAAACCTTCCTGTGGATTAAGAATTTGGAAGATCTTTTTACATTGAGGACAACTGACAAGATCCTGGTCTGTCGCTTTTGTCTGTATATTTAAATCATGACTTGCATCTATATTCATGCATCCCCTACATTTAAGAGTGTGACTCATTTTTTTCAAGCCATCAAGAAGTATCATCTCGCAATTTTAAGTGGTCTTTTGATCGCACTTTCCTATCCGCCTTTTCCCGCTTGGGCTGTGTTTTTTTGTTTGGCTCCACTTTGGTTTCTCACCACTCGTTTGGAAAATCTAAAATCACTTTTCTGGGCCGGTTGGTGGACGCAGTTTTCAGTCTCCATGGTGGGTTTCCATTGGGTGGCCATCACGGCCCATGACTTTGGTTTTTTACCTTGGATTGTTTCAATCCCCGTCCTTTTTATTTTCGCAAGCTTTGCCCATTTGCACATTCCTGCAGCTGTGGTTTTAGTCAGACTCTTTCAGCGTGGAAGCCCTTGGCCCGTTCATTTTCAGTTTTTGGCCTTGGCTTTGACCACGGGACTGCTGGAAAGAATTTGGCCGATGATCTTTCCCTGGCACTCAGCCTACTCCCTTCTCCACAGCCAACTCCCGATGTATCAGCTGGCTGAGCTCATAGGCTTTAGTGGACTCTCAACTCTGCTGATGCTGACAAGCGCTGGATTTGCCTGGGGCCTCAGTCAGTGGTCTCGATCGAAAAAGAAAAGCTACAAAATCGCAGCTTCAGTTCTCGTCGTGATCCTAGGCCTTAATTTATGGGGATTTTTAATTAAACCCATCGATAAACGATTTGATAAATATTTGAAGGTCCTTATTGTTCAAGCCAACATCGGTCAGTTCGAAAAAGTTTTGGCCGAGAAAAACTTAAAATCAAACCAAAACGAAATCCAACAGGCCGTGATGGATAAGTATTTTCAACTGACCGACGAAGCCGTTCAAAAATTTCCAGAGGCTGAGGTCATCATTTGGCCAGAAACAGCATTAGCCGATTATTTGGATCCGGAATATTTATCCAGGCCTCGGCAACAGCAGCTCCAATATAAAATCCTATCATGGCAAAAGGCTTTGATAACGGGATCCTATTCCCGGCAGTTTGGAACCAATCGAACCTACAACGGAATGTTTTTTTTCGACTATCGGGGGCAACTCTCAGACAGTGGATTCAGAAAAAATCAGCTCCTTGCTTTTGGTGAGCGACTCCCCTTTGGTGACACTTTTCCTTGGCTTTATGATTTGCTTCCCTTTGTGTCCAGTTTTTCTGCTGGGCCCGGGCCACAAGTGAAGAAGCTTCAGACACTCAATCAAGAACTCGTTGTCTCTCCACAAATTTGCTATGAAAGTCTGCATCCCTGGTTTGCCAGAAAATCAGTTCTCATGGGAGCAGACATCATTGTGAACGTCACCAATGACTCGTGGTTTGGCGAACACTTCGAGCCCTATCAGCACGCTTCCATGACTTGGGCTCGTGCCATTGAAAACCGCAGACCCTTGATCAGATCGACAAACACCGGGCAATCCTCTGTCATTGCTCACACAGGAAGAATTTTGATCACTTCCCCCATCAATCAGGAATGGTCAGGACTTGCAAACGTTCCTATCCCAGACAGAAAAGTCACTGTTTATATGCGGTACGGGCATCTTGACTGGATCCTAATCCTTGTGATTCTGTTGGGTCTCATCGGAGGCTTGAACGCTTATGGCAGAAAAACAAAACACTAAAAATTTATCTGCTCTTGATTGGGAATTGATCCTTCAAAAAATCCAAGCCCTCAGCACAAGTTTGTCTGCTCAAGAAAAACTCAGTCAAACTCGTCCGCTGGAGTCTGCAAGTCTTGCCTCGAAACAATTTAAAGAAATTGAATATGCTTTTGGAATTGTTTCCAGTGGCGTTCGACCCCACATGCAAAGTTTGGATCTTTTTGAAACTTGGTACACTCGAATCAAAAAGAAATCAGTTCTTAAAACTCTTGAACTGAAAGATGTCAGACATTTTTGTTTAGAAGCTTTAGCATTGAAAGAAGTTTTAAAAGATCACAACAACCCTTGGACTGAAAATTTAAAAGATCAATTGATGGAGCCAGGCGAGCCCCTCAGCGCCATTGATCAAGTTCTGACACCTCAAGGCGACATCAGAAACGATGCCAGCGAAAAGCTCTATCAATTATTTTCTGAAAAAGAACGCTTGGGCCGCGATGTTCAAAACACCATGGACCGACTTGTACGTGATCACCAGGTTGAAAACATGCTGCAAGATAAATTCGTCACCACACGCGAAGGCCGATGGGTGGTCCCCGTTCGATCCGGCATGCAGCACTACTTGCCCGGTGTGATTCATGGATCCTCTCAGACCAAACAAACAGTTTTCATGGAACCTGAAAAAGTGATTCCGATGAACAACCGTCTTCGTCAAATTGATGTGGAAATGGAAGAAGAGATCGAAAGAATTTTAACGGATCTTTCCCATTATCTGCACGGTATCGCCACTCCTTTTGAAATGACTAGAAATGCTTTAGAGCATGCTGATATCAGACTGGCGCAGGCTCAATTCTCAACTTTGATTCAAGCCAGCCCCATTACATTTTCAGATGAAATCATCAGCCTGGATGAAGTCAGACACCCACTGCTTCAGCTGGCTGGCAAAAAAATTATCCCCAATAGTGTGGTCCTGGATTCCCGAAAAAAGATTTTGATTCTTTCTGGCCCAAATGCCGGTGGAAAAACAGTTTTACTAAAATCCATAGGCCTTGCAGCCCAGATGGCCCGCTGTGGACTTCCCGTTTGCGCAAGCCCGTCATCTAAAATTCCATTTTTTAAAGATGTGGTTGTTGGCATTGGTGATGCTCAAAGCGTGGATGAAAATTTAAGTACCTTTGCGGCTCACCTCAAACTTCTTGATGCGGCAGCAAAAACTCAAGGCACGGACACATTGATTTTGATCGATGAAATTTGTGGCTCAACGGACCCCGAGGAGGGCTCGGCACTGGCCAGATCTTTCATCGAAGAATTCGACAAAAATGACGTTTATGCTGTCATCACTTCTCATTTGT
>CAZPBD010000025.1:22811-33113 GCA_964584655.1 uncultured Pseudobdellovibrionaceae bacterium | reverse complement strand
TTCATCGAAGAATTCGACAAAAATGACGTTTATGCTGTCATCACTTCTCATTTGTCTCCACTCAAAACTGGTTGGTCAGAAAAAAGTCGAGTTCTGAATGGAAGTTTGGAATTTAACTCTGAAGTGGGTAGGCCCACCTACCAATTCTTGCCAGGAATTGCGGGCGATTCATTGGCTTTGCAAACGGCTCAACGGGTTGGTGTGAACGCAACGATTATTTCCAGAGCTCTTGAAAATCTCTCTCCTGTCAGCCAAAAAAGGTTACAAAATTTAAGCGAGATGGAAGTTCTTAAAAAAGAGCTGATGGATTTGCAAAATGTTTGGCGAACAGAAACTCAAAAAGCTCAAAAATTAAAAACGGAACTGGAGCAAAAATTAAAACAATTTGAGTTGGATAAAAATAAGGCTCTGGATAAAGAAATTAAAAAAGCAGAAAAGAAAGTTGAAGAAGCCATCAGTGAGGCTCGTGTTCAAGACACTTTCAAAAAATTTAGAAATTTAAGTGAAATCAAATCCACATTGCCAGAAATCGTGAAGGCCACTCCCTTTTCCATGGAAACTAAAATTTCCACAGCTCAGGATTTTGCAGAAAAATTTCCGCCAGGAACAAAAGTTTTTGTTCCCAGCCTTAACCAGGATGGCATCATTCAAAGTCAGCCCAATTCAAAGGGCGAAGTCTTGGTGCTTGCCAACTCGATCAGACTTCAACTTTCATGGTTTGATTTAAAGCCTCCGGGCCAATCTCAAAATCCCACGGCTAAAATTGTCCGTGCCTCAACAAACTTTTCAGCAAGCCTTGTTTCTGATGATCGTACTTTAGATCTTCGTGGTAAGACCGTGGAAGAAGCTCTGGAGGATTTAGAAGTGTGCCTTGATCAATCCGCCAGTCGTAAAGAGGACCGCGTGAAAGTCATTCATGGACACGGCACCGAGGCCTTGAAAAAAGCAGTTCGGATTTATCTATCCAGATCTGTCTATGTGAAAAAATGGAAAGCTGGAGCTCCTGAAAATGGTGGAGACGGAATTACTTGGGTGGAACTTTTGGTTTGATTTCAGTGAGAGCTTTCTTGGGTCACTTCTTCGGCCTGTAGATTTTCACCCATACGGTAGCGGTCCACTAAAGTTGGATCTGTTGTGGGGAATGAAAATAGCAAAGTGTGAACTCCGTTTTTTTCATCTTCTATTGTGACCGTTAAGTAAGTTAAATCCGGCAAAACATGATCTGAAAATTCTTTAATAAACACCACCATGAGATTTCCATTGAGATCAGATTTTCTCCAAATCTCGTCGGCATCTTCGATGGTGGGCTCACGCATTTCAAAATAATTCTTAAACTCACTTTGTGGAATGTCTTGCTCAGATCGCACCTTCAGCATCGACAAATAAAGACCCACCGCTAAAGGATCACCTTCTAGAAGTGAATCGCCCTCTAAGGCGCCCTCCACCACTTTTTCAAAAATCTTATCGTAAATCAGCTCTCCTGTTCGGTAGTTCTGAATGGTGTTCAGATCACGAGTTGGAAAATGAGTCAGGACGAAGGTCGGGATTCGGTCCTCTTCTGTGACGTAACAAATTGCGATGTAAGTGAATTCCTGCGACTTCACTTGGATGTCTTTCATGAAAACATGAACCGTCAAATCCTTCACGGTCCCTTCCACTTTCCAAATTTGATCAGGCGAATCCAAGGTTTCTTCTAAATGCTTTTCGAGTTTAATTTGAGCTTTATCTGAAAAATCATCTTTGACTCGTATCTTGAGATACTGATCTTCCAGAGCGATAATCGCTTTTTCAAAATAGCCATGAAGAGCTTTTTCATCTTCAAAAATCAGTCCTTGTTTTTCGTCGATGACGATCAGCTCGACTTCTTTTTGAACTTTTTTATTTCGCACTCTGGATTTAGAATTTTTCATACTTCTATTTTCACTTGTTAATGCCTGAACCTGCAACTGCAATTTTGACAACAACCGTCAAGAACAGAGCTTGAAATTTGTATGCTGAACCCTCAGCATATTCTTAGGGACATAACCTACGCAAGGAGGCGGAGTTTGTCTGAAGTGGTACAAGAAAAAAATTTGGAGCGCATGGAAGCACTCCTCGCACACTCAGCCAGAGGAATTCACATTCTTTTCGACAATCAAGCGCTTGCGGATGTGTTGAAAAATGTGAAAGACGATGCTGATTTCTTTAATTTCGATAAGATGAAAAAGGTCCAAGATGTAATGACTGAGCTCATTGCGAAGCCCACATTCGAAGACAAGATTCATTTTTTGAAATCTTTAGAGCGTGAATCTTTCGAAATGGTCGTACGGGCCTATTTCCATATTGTTGAAAGCACCGTTCGAGCCAACTTCGAATTGACTCACTAGTTTTATTGCGAAACTGCTTTTTTACAGCTTAACTTTGATATCATTCGATCGAAAAACTTTTGAGTCATCATCTGGTAGAGTTTGCCCTCTTGAATATCACTTGGATTAATCCCAACTTGTTTCACGTCAATCACTGTCAGCCAATATTTTTTAGAGCCGACCACCACTTCAGAAAAATCTAAAACATGATCTCCGATTCGGTAACGAGGCGCTGCCGGATATCCGGATTGTTCGATGAGGACTTCATACAGCTGACCTTTTCGAGTCTTCTGGGAATAGGCCAGATTCACTTTCATACTTTTATGAATCTTTTCTCCGATCACTTTCTGAGGATACTGAAACCTTTGAATTGCGGAAGCATACTCTTGGATCTGACGATCTAAAGCTTTGTTGCTCAAATTGAGATCTTTTTTTACTTGAACCCAATTTTCTTTCACTCGACTGGCGGTATTGAATCTCAAGTACTCACTTTCACTGATCCACTTAAAGGGTTCAAGATGATCAGACTGGGCTTGATACTTCATCACACTCATCAATAGTTTTGCAAAAGCATGGGTCGTTTCAGGGTCAGCTGGCGGCCTGAAATTTCGAAACTCAACTGTAAGCTTTCCTTTGTCTTCTGGCTGAAACGGAGCATAGGTTGCACGTTTGAGGTGCTCCAGATTAATGAACCGATAGTGGTGGAAAAAATCAATTGTGTATGAATTGTGAGCCTCGAGAATTTTTAAAAATTCAGTGAGACCTTGCTTTTTCTCTTCCGCGGTTGCTTTCAAAAACCACTGGTCAAACTGAGCCACGGCCTGCTGAAATTTCGTTTGTCTCTCGACTGTGTGATAGGTTTCGATATTTGAACCCAAGCCAATATCAAAGGCTTCAGCAAATCCATGCAAGAGCGCTGGGTTCTTATGAAAATAAACCATGACATTTCTTAACAACTGCGGATTTGCAAAAAACGGATTCTCCCTCATGTTTGCAGCACCCACATGAATGTGACCCATTCCCGATCGCTCCGCAGCTGGCTGAACATATCCCTTCAGACCCAATTTTTGAGCCACTTCAAAAATAGGCTTTGCTGTGCTTTTAAGTTCATTCAAATGTCGAGGTGTGGTGTTCACTTCAATCGTCACAGGCTCGGGATTGATAACCCATTGGCCATCTCCTGGGACATTCAGGAAAAATCCTTGTTTCCAACTTGTCTTTATTTTCACTGCATTCTGGGGAACGAGCCCAATAGCCAATGCTAATTCATTGGAAAAATCCAATGCCACCTTTTCTTTGTAAGGAGTTGAGATTGTATTGCGACCGGGCTCATCCACCATGGTTTGATCTTGAAAAGTGTATTCAACGCCAAACAAAACCTGAGACTCATTAATTTGAGCAAAAGACAAACTTGCGACAAGTGTGAGCGCCGTTAAAAGAACTTGATTCAACTGCATACGTACCTCAGTTGATACACACAGCAACTCACGGACCCAGGTGTTCTCAAATTGAGACAGGTTCGAGTGTCTCAAAATAAGACATGTGACAAAATTTAGGCCAAGACAAATGGTTTTGCCTCAGCTGAGCTCTAGGATATTTAAGCTGAAAGCTGGATTTTTTGTCGAAGTTTTGGTGATCTATTACTGAACAACTCCATGGATTTTAGCCACTTATCATGAATTTACATTATCCTGAACAAAGTTGGAGGATTCACATGATAACCACGAATGCACGTCTTGAGACAGTGGCCATGAGTTTTCTCGTAATGTGGTACGTTGTTGGATGCGAGGGTCGAAATGGAAGCGGAACACCTGCTGAAGCAGTTCAGGTACATCCGTACGATATGAACGTCTACCCTATGAATAAGGTTGTTTGCGACCCAGGTGGTGGCGGCGGTGGCGGTGGTTCAAATCCACAGCAAGGGATTAAGGGCGAGCTTTTCTATAAGGCAAGCAATCAGCTCAGATATTACCGAGCAGAAGATTACATCCTTCACACAACTAAATCTCCGGTGGATTTATTTTTCTCAGACATGTTTGTTCCCACACGTATGTTTGATCAAGGTTTTTCAACTCAAACCAGTGGTGTGTTGAAAGATGATCAAGGCAATCGTTTGATCGAATTCTTCGGGTTGAAAATGAACACAACAATTCGTTTAGCTCCTAATGATCAAGAAGGTGTTTACGAATTTGCACTCCTCAGTGACGACGGTGCGGTCATGAAGATCAAAGAGAATGGATCTTACAGAGAAATTGTTTCCAACGATGGTGATCATCCAACTAAGTTGGGTTGCTCAAGTGTGATGGTGAACATGACCCGTGACACCCGTTTAGAAACAGAAGTTCTGTATTATCAAGGTCCTCGATTTCACATCTCGAATGTGTTGTTGTGGAGAAAATTAAGCAGCACTCAAACAGCTGGGCAAGATGCTCGCTGTGGAGTGAGTGGAAATAATTATTGGTTTGATCCTGATAACAACTCACGACCTACTGTCGAATATAGCAACTTGTTTAATCGAGGTTGGAATGTGGTCAGTCAGGGAAATTTTTATTTACCAACTCAAAGCAACGAACAATCGCAATATAATCCTTGCACTGAAGGTACGGCTCCTGTGATTTCAAATTTCCGAGTAACTGAAGTGACAAGCACAGATATTTTTGTTTCTTGGAACACGGACATTCCATCAACGGCTCAAGTGCTAGCAACAGAGCTGGACACAGGGAACTCTTGGTTAACGGCCACTGACAACGTTTTAAGAACAAGTCATTCCTATCAGGTCTCTGGCCTGACTGCTGGAACCAGATACTCACTTCAAGCTGTCAGCATCACAGCAGACCTTGGTCGAGCCGTTTCCACACCGATCGAGCTGACAACTCCGTAAGCATTGAAGTTCTTGATTTTATTTTCCGATCAAAAGAGGAGTGAGAACTCCTCTTTTGCTTTTTTATTTTATCAGTTTATCGGCATTAGCCGAGTACCGCGTTTTTAATATTCAAATCACAAGTCCAACCGCCACTCGAACTATCCAAAGCACGCTTGACCCCATTCAATACAAAGAGCTCTACCCTTTGGCTGCAGATGAGGTCATCAGTTACGATGATACTTGGATGTGTTTTGGTCGCACTGACAACTACCTCGCCCTTTGTCCCAACCCGCAGAAGGCCCAGATTCCGGACCCGGATGTCTCAAATCAAAGCACGCCGTGATATTATGAATTCATGTCGTCGGATGTCAGAAGTGCCAGAGCTAAAGCCCAAGAGGACTTAACCCAAGTTCAATCCGACTATTACCGAAAAAAGAAAAAACTCACGCAAGCTCAAGAATCAGAACTTGAAGATATTCAAAACAATCACTTGGATCGAAAAAAAGCTCTTCAAGAACAGAATGAAGCAGCCATTAGCCACATTCAAAAAAAGCAAGGTGAGACTCTTGAACAATTCACAGAACGAAGACGTGTGGCCAGTCTTCGTGGGCGCGAGCAAGTGAATAAAATGGACGAGTCCTACCGTCAGCAAATCAACAAAATGCAAAATGAAAGATCCCAGTTGATTCAAGAGATCGAAAGCACTCAGAAAGCCAAAGTAGAAAAAATATCAGAGGACGCAGAACAAAGAGTCGCTGATGTCAAAGACAGCAGTCGTGAAAAAATTGAGAACGCAAAAAATCTGACTCGAAAGCAAATCAATCAATACAAAAACAACCAAGAACGCCAATTGGAAACTATAAAAGCTCAAAACGAAAATTCAGTTGAGCAAGAAATCACTCGCGGCGAACGAGTCACAGATCGTTTGAAAACCGACTACGAGGAGCAAGTGAAAGACCTGCGCACTCGTGGAGACATGGCTGTCGAGGGCGAGCAGGAATTAAAAGAAAAAAAGTTAACCAAGATAGAGCAGGAATACAAAGATCAACTGACGAAGAAGCAAAAAAGTTGGATCGCTCAACAAGAAAACTTAGATCAGAATTTTTCTAAAAAATTGATGACTCAAAAAGAGCGTCAGCAACAAATTGCTGAAAACCAAGAAAAAAGATTTCAAAAAGTTTATTCCATCAATGATCGAGACAACCAAGTGTCTCTCGAGATTCAAGAAAAAAACTACACCAAGCAGCTTCTCAATGAAAAACGAAAGCAACTGCGAGAGCTGGGCCGATACGACGGCAAACAAGATGATCCTTTTTATAAAATTCAAGATCGCGGATCCCAGATCAATGAAACCTCAGACTCTTACATTTTAAAAGCTTTTGTGCCCGAGCACGAAAAAGAAAATGTCAAAGTTGTCGTTGAAAGAAACAAAGCAGTCGTCAGTGGCCAGAGATCTTTTAACGATAAGATCGAGGATCCTGAAAAGAAAATATCCACCGACAGCTATCAAAGTTTTCGAGAAGAATTCAAATTTGAAAAACCCGTCGTTGCCGAAGCCATGATTCGCGAGCGGGATGGGGATTTTATTATCTTCAAAATTCCTAAGGGCTAATCCATCGCATTTAAAACCAAAAAGTGACATGTAACGGCAGCTGGATTGTAAATCCTGCTGTACAAAATTTTGTCACTATGATCACCCACCAGATCAGGCTATGAATCACGTGTTCCGGGGGGAATATCATGATGACACCATTCGTAGTTTTGTTCTTTGTCGCTTTGTCTTTGCTTCCGCAAACTGTAAAGGCCGAGCAGCTATCTATCAGCGATTGTTTATCTCAAATTCAAACTCATTGGTCTTCTTACTTGGGTAGTGAGTTTTCAGGCCGCTCTCACCATCGCACGGATTGCGCACTCAAGGTTGATCTCTCTCAAGACAAACTTCAAGTTCAAGCTGCCGGTCATCCCATCATCATTCATTCAATCATGGATCAGGATTCAAAGATTTTGCTTTGCAAAGTTGATAAAGAAAAACTGCATCTGCAGTATGAAGTCGGCAACGAAAGTCGATTTGGAAAAAGTGAAAAAATTGAACTGAAACTATTGAGAAAATTAGGTAAAGGATTCAGTCTTTTCGTGAATCAAAGACCCATTCAAGTGCTGGGACCGTCACAAAGTGACAATCTGATTTGTCATTTAGATTAAAGGGAATTAGGTCTCGTCGGTTTTAAGACCTACTGCTTGAAGCTCACACACCATAAAATGAAATCTTTTATGAAGATCTTCGACTAAAGCCATTCGAGAAATGAATTCTTCTTGCAGAGTTTGGAAGCTCACGGGTGTTTCTGAAAGTTCATGATAAACAGGGTAAGAGCTGGTCTCATAGGCCGTTTCCGGGTTTGACGGGCTAACAAAAGCTTGAGTGACGCTTGGGTTTAATTCTTTTACTGTCTTCATTCGGATCTCACTTTCATCGTTATGCCCGACCTACTACTTTAGAAAGGTCTGGCTTTTATTCTCAACTTAAATTTCATGACATGTGCTTTTTACATATCAATTATATCAATATTCACAATTCAGGCTGTCCTGATCACTTCCTTGCAACTGAGTTCGATCTTGGTTCAACCGTAGATAAGTCGCCATGACACTTGGTGACGAATCATTATGTTTCAATCCCAAAACGTGACCCAATTCATGCAATGCCAAGGATTCCATGCTCACCGCACCGTTCACAGCTGTTGTTCCAAAAAATGCATAATTGAGGCCATTGATGCGAATATCAGCTTCTTGGATTTGATCGCCGACCCAATAAAGCGAAGTTCGGCCCTGCTCAGAGGCTTTGTTCGTTTCCCAAGTGTTCATATAGTAAATAATATTTTGTTGATCTCGCCCAGGCACGGTTCCGCCTATTCTGTGAGGCGCGATCACAATCATTGTCTTTCCAAGAGCTCGGTTCCAGGTTTCAGCAGCCAATCGGATTGAGTCTTCAAACTGAGGGGGCACACTTGTATGGAGAGTCATCAATACAGGTGAATTTTGCTTCCAAGAAACTCGCTCGCCGTAGACATTCTGCACGAAGCCGCAATCTGCCTCTCTTTTGGGCTTTGAGCAGCCTGCAATGAGAATTAATAAAGACAATCCAACGACACGAAGTAACAAATAACACCGTCCTCTTGACGGGATACATCGCAAGAATAGGACCCCTTCAGCTCAAACCCATTGGTTTTAAACCTAAGTTAAAATTAAAAGTCACACTGCACCCCCGATCGATTTTACTTAAGTCTTTGAAACCCTTGAGCATTGTGGTGTTTAAACTTTTGTCACCGGCTTTGAGCTCAAGAAGGTCTTTGCGCTCTCGTTTTGATTCAAATCGAGGGTGGTATCAAAGCAACACTTGAATCTGACTGGACTTTAGTACCCACTTTGGCACCACAGACCTAAGTCCATGAAATCTCTAAATAATACGCTCTGGCATAGCTCCTGCTATGTGTATCAAAGTAAGACACATCGGCTCGATTGCCAGAATCCTGGCGACCACGTTCGGGCCACACACCTACCTAACAACACATCCGAGGCGAAGGGGAAAACCCCAAGAGAGCCTCTCGCGCGCGCTACAGGCCCACAGAAGCTCTAGACAACCGCCCCTTACCTATGAAAACCTCGTGTGATCCATTTTGTGGATAAGGAGACAATATGAATCTATTTTTAATGATCGCACTTTTGGCAGCCATTGTTGGTTGTTCCAGCAAGCCGCACAAAGCTGAAAAAATCGAAACAGCCATCAATAACAATGCGAATGTGGATGGAGACACTCAAGTCGGCGTCAATAAAGACGGCAACATGATTGTTCAGAAAAAAGTCATGATGAACGAAGAAGTTCGAAAGCTTCAAAATGAAACCTACGAATTAGAAGATCGCGTTTACGGAAATCGAAAATTTGGATCCCTGGGTTTGTACGGCGTTCTTCGCCAGTGCAAGCTGGACATTTCTGATCCCAGAAATGGTGGCGACGGTAAAATCAAATGGACTGAGCCCATCGACCGAGTCACTGACAAAGAAGAAGAATGGAAAGTGGGCCTAGACGAAAAAGAAAAACTTGTGGGCGTCAGTGAAGAATTTTTGAAAGACCGCATTGAGCGCTTCCGTGGTTACAAAAAAGTATTGATGCAACGACAAGACGAATACGAAGAAAAAGTACAAATCTGTAAAGCTGAGCTCAAAGTCGCTCAAGCTAAAAACAAAGCAGCAGTCACTGAATAGTTAAGTGATTTCAGGGGAAGCAGGCCTCCCGCCTCCTTCCCCTTTCAATTCATTCCGCATTTCATTTCAATTCTGCCATTTCTAAAGACCGTCATTCTTTTGGCTTTTTAAATGCATATCTGCTTTTCATGATCAGTTTAGTTTGTATCAATTTGAAACCCTTTGAATCTCCCGTCCATTGTCTCGGCGTCAGTTGGATATTAAGTCCCATTCGCACAGACTCTGCACATGCTGATTCTTTTCTAAAAAATCAGAGTGGCCACTTTTTGACAACTTTCGACAAACCAACAGACGCACAAATCAATCAAGGAGCAAATTCAAAATGAAGCCTTTAGTTCTCTTTATCTCCTTATTATTAAGTCTCCAGGGAATGGCACAAAACACTTATCAGGATTTGTTAGTGGGCGAATTTTCTGCGCCCTGGTCCAACTCACAAGAAGCCCTTGCCGAGTCCATTGAAATTCTCAATCGAGTTGAAATTGGCTTGGTTCAAATTTCAGACCGTGAACAAAGCTTACTGAAAGTAAAAGCAGATCTGGGAAGCCACGGCTACAGCGCTCAAACTTTTTTTAATGAGATCGTGAAAATGGTCGAAGAAAATCGTCCCCAAGAAATGCGCAGCCAAATGATTCAAATCGGGACTCAGAAAGCTCAAGCCTTTTTTCAGGAGTTTGAAAATTTAAATCGCGACACTTTCGATTTAACAATGGCCCTTGTTTACCATCAAATGCGTGCGACTCTGGCAGAGAACAAATGGTCTGCGATAGATTCTGCGGCATTGAAGAAAAAATGGATGGCTTTAGAACGATCTCGTCTTGCTTATTCAGCTAACCGTGA
>CAZPBD010000025.1:0-22711 GCA_964584655.1 uncultured Pseudobdellovibrionaceae bacterium | reverse complement strand
AGATGGCGACAAAGGTTGCAAAAAGTCAGGGCTCTACTTTTGAAATCGAAGGAGCAGAACTCTTGCCTCCAAAAAATCCTCCTGCTGGCGAAGTGAATGTGCATATCTCGAATCACCGAGATGGTTTACTCGATCAGGCTGCGATGGCAGCTCTTGGATTTGATCATGTGACTCCCTATGCAGCTGTGAATAATTTTGTGCCCGAAGCTTTGAACGCTTTTTTCGGATTTAAATTTCGTGTGATTCGCCACCTTAATGCCAATTATGCATTGATCGTGGTAGGAAAAGGTGCGGACCCGAGAGCAGTTCCCAAAACAATTGAAATCTTACTTAAATCAAATATCCGCAATTTTATGATTTATCCCGAAGGTCGTTTGCCAGAGGGCCTTGGTGCAATGGCTGGGGTTCGAGATGATTTCTTCAGCGAAAAAGGCGCCATTCATGCCATGGAGTCGCTGGGATTTAAGGTCAATCTTGTTGTGACTTCTTTGATTGATAATGCACGACTTTTTGATGGCCCAAGTCTGACATCTGAAAATTCTAAATACCGAATCAAAGTTCACGGTGTGATTCGAGACGAAATTCGAAAAGAATTTATGAAACAGGCCGGTGAAGCCGGTCTTTCGATGCTCTTGCAATACGGACTGATCGAATCCTTAGTCACGAACGATCGATTGATGTTTGGTCAAGTTCGCCCTAGCAAAATCAAAACTGTGGTTTTAGAGGAATATGTTTTAGGAAAATCCTGTCGGGTGTCCGTGGGGAACTAAAAAAGTAAAATCGAAAAGTTAGTTGAGACTATTTTTATAAAGCTGATTTTTTAAAACTTTGAGCTCTTCGACTTCGATCAAATAAGGACGGCCACAAACTTGGCAAGTCACATCGGCTTTTTCATTTTTTTGAATCATGTCTTCGAGATCTTCTAACCCTAAAGTTTCCAATGCCCTGACCACACGGTCCTTTGTGCAAGGGCAAGAGTAACTAATTGGAAAATCGTGATCGAGCTCAGTAAAATTTAAACCTTGCAAATAGGGTTTTAAAAGATCTTCGGGCTTTGATCCGTCAAACAGCATCTGAGAAACAGAAATTTTATTTGCATCAGCATTCTTTTGAATTTTTTCAACAATGTCTTCTTCCACACCCGGCATCACTTCGATCAGCACACCACCGGCAGCTCGAACTTGGCCGTAAGCATCCAGGTAAACACCCAATGAAACAAGACTACGAATTTGGTGAGACTGAATCAGGTAATGAGCAATGTCCTCGCCCACTTCTCCCGAAACCAGATTCACAGTTCCCTGGAATGGTGCTTTTTGAAAAGGTAAATGTCTTGCAACAGTGAGGTACCCATCCCCGATGGCTTCTTTCAAATTGAAGCCTTCTTTGTAACTTTCAGGTTCGTAATGCCCCATGGGAGTATACCCACGAACTTGGCCTTCAAAGTGAGCTTCTGCATATACGGCTTTCAATGCGCCATTGCACTTGATATAAAGTCCCACTTGATGACCTTGTTTTTGCTGAGCTGATAATAACAGAGCTCCCACCATGGCACGGCCCACAGCCATAGAGGCCATAGGTTTAGTGCCTTGCAAGGCTTGCATTTCTCGCACAACGGCAGTGGCGTCCACAACGGCTGCGCGAACAGTGAAATCATTTGTGACGTATCGGTGAACTCTTTGAGAAGACATTGGGTGTCAAATTCGCAGAACCTCTTTGCGGAGTCAAGCTTTTGGACGGTAGCTTAAATGCATATGAAATGGGTGATCTTTCGCCACGGCGAGAAACAAAAAGAAGGATTTGATCCCGAGCTCTCGGCCGTGGGCGTTGATCAATCAAAAAAGATTTTGGCTAAAGTAAAAGCCAAAAAATTACCTAAGCCTACTGTGATTTACGTCTCGACGAAGAAAAGAACCTGGCAAACATTGGAACCCTTGGCCACTGCCTGCGGCCTCAAGCCCATCATCAAAGCTGAACTGACAGAACGAGTGCCTGGTGAAAGTACGGAAAAATTTCGATTTCGAATTCAAGAATTTTTAGTCAAAATGATTCTTTTGCACAATGACAACGACGTGATCTATTTTTGCTCCCATTATGATTGGATCGAAGAATTTTTAACGATTATCGAATCCGATTCAGATCTTTCCCGGTGCAACCACTGGCCCAGCGCTCAACATATGGTTTTTGAAAAAAACGACCTGTGGACTTTGACCCAATACGAGGGAATTTAAATCATGAGCGGTCTTGAAATTCGAAATTTCTGGTGTGTGGGTCGCAATTACCGTGATCATGCCCTTGAGCTGAATAATCCCATTCCGAAAAAGCCTTTGATCTTTCTAAAAAGTGGAGCTTGCGAGCAAGTGGGTCCCCAGATTCTTTTGTCACCTCACTGCCAAGATGTGCACCATGAAATTGAAATTGTTTTGTTGCTCAACAAAGATTTGAAGCCAAGCCATTGGACGCTGGGTTTGGATTTAACGGATCGTAAAACGCAATCCGAATTAAAATCCAAAGGCGAACCTTGGGAACTTTGTAAGTCGTTTAAGGGCTCAGCAGTTCTGGGTCCGTGGCAAAAACTTCACAAAATGCAAGACATTCAGAATCGAGAATTCAAGCTTGAAGTCAATGAGGTTCCCAAGCAGATCGGCAATACAAAGGATTTGATTTTTCCGATTGAAGGCCTTTTGAATTATCTGCAAACCCATTTTCCACTTTCCGAAAACGATGCCGTTTTTACGGGCACCCCAGCCGGCGTAGGCCCCCTGGTAGCGGGTGATAGAGTCAAAGCTCAATCAGGTGAATTGACAGTCACATGGACAGTCCGATAAAAACCTTCCCATGGATATACAAAAACAAAAATCAGGCGTCACTCCGAGCAATCTCAATCAAAATGAAATTTTAAAATTCGGAAGCGAAGTTTTAAAAAAAATGGAAGCTCAATCCAAGCCCAGTCTTTTTTCCAGAGATTTCTGGTACGGCTCGATCATGGAATGGAGCATGAAAAATGAAAAATTTAAAACCAACATGTTTCGCTTTGTGGATGTGCTTCCATCACTTCACTCAGGACAGGATGTTTCAAAACATTTAAAAGAATACTTCACTGAAAACGGCGGAGAACTCCCGCCGGTCTTCAACGTAGGATTAGGCATTGGTTCCTTAGCTCCGGGTCTCATGGCCGGTGCGATCAAAAAAAATGTGATCGGCATGGCAAAAATGTTTATTACCGGTGAAAGCCCGCAAGAGGCTCTCCCTGTTTTAAAAAAAGCCCGCAAAGATAAAATGACTTTCACAGTGGATATTCTGGGTGAAGCGACTTTGAGCGAAAAAGAAGCGCAAAGTTATTTGGTTCGATACAAAGAGCTCATCGAATGGCTCTCTCAAGACTCTAAGAAATGGGAAACCATCCCACAAATTGATCAAGATCATTTGGGCGATATTCCAAAAGTGAATGTTTCAGTGAAGCTCACGGCCCTGTATTCTCAAATTAATGACAAAGCTTGGGAAAAAACAAAGACTGAACTAAAAAACAGACTTCGCCCAATCCTAGAGACCGGTATGCGCACCGGATGTTTTATCAATTTGGATATGGAGCAGTACTCGGTCAAACATTTGACCATGGAAGTTTTCAAAGAAATTCTATCTGAGGCTCAATTTAAAAATTACCCACACTTTGGCTGTGTGATTCAAGCTTACCTCAGGGACTCTGAAACAGATGTTCGTGATTTGATTACTTTTGCCATTCAACGTGGAACTCCATTCACAGTCCGATTGGTGAAAGGGGCCTATTGGGATTCAGAAACCATCGATGCAGAATCACGCGGATGGCAATGCCCTGTTTACACCGTCAAAGCCGAAACAGATGCCAACTACGAGCGCTGCGCAAAATTACTTCTAGATAATCACCAGCACATCCGAGTGGCTTTAGCCTCACACAATGTCAGATCATTAGCTGCGGCCCTCACGCACGCCGAAAAAATTGGTGTGCCTAAAACAGCCTTTGAAATTCAAATGCTCTACGGAATGGCAGAACCCATTAAAAAAACATTCGTCGAATTGGGATACCGAGTTCGAGAGTACGCACCTGTTGGTGACTTACTCCCTGGCATGGCTTACTTGGTTCGAAGACTTTTGGAAAACACCTCCAATGAATCTTGGCTTCGTGGAAAGTTTGCGGAAGGCAAATCCATGGAAACATTGCTTGCGGACCCAGAATCCTTGATCACGGGACAAGCAAAAAATTTATTTCCAAAAAAGATGTTTAATAATGAACCCTATTTGGATTTTGCAGTTGAAACAGATCGTGCAAAAACTCTGAAAGCCGTTCAAAATTTTAAATTCGATCAAAAAGTAGCGCCGATTATTAACGGAGAAGTTCAAACCTCTCACCAAGTTTTTTCTCGCGTGAATCCTTCCAACACATCTCAAGTTGTTGCTCACGTTACGATGGCAAACACTCAACAGGCTGAAAAGGCTGTTAAAGTGGCTCATCAATTTTGGCCAGAATGGAAAAAAGTTTCTCACACTCAGAGAGCTCTCTATTTGGATAAAGTGGCAGACCTGATGCAGGCGAAAAAGTTTGAGCTCATGGCCACACAAATTTTTGAAGTGGGTAAGCCTTGGGCTGAAGCAGATGCTGATGTGGCAGAAGCCATTGATTTTTGCCGGTACTACGCTCAAAACGCGCGGGAAATATTTAAACCACTTAAGGTTGGCAACGTTCCTGGCGAAAACAGTCAGTACATTTACAGATCTCGCGGTGTCACAGCTGTCATTTCTCCTTGGAACTTTCCTTTGGCGATCCTAGCTGGCCAAGTGGTTTCAGCATTAGTCACTGGCAACACTGTCGTGATGAAGCCGGCTGAACAAAGCTCACTTGTGGCTTTGGGGCTTTATCAAATTTTGATGGAAGCTGGCATTCCCAAACAAGCCGTTCAATTTTTACCAGGCCTTGGTGAAGAAGTGGGTGCCTTAATTGTTCAGCACAAAGATGTATCCACTATCGCATTCACTGGATCCAAAGCTGTAGGTCTGTGGATTTTGGGTGAAGCTTCTAAAATTCAACCCGGACAACAACATCTAAAAAGATGTATTATCGAAATGGGTGGCAAAAATGCTGTCATCGTGGATAACGATGCGGATTTAGATGAAGCTGTCGACGGAGTTCTTTATTCGGCCTTTGGTTTTGCAGGACAAAAGTGTTCTGCAGCCTCACGCTGTATTGTTTTAGAAGAAGTCTATGATCGTTTCAAAGAACGACTTTTAGAAGCAGCTAAATCCATTCACATGGGACCTGCCAATGATCCAGAGGTTTACTTAGGCCCTGTGGTCGATGAAGATTCTCAGAAACGATTGCTAGCTGCAATTGCAACTGCCTCTGAAAAACACAGAATTGTTTATAAGTCCGAATCAAATGAATCGGGATATTTTGTGCCAGTCACAATCGTCGAAAACGTAAAGGGCCATGATGACATCGCTCAAAATGAATTCTTTGGTCCTCTCTTAGTCCTGATCAAAGCCAAAGATTTAGATGAAGCCATTCAAATCAATAACTCCACAGAGTACGCTTTAACTGGCGGTTTATTTTCTAGAAGTCCTGAAAACATCTCGAGAGCACGAGAAGAGATGGAATGTGGCAATTTGTATATCAATCGCGGCATCACGGGTGCCATGGTGGATCGTCACCCATTTGGTGGATACAAAATGTCTGGCATCGGTAGCAAAACCGGTGGACCTGATTATTTAAAACAATTTGTAGAACCCATTTGTGTAACAGAAAACACACTACGAAGAGGATTTGCTCCCGCTGAGGAGTGATTTACTCTGAATCACTCGTACGCATAGACCTAAGATAATTCCCATCACCCCACCGCCCACATGGGCGACGTGGGAGACGGGATCGCTCCAATTGCTCGGAGTGGCCAGCAAAACGCTAATATCTCCCAATAAAAAATAAGCTAAAATCCAGTAGGGACTAAAATAAATATCCTCTGACCATCTCATCGTATGAGCTGTCTTTGTTCCTGTGGTCTGCAAGAGCCATCCAAGGAAATGAACGATTGTGATAAATGGAATTCTTTTTTTAGAACTTCCCACACCTGCAAAGCCGATCAATGCTGAGATCGATGCACTCGCCCCGACCAGTGGCAAACTGTTGTCGGCTCCCCAATGAAGATAGGCCCAACCCCCAGCCACACCACCAAACAAATAAACCAAACCTAAGATCCCCGCCCCCACAAGACTTTCCAGGTAAGCTGCAAAAAAGATCAAAGGGATTATATTCATCAAGATATGAACTGCATCGTACTGAACAAATTGATAGGTGAACCAAGATAGAGATCTTTTGCTTTCATGTGAAAGTCCAAATATTTGGGAAGGACTGACTTTTGATTCAGATTTTAATTGATCATAGGTTTGTTTCCAAATTTGGAAAGCAGCCAGATCCACTTCTGATTGCCAATTTTTGAGAGCTGTTTCAAAGCTTTGGCTAACAAGGGCTGATCTTGATAAGCTCATCAACTCAGATTCAGTTAAGGCTGAGACATCACTCTTTTTCCACTCTAAATAAAAACGGGTTGTTTGCAGCATGAAAACTTCATACTCACCTTGTTGTTTCAATATGTCTTCGTACTGTGTCTTTTTAGGGAAAGCGACTGATTCTTTTATTGGTTCTTTTAAAACCATGTAAAAAAAGAGATTTAAGAAAACCAAAGTAAGGGTCATTGGGTAAAATTCTAAGATAGAATCTGCTTTCACTTTGGGAAAACTGGGGAAAAAAATCATAACTGACTTCTTTCTTCCCTAAATTTTTCAATCCACTCTTGAGAAGCTGCGCGCTCCTCTTTTTTCTCTGAGGCTGGCTGCCTTCTTCCGTTCATGCTTTCGACGGACTTTAAATAAAGACTGACATCCCAAATCCTCAAAGCTTCATCTAAGAACTCAAAGCCTTTAAGCTCATCATAATATCGGTACGCCAAACTTAAATCCGAGTTCAGAGCCGCGTGTTGCATAAGAGCAATCAGAACTGTACTGGGCTGGTTTTTTTCGAACTTAACTTGATCACTTTCCAAATCCAATTCAGATCGAGTTACATTGCAAAGTGCTGAACTATTCTTCTGACAAATTTGTTGAGAAATGAGCAGCTGATCTGATTTCTTTGTTGAGCTCTTGAAACGGTAAAAATAAGCAAGTACATGGTCTTTTTTTGATTTCGCCTTCCAGAGCAACTCATCTACTTTTTTCTGAGTCTCAACATCAAATTTCTTCAATAGTAAGGCTTCAGAAACCACTTCATCTAACGTTTCAGTTTGTGATTCAGCTTGAAGGCTTGGATAAGAAAGAGACTCATCTGAATCAATCAAGTAAATCGAAAAAGCCAAGTAAACAAAAACGAAGGTCAAGAATTTTAGATTCCAACGAGCCTGAGTGGAAAGTCTTAGCTTTTGAGTCGCATGAGCCTGCACGACCATGGTGTCAGAAATACGATCATGGGCACAACGGCCCAATCGATGAGTAAGAACCTCAATGAACGGAACCATCATAAGCAAAAACGAAAGATGAAAAGTAATGCTTCTTAAAAAACAAGCACCCCATTCTAATTTTTCAGTTTCTATGGATTGTACTTTCAGATTTAAAAAGGCCTGTCCTGGTGTACATGAAAAGAAATAAAGGAATAGAGATTGTAAAGAAATCGATGTGAAAGCTGCCGTGATCCACATCGAGTAAATCAGTGACGAGCTAAAACCTTCCGCCTCATCAAGACTGATTTCTTTTAGATGGATTGAGCACACCAAAGTGACAATGGGTGCAAGCAAAGCACTATCCAGCATAAAAGAAATCATGCGCTCAGCTGGGTCCGCCTGATAGACAGGCGCTTTGTTTTTATTTTCTAAAAGGGGCTTAGATAAATCCTCAATAACCATGAGGATTTAATCGGAATTAGTTGGCTTGCTTAAGAGTCAAGAATTGCAATTTTGTTATATTTTGCAAATCCTCTAGACCAAAGACAGCAGAGCCTACAACTTGCCCTTTTTGATCGAGCAAACGGTAAGTTTCTTTGGAAGTATCTGAATCACTTTTCAGCAGCTCAACTTTTGCGAATTGCACTGACCAAACATCTTTAAAAGTCTCTAGGAACTCTTCACGATTTTTTAATTCAACAGGACTTTTCATCTCGAGCTCACTGATGTGACCGTCAAGGCGTGTGAGCTTCACGTCTCCTTGCAAGACTCCAAATAACAGCTTATCCACTTGGCTAGGGCGATCAGCAGATACACCAGGTCTAGAGTTCGGATTCTTCAGAGAATCCGCCCAACGATGTTCCCATTTGATTTGCTTTTCAAAATCTTCGGCTGGCAAGCTTGCCACTCCCCGAGTGGAATCCAGCTTTCGAGAGGCGACCTGAATCCATTCATTCAAAGACAAAGTCACAACTAAAACTGACAACAATGATAAAGGTATCACTGCTTTTTGATTCAACGATTTTTGAATCAATTCAGCTCGTGTTGTTTTGGACTTAGGAAAAGGCAAAATTTTAGCCATTGGATCCCCTCTCAACTCTTTTAGTCTATGCGAAACTCGCACCATATTCCAGTCGCAAGCCTATTGATTCTAGCTGTTTGACCTTTAGACGAGTGTTGAAGTGAAAGTTGACGTACCATCCTGATACAAACGTCCAGGTCATATAATAAAAACAAAGTCTTATTCAAATAATAAAGCCATCAATCCGATTGATGGCTTTATAAAATTCATACTCGTTGTCGTAAGACTAAGCAGCCATTGCTTTTTTCTTGCGAGCGACTGCGGGATCAATGTGGTACTGCTTCACTTTTCTATATAAAGTGGCGCGACCAATTCCCAAAGCTTTCGCAGCTTCAGTTAGATTTCCGCGGTATTGCAAGATTGCGTTTTCGATCGCTTTTGCTTCGATATCATCCATCTTTTGGATTGAGTGATCATTCGGCGTTGGAAATGAGAGGACTGTGCCAGAATAACCTGTGCTGACTGGGCTTGTGCCACCAGCTAATGCAGGAACACCTTGTACGAGCTGCTGACGAAAGAATGGGCTATCAACACCATTTCTCCACTGCTCAGGTGTGTAAGTTTGTAGTGCACAATCTTGACCTTCGAAATGCTTGCGAGCATTTTCTGTGAAATCATGATTGTCAGTGACGAGTATGACGATTGAACGAGACATGTGTCCTCCTTAAATGTTTCAGAACGAACCAAAACGGCTACAACTGTCTCATCGGCGCGCCATTGTGAGATATGAGTCCAGATTATTTAATCAAACAATAAAACGACAAAAGGCGTGAGTAACACGCCTTTTGTCTGGAACTTAAAATTTTGAGAGTCGATTTAAATAGAGTTAAGAAAGCTGAATATTATCTTCGTCCAGATTTAATTTTGAGCTGAAGCTTAGAAATCAAATGAACTGCCATTTTCTCCTGAACCTTACACATCTTAAGTTCGTCACGGCGATAAGAACGCTGTGAAGGCGTCAATGTTCCCGTTTCAAGTTCCATTTCGTAATCCATTTTCGAAGAACGAATACCTTCGAGTTCTTTTGTTTGCTGCTTGAAAAGCTTAGTCACTCCAGAAAGAGGAGCTACTTCGATCCACTCTTCTTTGCCACGGTACCAGCTGACCATTCGCAAAAACCGAGCTTTATTCTTAGCGAGTGTGAATTTTGGAAATTTGTCTTCTTCAAGATCAAGAATGTTATCGATTTCATCAAGATGTGACATATCGTCAGTATCTTCATCAATAGAAACACCACTGAGCGCTAAAGCTTGTAGAGCTTGAATGTGTTCAAGTTCTTCTTGCTCACGAGTTTTCTTAAGATCATCGCCAAGATCCTCATCTGTGTCAGATAGGTCATCCATAGTTGGATTGGCAGTTGATTCAAGATTCTGTGATTCCGTTGACGTATTCGGCATGAGTCCCCCATTAAGTGAACGACTCTTATACATCAACATCGTGCAATGACACAAGATGACAAGTCATAAAAAGCGATCCGGTAGAATATTTACGTGATAAGCGGACCACTTTAAAGCCTCCACGTAAATTTTTTTTCTATCCGGATCGCCTAAAAATCCTCGCATTGTAAAAATGATCGGTATCACTTCAAGAGAATTCTTGAAGCGGTGCAAATCATGAAAGATTGAATAGCGAAGATTGTGCCACCTCAACTGGTGGCAAAATGTCATGGGTCAGATTTTTGAGTTAAACCGCTATTTACAGAGTGGAAATAGCGCGAATGATACCGGGAATTGTCGAGAAATCATTTTTTGCTTTGCGGATCAGAACGATCGCGTCAGCTTGTTTGAGTTTTCCGTACTTCATTTTTTCACATAAAAGACCTTCGAGCGGGTCTGTGTGCTTGTAGACGGATTCGTGTTGAGGCCAAAGATTAAACTTTGTGTTCGATCCACCCATGCAAAGTGGAATGTAGTGGTCAATTTTGAAAGAACCGCGGTTTTGGAACTGAATTCCGTAACCATGTTTTGCGTCGTAAGTTTTGATGATTCGATCTTTGAGCTGGGTTTCAACATTTCGCTCACAGTATTTGATCTTTTCTGGATATCTGTAAGCGTCAGCCACTTGGCAAAGTTCACCAGGAGTGAGGCTTTGATCGGGTCTTAATGGGTAGCGTTGGCTTTGTGCGAATGCGAGATTGAAGTTAAGGACTAACAAAAGTCCGAATACAGACGTCATAATCTTACGATGCATTGATCCCCCGAGCAGTGAAACATTTACGGTGTTTCGTAGAAACGCTGAACCCTATCATCAGCTTATATCTTAAAGGTCTGCGGACAATCTGCCACAGATTCCAATAAGTGCAACTAAGAATTTGATATTTTACAAAGAACTTAAAATGAAGATTTTTCACAGTATGAAAGCACGTGGTATAGGCTATAAGACTTCCATGAATAAAATTAGAAATTGTCTGATCGTCGCGCTATTGGCCACTCCCCTTCTGTCTTTTGCAATCCAAACTCAAACATTACAGTTGCAATCAGGCGCTCGAATGATGATTCACAGTTCGGTGCTTGATGCAGAAAAGCCGACACTTATATTACTGCCTGGCATCTACCGGGGCTACTTACCTAACGAAGAAATTTTGACTGTTTTGACTCAGAAAAGATTGAATTGGGTTTCACTTCACTTTAGCAGACACCCTGAATCCGTCATTGCAGGTTCACAATTTTTTACCGGCATGGTGACAGCCCAGGAACTTGTCAGTGAAGTTGTGCAGATTAAAAAAGCACTTCGAATCAAAAAACCAGTGCTAGTTTCGCTTTCTTTTAGCGCTTCGCTTTCGCCCTATTGGAACAAAAAAGATTTTCCAATTTTAATTGAAACAGCACCCATGGGAAGACACGACGAAAATAATCCTCCCAATGCAAACTATGAAGCATGGCAACAGTGGATGGGATTGTTTCCTGTTTGGGGCCCCTGGTTGGTTCAATCAAACGAATTTTGGACCTACCGTGCATTCTGGTTACAAAAGGTAGACGAGCTTTCAAAATCTCACGAAAGATATTCTGTTAAAAGAATTCAAATTGCAGAAGGCCTTTCACAATTGGCTTGGTCTTCAAAAGGATTTGATATCCGCAACCAAGACTTTGCAAATGGACCTGAGCGATTTTGGATCCTAGGACAGAAAGAAGATCGACAAAGACTTCAGTTCCAATTGGAAGCTGTTCAATTGCATAAGGAAACAGGCCTCAGAGGATCTCGAGTTTATGTGATTCCAAATGCAGGTCACATTGTTCCTGTTGAACAACCAGAAGCCTATGTGGAAGCAGTGAAAAAAATCCTGCGCCGGGTTCGTTTCTAGTAACTTCTATTCGAATTTGAAAAATAGCCCTTTAACACTGACTTAAAAAAGTGAGCAGCAATTTGCCTAGGATTTGTTAACGACAAAGGTTCCACCAGAACCGCTTCTCTTTGCATGGAAGCTCCTTTAAACAAATAGATAAATCCACCGAGACTGGCTCCTGCTAGCAGAATAAAAAACGCCAATTGGTACTCAAATGCAAAACGGAATTGATTTGAAAAAATCAAAAACAAATTCATCAAATGCCAACAGGAAAGAATCAAAGTGGAGATTAAAAAAAGTCCTAATAGACTTTGAAAAGTCACTCCTGAAACCTTTTGTTGAACAGACTGAAAAAACGAACTGAAAATCATATAAGACCTCACGGTGGGATTGGCCTTTGCCTAGGATCTAGTCAAAGGCCAACACTTGAATTAATGGGGTCTAGAGCGAAACAAAAGACTTAATAAGCTACCAGCAACAATGCCAGTTGCAGCAGCAATCGCAACGCCTTTGACAGGATTTGCGAGAACATACTCTCGACTTGTTTTAATATAGTCAGTCGTCCTATCGGAAACTTGAGAAGCTAAAGCTCCCACTTTTTCTCCAGCAGACTGTACCATGTGGTCCAGATGAACCTCAGGGTTACCGGCGCGTGATTTAAAATCATTGGCCTTATTCATTGTATCGTTGATGAGATTTGCCATCTTTACTTCCTATCTTGGGTTGGGTTGTTGTGAATAAAAAAATAAAATTACTAACTAATCGAGACGGCCTCCAAAGACCTTACCACCTCGACCTCGCACCATTGCGAGTACAAAGGAAATGGTTGAAAGGATCAAAAACACGACAAGTAAAACCTTACCGATTTCCATCGACATTCCAGCGATGCCAGAAGCTCCGAAGAAATAGGCCACGAGTGCGAGTACAAAAAATGAAATTGCTGCACTGATCATTGAATACCTCCATTTTAATTATTGAGTTGTTAAATTCCTTACTCTTGTCTTCAGCAATTGAAGGGCCAAACAATTTTGATGAAATATGCAACGATACTAAAAATTAATTCATCAAACTTTTTAAAATCCAAACATTCTTTTGGTGAGTGAAAAGTCGATTTGTTAACAGGTCAGTCGTCGGTAAATCTTGGAGCGGATCAATCTTCTCGAGGACTTTACAAATGGTGCGAATCACTTCTGATTGGCTCTCACAAAGTATGGAGATCATATGATCTGAATTAAGAACTGACTTCTCTTCCTTAACTGTAGTCGCTTGGCTGAGCTCTGAGAAAGTGGCAGGAACTGCGAAACCCAAAGCACGAATCCTCTCTGCGATCAGGTCGATGGCTACAATAAGTTCTTTTGCTTGCTCATCAAACAGTCTATGAAGTGTTAAGAAATGTGAACCTTTCACATTCCAATGAAAATTGAGAGATTTCAGATAAAGCATAAAAGAATCTGATAAAACTTTGTGAAGCTGAAATGAGATCAACTTTCTATCTTTTTCCTCGAGAAAATCATCTACAATTGAGACGGGAAACTGTGGAAAAGAATTTTGATTGTACTGAACACGGGCGTCTTCTACTCCTAATCGATCTGAGTAATCATCAAAATTAAACGCCTCAGTATCAGGATTTAAGTTTTCGGGCTGATCCTCTGTGAGTCGTGACTTTAAACTTTTTATCATTTTCGGAATCTCCTTTTCTATTTTGGTTGAATCGATTGTTTTCTAGCTTGTGCAATCATGAGGCCCAAATGATTTGCGACATCACAGTTGTAATTTGCATCTCGATGGATCCTTTGAAGCAATTTAAAACTGTTCAGCCTTGGACTCTCAATTGCAGTCCCGTCTTTGCTGAAATGAGATTTTAAAGTAAAAAAAAGGAATCAATTACACATGACGAAGAAAATGAAATCATTCTTGTTTGCTTTTGTCTTCCTGACTTCGTCGTGTTCCCTAGGCCCAAAGATTGACGAGTTAGATGCTCAAGCAGAATCATCTGATGCAATTGCAACAGCAGAATCTGAAAAGATTATGAGTAAGGTTGATCAGAATTTGAGGTCCACAGAGCAAGAACTCAGTCAAACAAAGGTAGAAGACGAGTCGTTCATTCAAAAAAATTCCATAAACACCACGTTTGAAAATGCAAGACGGCAGCTTTCTGAAAGAGATGCCGATATTCTAAAGAATGGTGATCAGTTAATTTTGAGACTTAAAGGATTAAACTTTGAAAACAATCAAGCCTTGATAAGTGAAAGAAACATCCCCTTACTTACAAAAGTTCAGAATGTATTGCGGACAATTAAATCCAGTCAAATTCAGATCGAAGGTCACACAGATTCTCTTGGTACAAAAATCGGCAATCAAGATCTCTCAATGAAAAGAGCAGAGGCAGTTCAAACCTACCTCGTTACCAATAATAATATGAACAGCGGCCAAATCGTGGCGACAGGCTTAGGGGATACTCAACCCATTGCGACGAACAAGACTTCCTCGGGCCGAGCTCTGAATCGAAGAGTGGATATCATTATCAATTCAATAAGTGTCGAATGATTGAACTTAAACACGAAAAAGGAGAATTTATGAAAAGTTATTTTGTACCGGCTATAATGGTAATGGGAATCATCGGTTGCTCGAGCTCACCCCAAAAGGTGGCCACTAACCAAAGTGGAAATGCTTCTGTCACAAGATCTGCAGCAGCTAAATCAGATGTTCATAACTTTGTCGAAATTCAATTTGAAAGCGGAAGTGCAACACTGACAGATCAAGCAAAAACATCTCTTGTTTCTGTCATTGATCAAGCCCGGGCTGACGGAAAAATTGAAGAAGTTCTGGTCCTTTCTTGGTCGGACAAAGAGTACCCTGCTGAAAGTAAAAGTCGTCTGACAACTTATCAAGCGGATCTTGCGGACAGAAGAAATAAGACAATCGAACGATATATTGAAACCATGAGTTACGCAGATGTCGATACTTACAATATGGCCAAAAAGCCAAATTTATTTTCGTCAGTGTTTAATACTTCGGACACCCGTATGAAAAATTCATTTAAGGCTGCTGGGCTTTCAACAACAGACAATGAAACAATTTTGAACGGCAAGGCTTCTCATGCCGTTGTTTTGGTAAAGGTGGAGTAATTATATGGTGAATAAAATTGCAATCCTATTATTTGCGCTCACAATGACTGAGGTGGCTCATACCGCGGACTCTAGTGGTGGACTCTTCTTAGAACCAGCGATCACTTACGAATCTGGTGAGACTGATGTGAATTACCCCTCACCGTTTTCTAACTCGACCGGTGAATCCATAGGACTTGGACTAGGAGCAAGAATTGAATTTCATATCAGTGAAGCCTTCTTTTTAGGTTTTGACGGTCGTTATTCTAAACCTCAGTTCAAAGATTCCTCTGTGAGTTATGACGAAATGGCAGACGCTATGAATTGGGGCCCCGTCATTGGAATGCAAATGCCCAATTTTGGAATTCGCATTTGGGGAACCTACATCATGGGTGGAAGTTTAGATCCTGAAAGCGCTGGCAATTTTGATATCAAGTTCAAAAATGCAAAAGGTTACCGTGTGGGTTTGGGATTCCTGCTTGAAGTTGTAAGTCTGAATTTAGAGTATGAGAATTTAAGTTATGACAGTGCTGAACTTCAAAAAGTCGGACCCTTTTCATCAGTGGGAGATTTCGACGGCGTTGATTTAGACAACAATGCTTGGATTTTTAGCGTTTCATTTCCAATGTCACTGTAAGTTTTTTTTAAAGTCACTTTCAAAACAAAAAGTGGCTCAACCTTCTTTGCTGGGTATCCTAAACTAAAATACCCAGTGGAGAAGGATCTTTTTTCTACTTAAGAACTGTAATTTTGATTGTCTTGCTAAGCTTGGGTCCATAGGAACGATGGGCTCCGTCTGCGAATTGTAATGTCAGTGTATGTTCGCCGGGAGGCAAAGTGAGCTCAGCCTCAGATTGAGCTTTGCCATAGTGCAAATGCTTATCATCAGCTGGAATTGGCTGACCTTCGGGAATGGCTTCAGTATTAATTAAAATGTGGTGGTGACCTGAGGTTTTATCTTCAGAGTCCTCGCCAGCGGCGCGAAGCTTGAATTTTTTTACAAGCATCTTTACTTTGATGGGATTTGTTAATTTATCTCCGTCTTTAGGAGAAAGAAAATCAACGCTGTGAGCTTTTACAAAAACAGAAACAAAAAGAAGAGCTAATATTTTTTTCATTCGTCTATGATTGTAGATTCACTTGTCTTGGTCAACTTCTGATTAACTATAAAACTCTATTTACTTCCTGATTTCGCATCTTGTCCTGGACCTGCTGGTTTTGGCGCACCAGCAGACTCCAGAGAGGCTACAAGTTTAGGACTTTCTTTTTTAAATTGGTCCATAATATTCATCAACGAATTGCACGGCGTTTTTTGTCGGCCCTTGTTCATTGTATTATTGTCAGCACAATACTCGAGATAAGTGATTCCTTGCAAACCGGACTGCGATTTGAGTTGTTCCATTCCCGCAATAATTTGCTTTTGCACTTGATCAAGCTCAGCTGGAGCCAATGCTTTCACCTTTGGTAAAAATTGATCTATAAATGCCGTTGAACATCTGGCCGAAAGATCGCGCAGTCCCTGACCCGCTTGCAATCCAACACATAATTCGGAAGTGACAGCAAATTTTTACTTTGAGGCAGAGAGACCAAAAGATTGGCAAAGAAAACTGGGCTTGAAACCGCTTTCAGCACAAATGGGATTATTAACGGAACCTTTTGGAGCGGTACACAAATTCCGGTCTCCCATTTTTTTGTAAACAGAAGCTTGAGCGCCGAACAAACAAAAACTTCCCTCAGCCCGTGGGTTATCGATTTCAATTGCTTCAGCTGCCGTTTCCTTCACTTTTGCAGGGACAGGTGCTGGCGAAGGTGCCGCAGCTTCTGCTGGCTTATTTGGTACATCTTCAGAAGTTGCCAATTGAACGCCGGCAACGACAACAGAACCTGCCGTTAAAACTTGAGATACAGAGGGCAACTTCATTGGCTTATACTCTTTGATCACGCCCATAAATTTTTCGTTTCTTACAACTTTTTCAGCCACAGAAGACGCTCGTGAACCGTATGTAGAAACATGAGCTAATGCTCTGGGAAGTGCTGAGCGTAGAACAACAGCTGCACCGGGAGCCACCCAAGGAATTAGGGCTAAAGGACCGATGGCATGTGCTTCCTCAAGTCCTATGACTTGTTCAATCAATTTTATGTTTCGAGAGCTGAAGTCGTAGGCATATTTTTTATCAACGTACTCAACAGCTGTGTCTTTGTTTAATTCTGCATCAACAAAAGTGTGAAGAGAAAAAAGAAAAGTGTAGTAGCTGAGTTTTTCTTTTTCAGTCATCCAAGAAAGATCTGTTTGAGGATTCACAAAATAGTCTTCAATTTTTTTACCGAATGCGAATTGAAATTGAAAGACAATTAAACCGATAAAAAATAAATTTCTCATAGAGATAATATCGGGTTGCCTGCGGTCTAGGGCGAGTCCAGTTTTTAAGCTTCGTCCTCAAGTTTGACATCACGCAATCGACTGACGACCAGTCCAGACAAAGCAAACAAAACCAAACAAGAAACGAGCATCACGACTTCAAAGGACTGAATGTAAGCATCATGAACAATTTTGATCATTGAATTGGAAATTTCAGAGGGTAGTTTCTGCACGTAACTGATTGCATTTTCCAGAGTTCCCTGAAAAGCGACAAATAATTCATTGTCGCTGGAGGCGGCGCCTGATTGATTGAGTTTTCGTTGATAAAGAAAAGTCCCTAAACTTCCAAGTACTGCAATGCCTAAAGCTCCGCCAAGCTCGTTGCTGGTTTCAGATAGTGCCGCAGCTGATCCTGCTTTTTCCGGTGGAGCACTATTGATCAACATACCTGTCGTAAAAAGAAGAACTGGAGAGCTTCCGAAGGAAAATAAAAATGTCCCAAAACCTAACATTAAAATATCTGTGACACCATTCACTTGGGACATGATCACAAAACCAATTGAACCAAGAATTAAACCAGAGGCCATCACATACGCAGGCTTAACAAATCGAGCGATCACGGGACAAAGCAAAGAGCTAATAATAAAGCCTGCTGAAAAAGTCATCGACCAGAGCCCTGCCCGGATGGGACTTAACCCCATAATCAACTGCATGTATTGTGCGGTAAATATGAAAGTTCCAAAAATCACAAACATCGTAAAAAAATTTGTCGCCATTAAAGAATTGAATTTTGAATTATTAAACAATTTCAAATCCATCAGTGGATCCTGTAGATTTGTTTGTCTTCGAATAAAAACAAATGCCGTCAATAGACCAACAGTTAAATAGACCAAAGGGAATAACTGAAGGCCATGTTCAGCTATACTTTTTAATCCCAGCACAACCAGAAGAATCGCAACCAGAGAAAGACCAGCGCTGGTCAGATCCAACTTCCCCGCCTTTGGATCTTTGAACTCAGGAAGTAAAATTGGACCTAAGACAATCATCAATAGCATCACAGGAACGTTGATAAGAAAAACAGATCCCCACCAATAATTTTCAATCAGAAGTCCACCGACCAAAGGGCCAATCAAGCCGCCCACAGAAAAACTGGTACCCCAAAGTCCGATAGCAATGGATCTTTGCTTTGGGTTTCTAAACAAAACTCGGATGAGAGAAAGAGTCGATGGAGCCAAGGTCGCTCCCGCCATACCTTGCAAAGCTCGAAGTACGATCAACATTTCAGCGGAGGTCGAAAAGGCAGCAACAGCGGAGACTGTCGCAAAGATCGCCCCTCCCAAGAGTAACATTTTTCTTCGACCAATCCGATCCCCAAGAGTGCCCATCGTAATCAAGGAGCCCGCCAGAAAAAACCCGTAGATATCCACTATCCATAAGAGTTGTGAAGGCGTTGGATTCAGTGCACGGCTGAGTTGGGGAACCGCAAGATTTAGAACTGTAAGATCCATAGAATAAAGCATACAAGTCAGAGCGAGAACGACCAGTCCCCACCATTCTTTTTGAGTGGCTTTGATAGATAGATTTTCAGTATTCATTTTGAACCGACTTTGATGAATTAAGTCTTGATACTAACTTTTGAACTTAAGAAATCAAGCTTAATTCTCGGTCCTTTTTTCACCAAAACCCAAGTAGATTCGTTCGACTAATTCATTCCCAAATACTGTCATTAACATTTCAGACATGGGATGATTGAGAGCCATCTCTTGTTTTAAAAAACTTGTGGCCCATTCCTGATAAGTAAATGGTTTTTGGATGAGAAGCCATTCTATGCGGCTGACGTATCGAGCTAAATCCTGAACAGCTAGTTCTTTGGAGTATCCCGCAGTGGCCAGCAAGGTTGAATCAGTAGTTGAGAGAAGAAGTGCCAGAATTTTTTGGCTTGTTACAAAGGTATTAAAATTAAAGGTCGCCGTTTCATTTGTCATTTTCTTCGCGTTTGCATTTAAAGTGACAGGTCCGTTATCGAAATAAGTTCTTGATAGTTCACTCAATCGATCCAGTCTTTCTGCTGATGTGATATCTTCAAAAATCAAATCCTTGGCCTTCATTCCAAAGCTCTCACCTAAATAGTACCACTTCTCTGCTGAGTTTGAATTTCCACCAGAAACATCCCGAAGTTGAGACTCAAAATACCGGGATAATTTTAATGCATAAGCGACCATGGCGGATTCACCCATTTGAAGAACTTCTTTTTCAATGCTTTCCACTGATTTTAACTTCGTGGATCTTCCCTGCTTTTTTAAAAAGTCATGATTGCCCTGTTGACTAGCGGGATCCAGAATGGACAAGGCCTCGGTTAACCAATACTGTCGTCGCTTAAATCCTAAGCTGATTTTTTTGGGATCTACTTTTTGGATCATTTCAATGATTGAAGAAGTGAGCTCCGGAAAACGTAATCCTGAAACTAAATGATTGAAATCGTGATTGGCATCCAAGATGGGGAATTGTCCCTTTTGAAAGGCTGAGAAAATAGCATTAAAGGGAATGTTAAATTGAACGTCCTTTGTTAATACATTCCAATTTGTCATATCACTTGGAAAGGACTCTGTCAGAGGATCGATGAACAAATAGTCGTACTTATCCACTTCTTTTTTTGTAGCTGGATCTATTGTCTTTCCGATGAAACGATAAAGAACCATGACAGGTGTCCAGTTCTTCTTTGGATCCCGTCCAGAGTTAATCAAATATTGTTTATAATTTTGTGCTTGCTCCATCCAGGTGAGGGATTTGCTTGGAGCCCCCGGTGCTGACCAGCGATAACCAATCTGCTCATAAATATTGAGTTTGGCTGCTCCCTCATAGGGATCATTTTTAAAAAAGAAGTAGGACTGAGGGTCATGCTCAAACCCGTAAGGAATTTCAAATTCTGCTTGAATTACTTTTGCGTACCGATCGCTGAACTCTTGAACTTTGGAAGGAAGTGCAGAAGCTTGCAATGGTGAAGCACCTCTTGTGGTTCCTCCCCGCGTGACAGCACTTCGACTCGCTCCCCCTCGGGTGACAACAACTTTGCAACTGTTTTCGGCTTGGATGGATTTAAGAACTCTTGTGCGATAATCAGATTTCGAGGTCAACTCGGTAGAAAAGGCCAACAATGGGCTTAGAATAAAAAAAATGCTAAGAAGCGCTTTGAACATCCAGTGACCCACTTTCCTATTGAGTCTACTTACAACATCCGTGCACTGTATCAGTTTGAGAAGCTCCTGCTGAGCCCGAATTGTTGCGACTTGAACCCATTTCAACTCCATGTTTTTATCAAAAATTGAGGTGCAGATGGCAAATATTGTAAACTTATTTGATCAAGACGGATTCGAACCTGGAAATTCCAGAGAAAAATATAAAAGTTCTTACAAGGAAGTTTCCGCAAAAATGGGTGCAAAAGATCTTGGGTTTCATATTAAAATTATGCAGCCCAAAACCTTTTCCTTTCCTTATCACTGGCATTCAAAAGAAGAAGAATTGGCCATCGTCCTTGAGGGAGAAGCCACTGTTCGAATTAACAATGAATTTCATCATTTAAAACCAGGAGATCTCGTTTACTTCGGCACGGGACCCGAGAGTGCTCATCACCTTTACAATCATACTGAAAAGCCATTCAAATTTTTAGCTCTATCAAACCAAGAGCCTGAAGAGATGTGTTACTACCCAGACTCAAAAAAGCAAAATGATCAAGGTCATGTCACACAAAACGGACAAACGGTTGAATATTTTAAAGATGAAGAAGACCCCAGTGTGTATTGGCCTCAAGATAAACTTTGAAGATTGAATTCTCAAATTGAGAATCTGAGTTGGAATTCCGATTGCACTTTTAACTCTTAGATGGAAATAAATTCTTTCAAATCTTTTTTACAGCCTTTGTGGCGCAATTTCAGTCACCTTTGTGACAATTCAAGAGCCGTCGTTATTTTGATCCTGATCTGCTTTCTGAACAGCTCAGTGACCCAGGCTCAATCTTGTAAGAAAGCTGTCGACTACAACAGTCCAAAAACTGTCGTGAAATTGTTTGAAAATTTATGGAACGACACTGACTATCCTTCTACAATTCAATTATCAAAAGAACAAAATGACTTTTACGTAAAACAATCAAAAATTTTCTTAAGTAAATTAAACACTCGTGTCAAAAGACTGGATCAAAAGAAACTCACCGATCTTTTAGCCATGTTGAAATCCAGGTCCGAAAACTTTCAAGAGTTGATTAATTTTTATAGCAAAAAAGGAAATTTGACGACGGCCCAATGGATCACTTTTTCAAATGAGCTAGTTAATTTTGCAGACTCAATTGATTTAGTCCAAAAATTTCAAAGAGCGAAAACGGCCTTAGATTCATTTGATGAGTACTCGATGAAAACATTAGTGCGGCAAGTTGACAAATACTTCGAACCCCAATGGTTTCTCATCCACGGCCACTCAAACATCAACTCAGGAAATCACAAAGCTATTTTAATTCCCTTGCATTATGACTTAACAATTCGTGATCTTATTGACTTTGTTGGCTCTGGATTGACACCCATGGGAATGATCACAACTACGATGCGAGTCGATGGCGTCACGATGTCACCTCGTACCTTCGCAGGACACGATGCCTCTGCACACTCGGGTTATCGGCCAGGACGATTATCCCCCGAAGCCCAGGCAATTTGGAATTCATTAAAAGATTGGGCGAACAACCCGGATCCAGAAATCAATGCGATTCGCCATGTTCTACTTCACCAATATACCCACGAAACTTCAGTTATCAAAAACGCGATTCAGGGAAGAATTCAAACCGAATTAGATTTAAATAATTTCGCTTTGGAAAGATTATTGGACCGCTTAAGAACTGAAGAATATTGGGGAGAGTCTATTTTAGTTGATGCAAAATCGCTTGATAAAAAAGTAAAGTCAGAGCTAGAAGAATTACAGAAATTTTATAGAAGTCTTGTTACTAAATAATATTCTTTTTTCTTAAAAACGAATTTCTGTAAACATTGAGCTCAATTGCTACAACTGCCAAAACGACTAAAATCTCGAAAATCAAAAAGGTTTGACCTAAAATCGTAATGCTCTTGTGCGAAGTTAATATCAAGCCCGATAAAATGCAGTAGCTGACATTTGCGATCATGATTATTATCAGCATCCAAGGTTTTGTAGTCTTCACAAAAAAGTAACAGCACAATGAAAACGCCGCATAGAGAATAGGAATACTGGTAAGTTGATAGAGAAGCTCGACCGGTAAACCAAGTAACTGATGAAATAACGGTAGCAAGCCGCCGGTCACTCCAGCACTCAGCAATGCCCCGAAGCCATCCAGCAGAAAAATATTTTTTTTGGTTAATGATTGAAGCATTCGATCTTCTTTAAAAATTGGTGCGGCCGGAGAGATTCGAA
>CAZPBD010000024.1:6854-33534 GCA_964584655.1 uncultured Pseudobdellovibrionaceae bacterium | reverse complement strand
TTTCGCAAGGCTTCGTGAATCATGGATTTGATAATTTCTTGATGTTGGACCAACAGGTCCTGGATGGGGATTTTCCTTAATTCGATGACAGAAACTTTGTGGCCACTGAGTTGTAAATGCAAAGGTGTGATATGAAGCCTGAAGTCTAAATCCAATTGAAAGGTCAGCTTTAGAATGGATTTCAGAGCTTTGTCATTAATAGTTCGCATCTTCTTTTGAAAAGTCAGATCCAAAATCAATTTGAAATCAGCTTCATCTAAAGAGGCTTTTAAAAAGTTTGAATAAACATAACCCATCAAAACCATGTGAAACAGCTCGAAGGTCCCAAGCTCGAGGCTTGCTTTTTTAAAGTGGCTTTGATGCTCAAACAAACTTGTAAACGAGTTGACTTCATAGAAACTGCGATGTGTTGAATCGTGAGCGTGAATAATCGAGAGAAGCTCGAGGGTGTTGGCAAAGGATTCTTCAAGGAGTCGTAGGAATATCTTTTGTTGTGAATCTGCGGTTTGGATCAGAGCTTTTGTTTTATTTCGGGCGATGACATGACAGCTTTCATGGAAAACAAAGTTTTTACGAAGGGAATCTTGAACCAATGACCAGTCTAAAGCTTGAGGCAAGTTTTTTAAAACACTGACGTTGTCGTAATAGGGAATGCAGTTTGATTTGAGTATTTTTTCGAGCTGTGTGTAGGGGAGTGTTTGGTATTCTGAATCAGGGGGTGATTGAAAAGTTGTTTTCAATTGAAGGACTGATTTTCGAACGTTTTGAAAAATAGGATTGAATTGAAAGAGATAGGCATCACCTAATGAACTTTTAAGTGTCTGGTCGTTGCCGTGAAGTTCATGAATAGCAAGGAGCTGCTGGATATTCACGGGCCTACGATCCGAATGCCATCGGCTTCAATTGTAATCAGTCTTTTTTTATAAAGACCACCCAGAGCTATTTTAAATTTCCTTTTACTGACACCAAAAAGGGAGTAGATTTTATCTGCATCTGATTTATCTGTGATGGGTAAAAAGCCCCCAGCCTTTTTAATTTCTTCGATAATTTTGGGTCCGATATCTTCTTGAGCTGCCGCATGCCCAGATTTTTGAAGAATCAAATCAATTTTTCCATCTTCACGAACTTTTTTAACAAAGCCTTTAATTTTTTGCCCATATTGAATTTCTTGAAAGACTTCAGAGTTGTAAAGGATTCCGCCGTGTTGATTATTAATGATCGCTTTAAAACCCAAATCTGTTTGTGCATAAATCAATAAGTCCACGGCCTCATCTGTTTTGTAAGGTGCAGGCTTTTTCGATAGGAATGTATCGACTTTCATGCTCGCTGTCAGTCGGTCCATTTTATCTAAATAGATGTGAACAACGACAAAATCGCCCCGACGAAGTTCACGGGTCTGCTCACTGAAAGGAAGAAAAAGATCCTTTGATACTCCAAGGTCTAAAAAAGTTCCAATCTCTTTTAGGTCAACAACTTCAAGAGTCGCAAACTCTCCAATCCAAGCAGTCGGTGAGGTATTATCAGCATTCACGTTGAGGTCCCTTGCAGTTAAAATTGGTTTATGCCCGTATATCGCTTTGGGAAATTAGCACATTCAGACCATTAAGTCTTCTCTGATAAAGCTTATTTAATTATTTTCCCACTCAAGAACCCTACATTGAATCGAATTGAGTCCCGATCAGTTCTCTGTGAGGAGGGTTCTCGCATGCCAAGAAGTCGAAAAGTTCTAATTGTTGAAGATGATCTAGCAGTGGCTGAAACCTACACAGAATTGCTATCTTTGTACTTTACTCCTGTGATGGCAAATTCAGAAAATGAAGCTTTTGATATCCTCAAGTCTCAAGAAATTGATGCCGTTTTATGTGACATTTCTCTTGGGGGCGGAAGTGGGATCCGCCTCCTTGAGCATTGTCGATCTTTGAAAATCAACGTGCCCTTTGTGATGACTTCAGGAGATGTGAAAAAAGAACATTTGATCTCAGCTTTAAGGCTTGGTGCTCAAGATGTGATCGAAAAGCCCATCCAATTAGAGTACTTTGAAACAAAATTCAAAGCTGTCGTGAATGAAGGCTTTAGTCTTCGAAAAATCAATTCTGGCATCAAAGAAGTGAAAGCCTTGATTGGAAATACAAGTTCCAATGATGATCTTCAATTTGTTAAGGAATATCTGGCAACGGTGGAAGCCAACAGATTACTGAAAAAAGTCAGCTAAGTTTTTTGAAATAGTGAAGACCTAAAGCCACCCCTAATCCCCAAGCGGCATTTAAGGCAAGGCCGATGAAAATCATAAAGGTCTTAACCGCCACACCCTTCATTGGAAATACAACAAGCATGGCGACAGTTGTGGGTAGAATGGACCCCAGAACGATGCACATGATGAAAAACAGGGGGCCTGATTTATTTCGCACCATCAAGCCTAAAAGAATTCCCCAAAGGCCACCAAAAAAAGCAGAAGACAGTACCGCTGGCACCCCTAAAGGCTCAGTGGGCGAAAAGTTATAGGCCGGGAACGGGAAAAGTTTGAGTGAGTGAAAAACACTGAGCAAACCCTGGTGAAAAACAAGGACCGAGATAAAGCCAAAAATAAAACAAAATAGGATTCTTTTCATACCCTAATTGATTCTTGCATTTGTGACTCTTGTCAATTGCAATAAGGAAATGAAAAAACTCATCCCAATGCTTGCCGCCATGATCATTCCCTTAGATGCCACTGAGTGGACGATGCTAAAATATAATAAGATTCCCTCAAATGTCCTTTCAAATCAGGCTGAGAATCTGGTGGTTCAAGTTGATAAGTCGGCAAGTCCCATCGTTCATAAGTTAAAGGCCCCCTTTGAAGTTTCAAAGTTTCAAGTGGATCTCGAAATTATCGGGGGACTTAAACCAAGTGAGGATGGAAAATTTCCCGAGGACAGTTTGTTCAGAATGGGACTGGTTGCAAAAGGGGATAAAAAACTAGGCTGGTTACAAAAGAAAATAGCAGCCGATTGGGTCTTGAAGCTTTTTGATTTGGCCTCAAAGGATGAAGGATTAGATAAAATTTATTTTTTTAATTTGGACTCATCTGTTGCCAACGTTGGCAAAAAAAGAATTCATCCGAATAGTGATTTGATCCATGAGGAGATCGTGCAATCATTTGATGGGAAAACTCCTCACATTTCATTTCAGGCCAGTTTTACGCCAATCACGACGCTAGCTCTGTGGCTCAGCACAGACGGGGATCAAACAGGTTCTAAGTTTGAGGTCAAAATTAAAAAAATCACTCTCGAGAGTTCCGCGAAATAGACCATGACAAAAGGATCAAGTTGTGCCACCCTGCTTAATCGATTAAGGGAGCTCAATGTCAGATTCGGAAGCCTCAAATACCACCCCATCCAATCAAGTTCTTGAGTCCGACGAGGACATTGTATTTGAATCCATCAGCCTTAACTTTCAAGATTCTTTGCTTTTCGACAGCGGACTCGATTTGTCTGCTTATTTTTCCAACCAAAGTTTTCGGCAAATTCACAGTCATTCCGGTCAAGAAATCCTGTCACCCAGACTTTGGGATTTGCCGGATGTCTTTAGAAAAAAACTAATTTCCTATTCAACTTTGTATTTGGCTGATGTTCAGCGACTGAATCGCATGTCTGATTCCATCCGGTATAATTTTTCCAATGGAACTCAAATCAGTTGTCAGGAAATTCTCAGACACCGATTTCAAAGAAAAGTGCCTTTGGATTATTTGCCTAATGGAAAAGATCAAGTTCAGCCGTTTGAGCGATGGCCCTTACTTCAAGAAGATAAAAAACTTTTTGTCAGTGTGGGGGCAGGTGAGCTTGAAGTGATCATGCAAAATTTGCTGATCAAACTGATGACGGCCCACCGGAATTCCAAAGTAAAATTGTTTTTACAAAGCTCCGGTGAAGGCAACTCCCAGATTCCGATCAAAAAAATCGAATTTGAAAAGTCAGCTGATTTAGCCTGGAGAATGCAACTCTCGGAAGCACCTGAATTGAAAGCTGAGTTTCAGCTGATCCACACGCAAAATAAATCCCTCCAAATTTTTGATAGCTTTGCTTTTTTGCCAGATGAGCAAACACTTTTGATTCACCCTTTTAAACTCGAGCATCAGTTGATCAAATCGACGCTGGCCTCGTTCTCTCCTGAAGTGACAAAGATCAGTCAGACTCACTTTCAAGTCCAAGTGGCAGGAGAGCTGCAAGCAAAAGCGGTGTTGAATCACCTCAGAACGCGTGCCATCCCTGTGATTGTCGAAGGCAAGTGTTTCGAGATCGAAGAAAACCGAACTCACACGCAGGTCAATTTAAATGAAGTGGGACTGTGGGAGTTGAATCATCAAATTGAAATTCCAGGCTTAAAGCCCATGGAACTTTCCCAGTGGACTTCCTCCACTCAGTATTTATTGGAATCTTTAGAATTAGGCTTGCCTTGGATTTTAAATCTAGAAGTAAAGGATCTGACTGCAAGACTTGGCATCAAGCGAGAATGGGACATACGCCTTCTTAAGCACTTAGGACTTTTACATTACGTATTTTTTGAAACCTTGAGTCTGCATTTCACTGGTGAAATCAGTGATGGCAAAGTCATTCGCCAAGAAGAGCTTGTGAATCAGACGAAAGAAAAAATCAGGCTGCTGTTGATTGCGACCAATGCTGAAAGCACGGTTCGTGATATGAAGTTTGAAGAACTTTGCTCAAGTAGCTTGCTGGTGGCTTTACAAAAATTCTCGGACCGAGTGTTAAGTCTTGTGAGTGCTGAAGAGGTGTTCTTACGTGAAGTGGGCGAGATCAGATGCCAGGGCTTAGTGAAGCGTGAGCTCAGACTTGTTTATGAATTGATGAAACATAACATTTCCAGATTTGGCCTGGAAGATTTTAAAAAACCAAAGTTTAGTTTTTTAAAATCTTTGACCTTTCAGAATGAAGAAATCAAAGGGCCTTACCGCGTGCTTCGCACCATGCCTCCAGAGCTTGGTTTTGCCACAGGATTTTTTCAAAATTTAATCCCTTACGGCTTTCAAATTTATCTCAAGGGCCAAAGAATCGAAGAACTCGGAGACGATGAGTTCTCGTTTGAAATGAATTTGGTCACGGATCAGCCCAATCAAAATTTTAATTGGTTCGAATTGAATCCGACCTTTTTCTTAAAAGGTGAGCAAGTGACTTTAGATACCTTTTTGCACTCTGGAAAAGGTGGGGTCATTGAATTCAAAGGAAAGTATTATCTGATTCCTAAAAAACAAATTCCTTCTGTGAAAAGACTCGAACACTTCTGGGAGCGTTTGCAAAAAGGGACCAGTGATAAAAAACGATCCGCTCAGACGGGGTACTATCAACTTCCACGTCATCAAACTTTAGAACTTCTTGCTCTACGAGCGACAGGTGTAAAAATCCGCGGGGATGAACAATGGAAAAGAACCTGTCAGTTTTATGATCAATTGGGCTCCATGGATTTTGAAATTGAAGGTTCTGAGTCATTAAAAAAGTGGTTGAAGCCTTACCAGCTTTTGGGTGTGAAATGGCTTTTGTCTTTGTACGAACTTCGAATGGGTGCTTTGCTTGCAGATGATATGGGTCTTGGTAAAACACTTCAGACCCTCAGTTTTCTCGATATTTTAAAAACAAAATCAGAACTTAAAAAAGTCATGATCGTTGTGCCATCTTCTTTGATTTACAACTGGCAATCAGAGATCGCAAAATTTACGCCCAGCCTTCCTGTGGCTTTGTTTTCCAGTCGAGATAAAGAAAAACTGGGACCCATGTTAGAGTCCAAATCTGATTTGGTTCTGATTGTGACTTACGGTCTTTTGATGGAGCACGCGGATTATCTCAATCAGTACCGCTGGAACGTGGCGATTTTTGACGAAGCTCAAAATTTAAAAAATGTGGCCACAAAGCGGACCAACATGGCAAGAACTCTGAAGGCAGATTTCAAAGTGGCCTTAACCGGAACGCCCATGGAAAATCACTACGGTGAATTTTACTCGATCTTAGATATTTTAGTTCCAGGCAGTCTGGGGTCCTTAGAAGACTTTAGAAAACAATACGTCAATCCAGAGATTTTGCTGAAAGGGGATTTGGATTACTTGAAGCTGAAAGTAAAACCTCTGATGCTTCGAAGAACAAAAAAAGAAATTTTAAGTCAATTACCAGAGAAACAAGAATCGAAAGTCAGCATCGCCTTTGAAGAGCGACAAAAGGAAATTTACCGAGATATCGCACTTTCTTACAACAATTCCATTAAGACCTCATTAGAAGTGGAAACAGAGGGCAGCCTTCAGCTGCAAATGTTGACAGCTCTGCTTCGATTACGGCAAGCCTGCTCTGATCCTGCAGCACTACCGAATGTAAAATACGAGCGTATTCCTCCGAAGCTAGAAACACTTTTAGACTCGTTAGAAGAAATCACAGCCAGTGGTGAGTCCGCACTTGTGTTCACGCAATTCTTAAAGACCCTTGAGCGCACAGTGAATGTTTTAAAAGAAAAAGGTATTTCCGTTTTTGCTTTGCATGGTGGTGTCTCGACTGTTCAAAGACAAAAAGTTTTAGCAGACTTTCAAAATTCGCCCAAAGGTTCTGTTCTGGTCATGACTTTAAAGACCGGTGGTGTAGGTTTGAATTTAACCAAAGCCAGCTACGTCTTTCACCTGGAACCTTGGTGGAATCCTTCCGTGGAAAATCAGGCCACCGATCGGGCCCACAGGTTGGGTCAAACAAAAGCAGTGCAAGTGTTTCGCTACATTATGCATGAATCTTTAGAAGAAAAAATTGAACTTCTAAAAGAGCAAAAGGGACGAAAGTTTCAAGCTCTGTTCAGTGACACCGAAGGCGAGTTTGATCCGAACAATGCTAAATCCGGTGGACTGACAAAAGAAGATTTTGATTACTTGATAGGACTCAGATCCACTCAATAACTTCGAATGGATTCGATTTTTTTGTTTAACAGCGACCAGTCATCTTTCAAGTGAATGCTCTGCCAAAGGGCCTCAATTTCATGAATGTACATAGTCTCGGGCTTTTGCTTTTTTAAAGTCAAACTGGGATTTTGAACTTCATATTTGGAAATCAGCTGAATGAGTTCTTCAGGATAGAGCTTCTCTTGAGTGGAGTTGTTCCAGGCCTGTCGTGAATTTCCAGACTGAAAATCGAAAAAAGTTTTTTCAAACCGCACATGATTTACTGTCAGCGTTTGAAAAAAAGTTTGAATCAATTGCTGATCAACCGAGGGATTGAATGGTTTTAAATTCAGCCGTTCAAAGAAAAATCGATGGTGCTCAAGATAAAAGCATTCTTCAAAAAGTGGATCGATGAATTGGAAATCCAATTCAGGTTCAGCAAACTTTAAAGATTCAGCTAATCTGTGAAGCCCCCACAGAAAGCTTTCAGGCTGTCGAGCGTAGCTGTAAAGTCCATCATGGTCGAAATAGGCGGCTGTAAAGTGGGGATTGAAATGGGGCATGAAGCGGTAGGGCCCAAAATCAAAAACCTCTCCGTTAATATTCATGTTGTCTGTGTTCAAAACGGCATGCACGTAACCTGTTAACATTAGCTGAGCTGCAAGCTTGGCGGATTTTTCTGTGACAAGTGTTAAGAACGTTTTGAATTGATCAGCCTGTGAAGAGCGGACTTGTGGGTCGTAGGTGGCCAGGCATCCACTGACAAGTTGATGGATCATTTCTTTTTCTTTTAAAAAAGCAAGCCGTTGAAACGTGCCAAACCGGAGAGAGCTATGAACTCGTCTGGTCAAAACGGCTCCTCGAGTGGGACTGACTTCATCTGGACGTTCGAGCTCTTCACCAGTTTCGAAAATGCAAAAAGTTTGGCTGGTATTGACCCCCATGGACTCAAGCATTTCACTGGCGAGAAGTTCTCTAATGGCGGCTTTTAGAGTGAGCCTTCCATCGCCGCGCCGGGAATAAGGAGTGGTCCCCGAGCCTTTGGTCGTTAGGTCATGAAATTTTTTATCTAAGCCTAGAAATTGCGAGTGCAAAAAGCCACGGCCATCTCCGATTTCAGGATTGTAATTTCTGAATTGGTGACCGTGGTAGGCAAGGGCTAAGGGCTGGTCAACATTTTTGGGGAAAGGTTCAAATTTGCAAAAATACTTTTCAATTTCTTGTTCACTTAAATTTCCCAGACCTAAATTTTGAGCCGAGCGTTTGTTAAACCAGCGAAGTTTTATTTTCGGAAAATGCGCAGGTAAGACGGGTGAACCTAGAAAATGATAAAAATTGTTGTTTGTCACAAAGATGACTTACACGATTTTAAGACATTGGCCTAGTGATTGTGTTGAAAGCCAATTGAAAACCTGTTGAAAATGCAATGATTTCCCATTAAATTTGAGATGCTCTTTTAACTTAACAAAAAAGGATTATCTCAAATGAAAATGACTCGAAGAAGTTTGATCCAAAAAGTCACAGGTTTGTCTGCTTTGCTAGCACTTGCTCCTCAGGCTCTTATGGCTGAAGAAAAAAGACGGGCTCGTGGTGGCGATTCTAAGGCGGCTGCTGCGGCAGCGGGTCCTTTAGGTTACCCACTTGTTGATCCAGCAGGAAATGCAGGTAAAGCCGTGAATTACGTAAAAGTTCACGCAGATCTAAAAGATGCAAAATTAAAAACTGAGCGACAAGGTTTGGCTTGGGATCAGCAATTGTGCAGCAACTGTTCTTTTTATAAAGAAGTGGGCACAAAGGACGGCGGAAAAGTCGGAACTTGCACTATTTTTGTGAACCAATTGGTTGTTGAAAAAGGCTGGTGCTCTTCTTGGAATAAGAAAGCGTAATTTTTTTTAAATCAAAGAAATGAAAAAGGGAGATGACAAAATCATCTCCCTTTTTTTTATTTAAATTTAAGGATTTCGAAGTGCGCGTCTCAGGATTTTCCCAACGTTGGTTTTTGGTAATTCAGTTTTGAATTCCACAAGTTTTGGCACCTTGTAACCCGTCAGTGATAATTTTGCGTGAGCGATCACATCTTTTTCATTCAAACTAGGATCTTTTTTGACCACAAATGCTTTTACGATTTCACCTGAATGTTCATCCGGAACTCCGATAGCAGCCACTTCAAGCACTCCTGGATGAGAAGCAATGGCATCTTCCACTTCATTGGGGTAAACGTTAAAACCTGAAACTAAAATCATGTCTTTTTTGCGATCGACGATTTTAAAGTAACCTTGCGAATCCACCTGAGCCACGTCACCGGTCATCAGCCATCCATCGGCTGTGAGGACCTTGGCCGTTTCGTCTTCTCGCTTCCAGTAACCTTGCATAATTTGAGGTCCCTTACAGCAGAGCTCACCCTGTTCGCCAGGAGCCACTTCTTTTCCATTATCATCAATCAGCTTCACGTCTGTGCTAGGGACGGGAAGTCCAATGGTTCCAATTTTATCATTGCCATCAATGGGGTTCACACAAACCACAGGTGAGGACTCAGTGAGTCCGTAACCTTCAACCAGAAGACTTTGAGTTTTTTCTTTCCAACGTTCACAAACTGCTTTTTGCAAGGCCATGGCGCCAGCAACACTGATTTTCACTTTTGAAAAGTCGATGGCTTTAAAATCTTCATGATTCATCAGAGCATTAAATAATGTGTTCACACCGGTCATCACTGTGAACGGATACTTTTTTAGATCTTTGATAAATCCCTTAATGTCCTTTGGGTTTGTGATCAAAATATTTTGAGATCCATACCACATGAAAGCCAAGCAATTCACAGTCAAAGAAAAGATATGATACATCGGCAAGGCCGTGATGACCACTTCTTCGCCTTTTTTCAAATGACCGCTCATCCAAGCCACGATCTGAAGCATATTTGCTAAAATATTTTTATGAGTCAGTACAGCCCCTTTAGAAACGCCCGTCGTGCCACCTGTGTATTGCAAAAAGGCAATATCAGATTGAGTGAGGGTGACCGGTGCTAATTTTAAACTTTCACCTAGTGAGAGAGCTTGATTAAAATTGTAAGCCTGCGGAAGGCTAAAAGCAGGGACCATTTTTTTAACGTACTTTACAACTGAGTTGACGATCAGATTTTTGGGAAAAGGAAAGAGATCCGCGATTTCAGTTGTGATCACAGATTTGATATCTGTTTTATCAATAATCTGCTGAAGCAAATGGCCGTAATTGGCTAAAATGACGATGGCAACAGCTCCGGAGTCTTTGAACTGGTGTTGCATTTCTTTAGCCGTATAAAGTGGATTGGTATTGACCACCACAAGTCCTGCGCGGAAAGCACCAAAAACTGCAATCGGAAATTGCAAAAGATTTGGCATCTGAATGGCGATGCGATCGCCCTTTTTAAGCTTGAGTTCATTTTGAAGAAAAGCGGCGAAACGGGTGGCCATCTTGTCCACTTGGGCGTAGGTCAAGTGAACGCCCATATTCGTATAAGCAATGCGATCGCTATTGTTGCGACAAGCTTCGTCAAAAACTTCCACCAAATTTTGGTAAGAGTTCAAATTGATTTCGTGGGGAACGCCTTTAGGGTAATTTTTGAGCCAGATTTTTTCCATAATGCTATGATTCTTTGATTTTCGAGAGCGGAGCAACCAAAATAAAGTAATGTCCCTATTTTTGATACTTAGCATCTTAATCAGCTCATTTTGCTCTGCCCAGAGTCGTTCTGCTTTCGTCAATCAGGCGCAAACGCTGCAGCCTTTTCAATTTATGAGTGAAGCCGATGATATTGAAAAAGAAGCGTGGTGGTTAATCACAGGAAAAAGACTCTCGAACGATCATTCCCCGTGGAGGCTGGTGTATAAGGCCTTTTTAGAATCGAAGGGACTGAAATCAAAACAGGTGATCTCAAAGATGTGTCAGAAGTTGAAAGTTGTTGAATCCGTCTCTACATCAACTTTTACAGTGACGACCCATTGCCAAGCCAAACCCCTCGAGATGGCAATCGTTAAAAAACTTCAAGCCCAAAAATGGGAATTTCAATTCCGAGTGCCCCAATTTGTTGAGCATTTTGGCATAGGGACTTCAATTTTTTATCAGACTCTGGTTTGTGAATTGGATTTGGATGATAAAAATAAAGTTCAAAAAATAAAGTGTCCAGTTTATGCCAGAAATCGAAACGTTGAAGAAATTGTCGAGTTGAAAAATTTTGAGTTCAATAAAAGAGGAGAGCCCTTGATGCAAATTCAAGGGGTCATCAAAAAGCAATTCCAGGATGTGGCCAGAATTGAAACACTCATCCCAAGCAAAGGTGAAATTTTCATCAAAGAAATTAAAATTCCGAATCCCTTAGATGCTGTTAAAGTGGAAGAATTTAAATTGCCTCGGATGCCACTGATTCATAAAGTGGAACCTAAAGCTGTAAAGCCAGAAAATGTTGAAGAGATGGATCCACAGGATCCAGGCCTCCAGGATCCAGGTCTACAAGAGGCCCCACACATTGACCCAGAATCTGAGGCGCCGGCAATTCAAGAAGCTCCGCCCATTACGCCTTCGAGATAACTACAAAGTTTCTGTAAAACCCATTTTTAATCTGAGAGCCTCGGGAAGTTTTGGAATTTTTGATCGAGGGATCAGAAAGGTGCTGAGGTTAAAAAAATCAGAGAACAGTTTTTGCTGTGTTACTGTTTTTTGTAAATAATCTGCTCCACTGGATCCACCAGTGCCGATTTTAGTGCCAATCATTCGGTGAGCCATCAGTGCGTGGCGACCTCGCCATTGGGTGATGGACTCATCCAAGTCTTGCAAGTGATCCATAATTTGAAAGGGATTGTGCAAAATAGGTTCGTCCCGGTAAATCATAATAAACAGGGCTGACAAAGTGGCTTTTCTAGAAAATTCAAAAAGACCCGCTTCGCGAAGTTTTTCGAACTTTTCATCACTTTCTAAAGTTTGAAATTGTGCAAGTGATGTTTCAATTCGTGTGATGGACTGAGCTTTTTCAGCTTCATTCAGCCTTGGATTTTTTCTGACCATTTCAATATCTTCATTGAGCATGGTTTTCACACTTGCAAAATAACTGGTCCAAAAATCAAAGGTGCCCTCAGAGACAAAGGGTGTTCGTTCGAGCCATTTTTCTAAGGATTCTTTGAGACTTGGCTTTTTCATCTCGAGTTCGATGTATTCTTTTTGATCTTTGGGTAAGTGATTGATGTAGGATGTGCCAGCGAACTGCACCCGTTTCAGGCTTGAAAGCCCGAGTTTAGTTTCAAGCAGTCGAAATTGCAGGCTTTGAAATCCAGAGGCCGGGTACAAATCATTTCTAAAATCCAGAAAGTCAAAGGGTGTCATGGTTTCTAATATCGAGACCTGTTGAACAAGGACTCTGAAAATTTCATTGATGCGCTCGAGAGCTCGAACCACGGTCATTAATTCTGAATCTTTGACTTTATTGCCTGAGAAAATATCGAGGACTCGGTCCAATTCAAAAAGAGATTGTTTAAACCAGAGCTCGTAGACTTGATGAATAATAATGAACAGCATTTCATCATGGGCAGGTCTGCCTTTGAGTTCGCTGATGCGCTGTTGGCTGGAAAGTAATTTTTCTATTTGAAGGTATTCATCATATCTTACGCTCATACTTTAGAGTTCCTTCTGGCGATTTTGTTGAGAGAGAGCTTTCACAGCTTCGCTGAATTGGATAATATCATCGAGTTTCGTGTCCCATGAGGTCATCAGTCGACATTCAAAGGTCAACTCGTCCCAAACGTAGAAGAAAAATTGCTCACGAAGAGATTTAATCCAAGCTTGTGGAAGTTTAACAAACACAGCGTTGCTATCGGTGGGATACATGACTTCCACTCCGGGTAATCCTTCAAGTCGGATACGAAGTTCTTGAGCCATCTTCATCGAGTGGCTAGCAATTTCTTTCCAAAGATCATTTCTAAAATAAGCCAGAAATTGAGCCGCAATAAATCTGCTTTTTGAAGGCAATTGTCCTAGCTGTTTGCGTACAAATGGAGCTTTCTTTTTTAAATCAGAATTCAGAATCAGAACCGCTTCCCCAAACATCAAACCATTCTTAGTCCCACCAAACGAAACCACATCCACACCTAAATCCGTGGTCAGTTCGCGGTAGGTTTTATTCAGTAAGTAAGCGGCATTCGAGAATCGGGCCCCATCGATATGAACGTACAAGTTTTCGCTTTTTGCCCAGGAGATAATACTTTTGAGTTCTTCAAAAGAATACACAGTACCTAATTCTGTGGGTTGAGTCAGAGAAATGGCCCGAACTTGAGAAAAATGCTGATCACCCCTGCGGATGACTGCTTTTTTCAAGTCTTCGAGTTGGAGTTTGCCATTTTTTGAAGGCAATGGAATGAGTTTGCAAAGGCCTAAAATTTCGGGAGCTCCGCATTCGTCCACATTCATATGAGAAACATCGCTGCAAAGAACTGAATTATAGGTTTCACACATCAAGCGCAGAGCTAAAACATTGGAAGCTGTTCCATTAAAGACAAATTGAGTCAGCGTTTGTGCGCCGAACTTTTGCTTGAATAATCCTTGAGCCTCAGAGGAAACATCATCGGTTCCGTAGCTGGCCACATGGCCTTCGTTAATAAAGCTCAGAGATTCCAAAATTTGAGGATGAACACCGCTGTGATTATCGCTGCCAAATCCACGTTTCGAATTTTTAATTTGTATCCAAGGCTTTGTCGTTTGATTCATAGTACACCCTTATTTTGCAGTGAATGGTAAACAATGAGAGCTGCCAGTCGTGAAGTCAAGTTTCCCACGTCAAGAGGGGGGCTGACCTCGTAAATTCCGATGCCTTTGACGTCTAACTTTTGAAATATAGCTTTCATTGTTTTTAGGAAATCTTGAGTTGTAAATCCCACGGGCCATGACTGAGAGCATCCAGGAGCTTCGCTGCTCGTAAAGCCATCAATATCCACGCTCAAGAATGTCGGATGACCTTTCAATTTGGCAAGTTTCGGCAACAAACATTGATACAAACTTTTTTGCGCTACTTTTTCCTGCTCGATGATGACGGCATTGTGCTTCATGGCCCAGCTCAAATGATTCTTTGCATTGCAGTGGTTTTGAATTCCGACCTCAAAGAAATGGATGTCTTTTGCTGATTCTTCGAGAAGCCTAAAAAAGGGAGTTCCGCTGGTGAGTCCTTTATCCAGAGGCCTGACATCGAGGTGAGCATCAAAATTGATCACCACAGGTTTTTTCTTCGACTTTCTGAATGCACTCACAAAGGCAGCGGCGTCGGGGTAGCCGTAATCGTGGCCTCCACCTAAAGTGACAACAAATTTTTTATTCACATAAGACTGCAGAGCCTGGGACCCAGCCTTCTCATGCCTGCTTTTAAGATCTGGTTTGAGATCTAAATTTCCACCGTCCCAAATCAAAGGGCTTTTTTTTGAAGCCAGTGGAGGTGTCATTTTATACAAACAAGTTCTGATTTGATCGGGGCCCTGGGCAGCGCCGATTTTGCCGCCATTTAAGCGAATACCCTCGTCATCAGGGTAACCCCGAATATGAACGGCCGCTTGATCTGAATTTTCAGTTAAAAAAGAGCTCAGTCGGGGATCCACTGAGGATCCAAATACAAACTGATTTTTTGGTGTCATGAGCTTCGTCCTTTATTTGATCTCAATCAAACTGGAATTAGGAGGAAAACTCAAACAAAAAAGCTATTGCAGCGACGACGGTGACTCGGCTTGATAGCTTGAGCCCACAGACAAAACCTCGAGAGTGCCTGTGCTTTGCTGATCGAGAGCAAAGAGGACTTTGATATGAATGGAGTTTGTCAAAGAGGTTGGATAGGGGCTAGTTGCGCCTTGGGTTTTAATTTTATTTCGACCACTCAATATCAGTTGAGCTGTGTCGACGATAATGGCACCCATGCTTTTGTTAGAATGAAGCTCAGCATCCATCATAACCAGTTCTTGAGAATTGAGAGAAAGATAGCTTTCTTTTAATTGCGGAATTTTTCCACAGAGCATAATAGTATGGGCCGTGATACCGAGAAGATCCTCAGTTATGGGAGCAGGGACTTGAGCGATCGTCAGATTTTTCAAACTGGCATAGTCAGAGACCAAATCAGGTGAGCAGCCAATGGAAATTAAAGATCGGTCTGAGCTGAATCTTCTTGAAGCCGAACTTGGGTGAGGTGTTAGAACCGGTTTGTAGTTATCGAGCACTTTTGCTTCATCCCCTTTGTGACCAATTCCACCTTGGGCTAAAACGGTCACCCGAGGATCTGGTTGGCCAAATCTTTCAGAGCTGGGATCATCAATGATCAATCCGCCATCAATGATAATTCGACCCGGTTGTCCACCTTGCTTGAGAGTGTCAGTGATGGTTTCTGTATCAAGTTCAAATTTTCGAATGCTGGCTTCGATTTGTTTGTTCACTTCATCTGAGGGATCTTTGTAACTGCAGCTGGCGAGTGCGAGGGCTAAAAAAGGTAAAAGAATTTTCATAAATGAGCTCCCGTTTTTTAGACAAAGTTGTATTCAGCGTTAGAGGAACTATCACAGGCCTCTATCAATACCTTAGAAAAACGAGAGGCTTTGAAAATCTTCTTAGATTGTTTGAAAGTTTGACGGTTTTTGTGAGCGTAAAGCATTGTGAGTGCTGAGAGTTTAACGTTTTCAAGGTGTGGCAACGTCAAACGATAAGCACTTGTGGTCTACAATGATTTCAAAATCTCGGTGGCTTTTTGGATGTGTCCTAAGGGGTATTTACCCATGTATTCGACCATCATTTTTTTAGCTGCATCTTCTTTAGAGAAGCCATCAAAAGTGATCATGCGATCGAGAGTGTTGCAAGTGCCCACAATCACGCTCATGGGATCCATCTTTTTTTCGTTCAAGCCCAACGGATATCCACTGCCGTCCGTGCACTCTTCATGCTCATTAATGATACGAAGAACGGCTTGGTCGAAGTGTTTTTTATCTTGGACTTTTTTTGCACCGATGGCGGCATGGGATTTATAGATCTCGATTTCAGCAGGAGTCATTTCTGCGCGATTTTTTTTAGGGTAAAGAGCTGAGTCGTGATGTCCAAAATCATGCATCATAGCACCAAGGGCCAAAAGCTGAATTTGTTTGGGATCAAGGCCTGAGAGTTTATGGGCTAAGGCGACACTTAAGGTCGCCACTGTGACGCCGTGGTGAGACATGCTCTTATCAGAGTTTTCGATGGCCATGACTGATTTTACAGCATCATTGTTGGTCAATAAAAATTGCACGTATTTCCCGGATGAATCTTTGGCAGATAAATAAGATTCAACATGTTCTGGGTTCTCGAACACTTCTTCTGTTTTGGATTGCTGTTCGCCTTGAATGATTTCGGACCGGGTTTGGATGTCTTTACCTGACCTGTTGTCGTAGGCCAACTCGATATTTTTTTGCATGTAATCGCGGTAAGAACTCTCGAAGTCTGGTTCGATGAACATTTTTTTAAGCTTTTTTTCCTTAAGTCTTTTTAATCTGAGACCCTCGAAGGAGTCACCTTTACGAATGTAGAGAACCATTTTCTCGTTAATTTTAACATAAGCATCAAAGTTGATTTTTTGGTCCCCACGTAAAGTACTGACCCGTATTGAAATATAATCCATTGTCTTTTTCGTCTCCTTAGAGATACGATTATTTTATGTCATCAACCGGAATTGATCCTTCTATCTTAGATGATTTCTTACAAGAGTCACTGACTCTTGTTGATCAATGTATAGAACTTCTTGAATCCATTGAATCCAACCCGTCAGAGGTCGAGAGACTCGGGGAATTTGCAAACCTGATCGACCGAGTGATGGGTGGGGCGAAAAGCTTAGCTTTGGGTTTATCTCAAGAACACGCCCTTCATTTGATTGGTGACTACTGTGCCGTTTGTAAATCCGTGGGTTATCAAAGTTCTAGAATTCAAAATAACGATCAGCTCTATGATATTGCAGTCGCACTTCTTCTTGATGCCGTCGAGATGATTCGAACTTTGTTTCAGAGGCTCGATACGACTCGGACTGAGTTAAAGAAACTTTTTACCACCACTTTTTTAGATCGATTGAAATGGATTTCAGTCCAGTTTGATGAAATCGAAAAGAACAGAAAGTCCGGTGGCCCCAAGATGCAACAAAATGAAATCGATGAGTTACTGAAAAAATTGGGATTGTAAAGTCTTAAGCTTGACCTGTACTTAAGTATTAAACTTAGGACAGCTGATCTGCAGTCCAACGAGCAAGTTCGCCTAAATAAGGTTCATTCACCAGTCGTTCAACTTCAATTTTTAGCTCTTTGATTTGTCGATTTGCGATCACGATCAGGGCATTTCGCTTGAGCCCTTTTCCGCCGGCCCGGGATAAAGGTGTGCCTTTTACTTTTTTTAAAATTTCTCGGTGACTGCTGTTCAGCAACCACCGAAGTTCATCAATTTGGTTTTGAGATTCTTCAGGACTGAGTGGTAATTGCAAATCAAATTTCAAAGTTTTTTGGAAAGCTTTTTGATTCCAAGGGCAGACCGTTTGACAGAGATCGCAACCAAAAAGCCAATCTCCCATTTGCTTTCGCAATTCAACAGGGGCAATTTTTCGAGATTCAATGGTCCAATAGCTAATGCAGAGCTCGGGCTTTAATACCTGTGGTGAAACCAAAGCTTTTGTGGGGCACACATCAAGACACTTGGTGCAGGTGCCACAAAAATCGTGAACGGGTTGAGTTTGTAAAGTGCAATCCAGGGAAGTTAAAATCTCACCGATTAAAAATAAACTTCCTTTTTTTGGATGGATCAAGCAGGTGTTTTTTCCAAACCATCCTAAGCCCGCCCGTTGTGCCAAATCTCTTTCTAAAATGGGACTGGAGTCAGTATGAACTGAAAATTGAGCTGTCGGAAAGTGGGTTTGCAGATCTTTGACGACCTCATTCATTTGATCCTTCATCCAGTGATGATAGTCTTCACCTGCGGCATACAGGGCAATGCGGGATGCGGGCAGAGGTGAATTTCCTTTGGGATGAGGAAGGTAAGGAAATGCAAAAACAATTGCTGACTTCATCTGGGGCTGCCAAGAGTTTGGATCTTTTTTGAATTCTGCGTGAGTTTTTAAGTACTGCATGTCCACTTGAAAATCATTTTGAATCCAATTTTCATAGTGAAGCCAAGACAAAGGAGTTGTCAGCTGGGTCATCCCGATTTGCGAGGCCTTCGCAAGTTCGCAGTATTTTTGAAGTCGAGATTCCCATTCCATGGAATTGAGGCTACAATGGCCCTAGGAGAAGCTCAAGTTGCAAAGCCAAAAGATTCCTCTCGATTTTAAACCCATCAAGCAATTTGAGAGCGCATTTCACATCGTTCAAACTTTGCAAAAATTAGGTTTTGATGCTGTGTTTGCGGGGGGCTCTGTAAGAGACGTTTTAAATAAAAGATCCGACATTGAAAGTATTGATATCGATATTGCAACCAGCGCAGGGCCAGATCTGGTCGAAAAAACTTTTCCAAAAACCATTCCCGTCGGGAAGGCCTTTGGGGTGATTCGTGTCTTGATGGAAAATCATTCCTTAGAGGTTGCCACTTACAGAACCGAAGGGCCCTACGTCGACGGTCGCAGACCCGAAAATGTTCATTTCTGTTCGCAAAAAGAAGACGCCTTGAGACGTGATTTCACAGTGAATGCACTTTTTTATGACCCCCTAACAGAAGTTCTGACGGACTATGTCGGCGGGCTCCAAGATTTAAAAAATCAAATTCTTAAAGCGGTGGGAAATCCTTACGATCGTTTTCAAGAAGATGAACTTCGAAGATTAAGATTGATTCGATTTGTTTCTCAACTTGGTTTTAAAGTGGACCCAATCACTTGGCAGGCCATCGAGGGCCACACGGCAGGGTTATCAAAGCTCAGTCGCGAGCGAATCACAGAGGAAATTTTTAAGCTTTGGAAAGGGACCCATTTAGAATTGGCCTTTAACTATTTTAAAGACTCTCAAATTGCTGAAACTCTAGATCCCCAGTGGAAAAAAAGCCCTGCCCCTTCAGCGCAAGACTGGAAATTGAACCGCCAATCAGCGCTGCAAATTTGGTGGCATTACTTTTACTGTTTGAGCCGATTTGAAAATCTCAAGTTTTCCTTTCAGTGTTTGAAGCTCTCCAATCAAATTGAGAAAAGTGTGATGAAAGTCTCAGACGTCTATCACCAAGGGCCTGGATTTTTAAAACTCTCGTTTGCTCAACAGCGAATCCTGTATTCAACTGAGGAAGCGGGTTGGGCTTTGGATGCTTTTTTTCATTCTTCTACCGAGTGGTTCGAGCTAAAAAAGCGATTGAGGCAGGCGCAGGTCCTACCAAAACCATGGCTGACTGGGGATGATCTGTTGCCTTATTTGAAAGGTCCCGAAATTAAAAAAGCCCTGCTGGATCTCTATCTTCAACAAGTTGAAGAAAATTGGACAAGTCATGAACAGGCCCTCGGAGCCTTGCAAGCTTATCTAAAAAATAAGTGACTCATCCAGAGACTGTGGCGAAATCAGATTCAAGATCAAAGTCTAAACTTCCGAAAAATGAGTCATCGGAGGAATTCTCAGATGCCAATTTCTAAATGGATCCCAGTTTGCTTGCTTGCCATCTCGATGACTCTGCCAGCTTCCTTTGCCGAGGCGAAGAGCACCGCTAAGACAGGAAAAAGAGCTGCTGCCGAGTATCTCAAGGCCAATCCTAAAAAGAAGACTGCCAGTGTTGCTAAAAAATCGAAATCCAAAAAACAGGTGGCTGCTCAGAAGAAATCCCAGAAGAAACTAGCAGCTGTTCAAAAGAAGTCTCAAAAGAAACTGGCGGCTCATCAAAAGAATAAAAAACGAGACGTCGCCAGTGTGAAATTGAACAACAAGAGAAACAAAAAAAGCAAGAGATAGAGCTCGAGTCTATCTCCTGTCGATCACGCTATTGCGGGGCTACCAAGTCCACGCTTCCGTATTTGTGAAGATCAATGATGCCTCCCTCGATGGGATTTGTTCGAATAAAGAAGGAATTGATCGCGTCCATGTAGTTCCAAAAGTATTTCTGGTTTTGATCCAAGCCGTAGTTTGAATTAAAGACGAGAAACTCCTGTCGGTTTCGTAGCTTCTTCATGTCTTGCAAAAACTTTGTCAAATTCTCAGATTTCACAATGTAGAACTTTTCTGGAAAGTTGGCTTCAATTCCATCATAGACTTCGATCACATCTCGGTCTGCGACACGTGTTGATTTGTCATACTTTGTATTGTCGATGAGACTGAGGCGATTTCTGCTGGAATGGTATCGATTCGCAAGCAAAGAAAAGTATTCTATTTTACCTTGATCCAGAACCAGTAGATAAGAAACATTGGGCAGGTAAGCGGCAAACAGCTGCTGCTCACTGGAATCTAAAGTTGATCTTATTTCCTTAGATATTGAACTCAAGTTTTTTGTTGGATTTGGAATGATATGGCTCTTGACGCCGATAATACTGGGTTTGAATTTTTGAGTGAGAAAGTTTTTAATGAAGCTGTCATAAACATCATTATTTTGGAATTCAATTTTTTTACTCTCTGGGTTTTGAGGTAGGGAAAACTGAGGACCAAATTCTTTGTCAACATTGAAACCTTGCACGAGGTTTTGTCGGATGGATCGTCGTTGTTTCTCTTCGATAAATGACAGAAACTGATCTTCTGCTTCTTTTTTTACATCAAAGAGGTAATTGACGACGGCTCCCTGTTGAATTCCGGGCTCAGTGATTTCTGTGGCCACATTACAAAGGTAAAAGTATCTTTCAAAAAGTGCATAATCTAACAGCAGCACAGATCGAGGGGTTGATCCCATTTGTCCTTGGTGGGCTGAAGCTGTCCATTCATGTCGCAAGACTGTGACGATGGCATTTTTGTTTTCTCCGTTCACGCCGTCCCAGACATCCTCAAGCAAAAAGCCTTGGGGTCTCAGATTTTTTAACATTTGTTGTTTGATCTTTGAATACTCCATTTGATCCGATAGAAATCGCTCCAGAATGTGATGTCGACCATTGGTCGTTCTGGGAATTCTTAATAGGTGGCCTGCTTGGTCTGCAAAATCATCATTCATGACTGTCACATCAGCCTCTGGCTTTAAAAAAATGTGGAGCATGTTGTCCCAGTAGGGAGCTCCGGCACCAATACTTCTGCAGTTCTGTGCACGAGCCGAGATATCGAGCAGGAGCTTTGCATTTTCTAACATCCAATTGTACCTGCTTTTCGCTGGGATAAAACGAAATGCAATGAGTGGATTTGTTTCATTAAAGTTGAATGGAATTTCGGAATCCTTTTTGGTCCATTTTGCATTCCAAAAAAGATTCTTTAGGTGTTCAAGTTCTGAATAGCTGACTTCATAAATAAAATGATCTTTATTCATCAGTGTGGAGCGAACTTTGAAAAGTCTGTAGTAGAACTTATCAGCGGGCTTATCAAAAGCTTTCAAAGTCGAAATGACATCAATTTCTTGTCCACTCGGTGTGTGGGATCTGACGAGTTCATAAAATTCGCCGGGTGATTCTTGAATATAGAAGCGAGCTAAGAAAAGTTTTTCGTAGAGATATCGAGAAGTCCATTTTGCACGATTCGTTGGATGGTTAAAAAAATCCTCCCATGCCTTGATCGCAAAGGGATTTTTGGGACGGGCTCTGTCTGGATTATCAATCGCCTGCTGTAGGATTTGCTCTGGATCATCACTGTTGATCCATTTCATGAGGGTTTCAGTTTCTTCCTGAGTGAGTGAGGTCATCTTATAGGGCATAGCTGGGACTAAATTAAGATCTTTCAGACCTTCCTTACACATATTGATTTCAGTATCTAAAAGGTTAGCAGAGACGATCACATGAAGGGGATTCATTTTATTCAGAATGGCCGCTGCGAAAACTGAAGAGTTCCCAGAGTTCAAACCCTGATTCCTCATGATGGGTGTGGCCCTCGTTACTGAATAGAATCCCTTGCTGCGCCAATCGTTTTCATTTTTTCCGTCATGAAAGATTTTTGAGCGAATCCCAGAGGTGAATGCACCAGGAAGAAGGCTTTTGTGGTGAGCTCCTCGCTGAACGCCTTCGGGTGAGGTGAGGGTCAGGCCGCAGGGGGATTCTTTGCACGAGTGACAAGTGGCGCATCGAATATCAAGGATGGGTTGCACTTCTCGGGAGTAAATTTCGGTGGCTGTTGTCGTCATGGCAAAGTCATCGTTTCGGTAGAAGACTTCGTACCCAAAGGAATTCTGTGCGAAAAGTGAAATCACTAATGTGTAGATAGGTAGAAATAGTTTGAACTTCATAAGCTTGTGCTCCGTTCCATTATTCGAAGATGGAGGAGTGCAGGATTGAGTCCAGTTCTGTGTCAAAATGAGAAAGTATCACGAGTTAAAAGTGTCGATGAAGTGAAAGTTTGCCGAAAATTGGCAGTTTGATTCTTTAATTTAAGAGTCTAAGTAATTGTCTTTGGGTTTGGTCTTTGATTTAAGACCCAAACGCTTTCGCATAAAATAAAAAACAGCAACTAAGGGAATGAGCGCGATCAGCTCTAAAAAAAACGGGATGTGTAAGACACATCCGCATTCATTATAACTAAATCTTTGAAAAATTCCACAGGCCATTTCCGCATCGCCTTTAACTGTGCAGCTAAAGGCGTAGGGACCTGCGGTAAGAATAAATAAAAACAGTTTTATGTGTTCACCGTCATTTGGACGTAAAAAGTTTGATTGTCTTTAAAAGTGAAGGGGATCACGAGTGTGACACCTTGATGATCTTTGGCTGGAAAATACTCACCCAAAACCACGGTCGGTAAAGCCATTTGAAAATTATAACCATCTTGATTGAGCAAAGTTTTTGATGATCCGTAGACCATATTTGCAATTTCTCCGATGGCATCTTTCACTTCGGCTGTGATTTCTTTTTCTGTTTCACCCAACATGTTGTTGTAGATCTGTAAAATCCCTGGTTTAGAAAAAGAAATAATAAAATTTCCCTTCAGTGGAGGTGCGACAAGTCCCACGATGGCTGCCACATCACCCTTCATAGCAAAATGATTTTCGATGTAGGGCCGACCGTTATGAACTGTGGTGCTGGCCATGGTTCCTAGTGTCTCTTGAATCCCTTTGATAAAAGCCTCGATGGTTTTTTTCTCAAAAAGAGGATGTGTTTCAATTTTTGGTGCTGCTCCCATAACAATGGACTCTATTTCTGCTTATCTCTTAAGCGGCTTTAGGTTGAGATGAAACTTTGGCGTAAACTTGCTCAAGCTTTTGCTTTAGCGTCACAGAATTAAAGGGCTTTACGACGTAGTTAGAAACTCCGGCTTTAGCTGCTTCTAAAATCTGTTTCTGTTCACTTTCTGCAGTCACGAGCATGAAGGGGAGAGCTTTAAATCTTGCATCTGCTCGGCAATGTTTAAGAAGATCAATGCCTTGCATTTGAGGCATATTCCAATCGGAAATGACAAATCCAAAAGGCTCGTTTTTGCTATGAGCATCTTGGATAATGGGCCAGGCGGTGGCACCGTCGTCTGCCTCCTGAATGTTTGTGTACCCAAGTTCAGAGAGAACTTTTTTGATGATTTTTCGCATCGTTGCAAAGTCATCGATCACAAGAAATTTGGTATCTGGAGGAAACATAATATTTATCCTTTTAAGCTTGTTTAAGAGTAAATCTGCCTCTGTTATTTTCTTTTCGGTCTAGTTTTAAAAAACTTGAAGCACAGACCTCTTGCCAGCTGAGGAATTTCTCTGTCAGACTTAGAGTCAGGTGGTGTTGTCTCGTCTTTAGACGTAAAAAGGCCTTTAGTACTTATAAAATTTTAACTTTTGATGAAAAAGAAGAAATTGGAAGGGGAAAGACAGGTCTTTTAACCGGTGGGAACTAGTGATGGTTCTTACCAATGACGGGATCGTAATTAATTTAAAGTAGGTTAACAATAACAACTTACAGGAGGAGCAAGGATGCTCAGAGATGTCCTGATACAGAAAGGTCTTTCTAACCGAGAAGCTGAAGTAGCTGAACTCGTGTCTAAAGGTCTATCTAACAAGGAAGTGGCCAACCAACTTTTCGTAACAGAAAAGACGGTTAAATTTCATCTTACAAACATCTATAAAAAGATGAATGTAAAATCACGCGCGCAGTTGATCGTTTGGTGTTTACCACACCTTGGATTCGTCGAGAGCGAAGCAAGAGTGGAAGCCAGTGCCGCACAAGCAGCACAGCAAAATACTTATACACAGACGATTCCAGCTGGAAGCTCCACAGTGACGACACTGCCTGGATCTAGCATCAATCGTAATAATGGAAATTCTGATATCGGAATGGGCGGACTGTAAGACTTAATCGTCTCGCCGGTATTTTGGGGGTCATGATCATGGAAGCAAGAAACGTAAAAGCTTCCGAGGTGGTCATGACCCAACTTGTTTTACCCAGTCATACAAATGCACTCGACACCGTCTTCGGTGGGACTGTCATGTCCTGGATCGATATTGCAGCAGCCATATGTGCCCAAAGGCACTCCCAAAAAGAAGTTGTAACAGCCAGTATTGATGAGCTTCACTTTCTAGCTCCGATCTATAAAGGTTGGGTTGTGAATTTGAAAGCCAGTTTGAATTATGTGTCCCGTTCTTCGATGGAAGTGGGCGTACGCGTTCAAAGTGAAAATCCAAAGACAGGCGAAAGTTTTCATACGGCATCAGCTTATCTGACATTTGTGGCTTTAGGATCTGATGGTAAACCCACAGCTGTCCCGCCTTTATTAATTGAATCTGATGAGCAAAGAAGACGACATCATGAAGCTGAGCTTCGAAGAAGTGATCGTTTGAAGCGCAAAGAAAAATACAAAGTTAAAAAATCATAACCAGAGCAGTGTCGGAATGTTTGACACAAAACCTGAAATTCACTGTGTAATCAGCTTGATACGAAACACATTCAAATCAAAATTAAATCATTTCTAAAATTATGCCCAACATAAAAAGCTGAAAATCTTGTAACATAACAAGGAACCACTCCTATCCCGTAGGACACATTGCAACTCAAGGAGAAGTCAAGATGGGGGCTAAGAAAGTTAAGGATCCAAACGCAGGAACGCCGTTTGAGGAAATCGAAAAGGATTTTGATACAGCGATTACGCCGCAGGATTTAAGACTGAAAGCACTCGAATTTGATGTGAATCGAAATTCTGCGAGAGAGTTGGTCAACGGACATGCTTACCTGTGTGATCTCAAAACTAATATTTTGGCTAAGGGAATATTCAGAAATTTGAGCACCGATGGTGTTCGATTCGAGACCCCACCCGTTGAGGTCATGACTGATAAAGAAATTTTTGTGAACTTTTTAGGGAGTTTAAATTTAGGCCTGGTTCATTGTACCATTCAATGGATTAAGGAAATTGAAGGCCACAAATATAAACATCGAATGATTGGCCTTAAATTTAAAAAGCTCTCTGCGATGAAAAAGAAAAGAATTCTTGAGTACATCGCTCAGCTTCAGGTCAGTCGTAAGAATGACCCGTTTATTTTGTAGTTTTTAGTATTGGCAGAGGTGATCGGGAACTGATGTTCCGTAAACTTTGTCGTATTGATCCGCCATAAAGCATCTCATGTATCCATAAATGTCTGATGCCGCTCTGTAAGATGCAAGGCAAAGGTGGTTACTCACGCTGGTTCCAAAAACTTTTCCATGTTGATCAGCTGAAAAGCATTTCATGTTGTTATAAAGATCAGGCCATGCGCGGTAAGAATAAGCACAAAAATCCTGAGGAACGCTGGTTCCGTAGGCAACTCCATTGCGGTCTGTAGGAAAACACTTTGGATTTCCATAAACGTCGTTAGCAACCCGGTAACCAGCTGAAGCTGTGAATGATACAAACAAGAATGCAATTACAGTCAAGAATGATTTCATAAAGATTCCTTTGTTAACGTAAAAGCAGAAATTATACTGAGCTTTCTCTGCTTTCAAGTGACCAAAAAGTAGAGAGAATATTTTACCTGTCGATTTCTTAAACACTGCAATGTTTATTGAAGGCGCTTTGAGAGTTGATCGATGCTATCGATGATCTGTCCAGACTGATTCCACGGGATAAAGTGATTCCAGTCAGAATTCATTTTTAAATCAATGAGCAGATGGGTGGGAACCTTCAATTTTAGATAATCGACATTTTTGACGGGAACCAAAGAGTCTTTGCCTCCATGAATGACACTGACAAAAGATTTCAAACCTGTGAGTTGGGCCTCTATCTTTTGAAGCTCTTCTTTGAGGGGGTAAATTTCATCAATACAAACGTTAATAGATGTGGGAAGTACCCATCTGGAAAAGGCTAAGTTGGCAAGCCTTTGATACCAAACTATTTTTTCTAATTGAGGATCTGCAGGGCTTGCCACTAACACAATGCCACCGACAAGTTCTGGAAAGTCCAAGGCCATCTTCATAACCACGGGGCCTCCATAGGAGTGGCCCACAAGTATGACCTTTTGAGAGTTCTGTTTTAATTTTAAAACAGCGCCAATGATCTCAGATTGTTTTTGCAACTCAGTCACAGATTTCCCCGGTTGAGATTTGCCGAAACCGGGTCTGTCGACAGAAATCAAATAATACTTCTTTTGAAGTTCGGAATTGACTAAGAAATCCCCCCACGCGTCCCAAGAACCAGGAGTTCCGTGAACAAAAACAATCATTGGATTTTGTGGATTTCCAGCTTCTGCATAATGCAAATTTTGAATCATCTTAAAATTTTCTGGGTTTTCTAGGATAAATTGATCCACCTTTTTATTGGACGAGCTGCA
>CAZPBD010000024.1:1724-6754 GCA_964584655.1 uncultured Pseudobdellovibrionaceae bacterium | reverse complement strand
GGTTTTCGCTTGGTCTACAAAGGATTGTAAAAAACCATCGGATCAAGAAATCAAATCTCGGCTGACCGAGCTGCAATACAAAGTCACTCAACACGAGGGGACAGAGCCTCCTTTTAAGAATATCTATGATAAATTTTCTGAAGAAGGCATTTACGTAGACATTGTTTCGGGTGAACCCCTGTTTAGTTCCAAACACAAGTATGATTCAGGAACTGGATGGCCTAGTTTTTATCAGCCGATCTCTAAAACTCAAATCGTGGAAATAGAAGACAACACTCTTTTTACAAAAAGAATTGAAGTCAGAAGTAAATGTGCAGATTCTCACTTGGGTCATGTTTTTACCGACGGGCCTAAACCCACGGGTCTGAGATACTGTATGAATTCAGCGGCAATGAAATTTATCCCTGCAAAGGATCTTGAAAAATTAGGTTACGGCGAATTTGCGAAGGACTTTGATGTGAAGGCACGAGCTCCACAGTCGGAAGTAAAGAAAGCAATCTTCGGTGCAGGGTGTTTCTGGTGCATTGAAAAAGATATCGAGCTGGAAGCCAAGGACGCTGTTATTTCTGTGATCTCAGGTTATGTGGGTGGAAAGCCTGAGCTTGCCAACTACAAGGATGTGTCCTCTGGGAAATCAGGTCACCGAGAGGTCGTGGAAGTGACCTATGATCCAAAAAAGATTTCTTACGAAAAACTGCTGGAAATTTTTTGGCGCAATGTGGATCCCTACGACAAAATCGGACAATTTTGTGACAAAGGAGAGCAGTACACAAGTGCTGTCTATTTTTCTTCACCAGACGAGAAAAAAGCCTTTGAGTTATCGAAAGAAGCTTTGGTGAAGTCAGGAAAACTCAAAGGGGAAGTGGCCGTATTAAGTCTTGCAGCCACTCCGTTTTATGCAGCAGAAGAGTATCACCAAGATTATTACAAAAAAAATCCCATCCGCTACAAGTACTACCGTAATTCCTGCGGCCGCGATCAGCGCTTAAAAGAAGTCGGAATTAAGTAACTTTTATCACATTCAAAACCTGTAAGATCGGCTCTGGACTGAAATTTCAGGACCATATACGCGCCCTTTGACCAGTCAAATCTCTGCCAAAACTTTCCGATACGATGAGTATGAAAAAACTCATCCTTTTTATTTTTTGTACCTACTCCTGCTCCATTTTATCTGCAAAAACTCCGGATTACTACAGATGTGTCGCACGTGTGGGTGGCGAGTGGAATTACGGCAGAGCTCCTCAGGCCTGTGATGCTTCAAGTTTTGGTGATGATCGAGTTCTATTGCAAGATTACTCAGAGCTTCTGTTTGCAGATGCTGAACAGCGTGAAGTTGAGCGTGCCAGATACATGCAAGACCTTCATTCGGTCATCAGAGATGCCTCCATTTACTATTTAAAAAAACGAAAAGCAGAGGTTTCAAGTGATGAGCTGAATTGGTTTGTTCTAGGAATCATGACAACGGCAGCTCAAGAATCCTATTGGAGTCAGTACCGGGTCACGAATGATAATAAATTAAAAATGATGCGAGGAGATTTTGGTCACGGGCACGGAATGATGCAAGTGGATGATCGGGCTCATTTTCCTGCCATCGAGCGGGGCGTGGGTTGGAATTTATCTTTGCAGCTCGCTTACGCCATGGATATTTTCTATTCAGGATGGCAGAAGTCTTTAACTTCAACTTGCGTGACAAGTGCCACGGATTACACATCCAGAATACGAGCGGCGTGGGCGGCCTATAATGGCGGTCCATCGAAGCTTTGTCGCTGGAAAAATCCCAACGATCCCTGGGCTAAAAACGATAAGAACTTTTATAACCAGTTGTCCAACCGAAGTTGGACAAAATTTGTGGGTGACCAAAATAAAATTTCTCCGATTAATATTGCCTGTCTTATGGAAAAGGGCACCAGTTGTGCGAAGCCAATGGACCCCGTTGAAAACCCAGAACCTGAAGTTCCAAAAAGTCAGCAACTGTACACCACTAATGAAGGGCAGGCCTGCCTTTTTGTGAATCAAAGTTTTCAGTGTGTGCAAATGGAAAAAGATCGATTGTGTTTACTGAGCTTGGATCAGTTTAGCACTGAAAAATTTGTATCCTTGTCTGCAGAGCTAGCCGCACAATTTCCAAAACAAATTTTGGATCGACATTCTCTTTGTAAGCAGTACAGCCCGAATCTCATTCCCGTGGGACAAAGTGTTCAGACTTTGAAAAACATCAATTTAAGAACCTCTGTGGGAGGTGGAATTGTAGCTGTGGTGCCCGCAAATTCAGTGCTTGCCGTTCTTGATTTTGAAATTAGAAATGCAAGTCTGAATGAGTACTACTACAAAGTTCAATTTAAACAGTCCACAGGATTCTTGTATGCGGGGGATGCGAAATCAACAAACACTTGGGTGAAATTTGTTTCAGATGCACCTGTTCCTGTGAGCTCTGTTGCAGCCATCAATCAAAATATTCGAGTCATCAAAGAGGGTGGAATTAATCTTCGAGGCACGCCCGGGGGATCAATTCTGACAGTGGTCAATAAAAATGCAGTTGTGCAAGTTGAAAACGTAGTGATTCAAAGCTCAGACAACGAAGTTTACTACCTCGTCAGTTACAACGGCAAACGTGGGTACATTTACAGCGGCAAACTTCTTCCAAAAGACACGGTGAAAACATGGACAAACAAAATAAATTAATCCTTGGCTTTTCACTTCTCTGTTTAGTTTTTGTTTGGGTGATGGGTTTGAATCCCATTCAAACTCAAATAAAAACGGAAACCAGAGGGCCTGCCAGTGCAAAGCTTAGCACTTCAACTAACGAAACTCAAAAGACTTCGGTTTACAGTGAAATCTTGGGCCTTAAAAATTGTTATCAAACTCAAAATTGCAATTTAGATCAATCAGACCCCCGAGCCTATGATTTTGCAGTGGGTAGAAAGATTGCAGAAAAATTACGTGAAGCTCACCAGATTCACAAGAGTGATCCAAGGCTTGAAAAGCTGGCACGGGAATTCATCAAAAGCGAAGATGGATTTGTTCAGGAAGCGGCTCTTGATATTCTTAAAGACTTTCCAATTTTAAGTGAAAATTTAGAATCCGTGGTTCAAGGAATTCAGGAATCCACAAACCCTTTGATCGTTGAGCTTTCACTTCCGTATTTGGAACAGTTCTTAGGCTCTCAAAGTGAGCCTCAAGTGCACAAAGCTCTGAATGAAATGCTGACGGGAGCTCATTTGGTTTCGCAGAGTGTTTCAGAGAATATTTTAAGATTTATCAATCCCAGAAGTTATCCCTTTTACATGCAGAAGCTCTATCAAATGAATCCGCAATCAAAGGCCTACCAGAATTTAAAAAGTGCTTTGAAAGAATTCGAACTTCATCAGTCTGGTGGCTAAATTTACTTAACTAAGTACTCACGCCACTTGGCAAGTTGGGCAGGTGTCATTTGTGCATGACAAATGCTGCCTTCAGTGGCCGTTTCTTTTTTGACCACTTTCACTTCTCGATTGAGATCATAAATTTTGTGCTCTTGATCGCGTCTAAAATAAAGTTCAACGGAAGTGTGAAGATCTTGAATCATGTCCACCATGGTTTTTTTCAAAGCCTCAATACCTTGACCGTTCATGGCACTGACAAAAACCCGGGGGAACTCTCGAACTTGAAATTGCTTTTCGATAGAGGCCACATCCACTTTATTAAATACGTGTAGTATTTTTTTGTCCTGCCATTGGAATTCTTTCATCAGGTTTTCAACGACTTCAATTTGTCTGAGCATATTGGGCGAAGAAAGATCCACCACGTGAATCAGAACATCAGCTTCTGCTGATTCTTCAAGAGTCGCTTTAAAGGCTTCAATTAATTGCGTCGGTAATTTTCGTATGAAACCCACTGTATCAGTTACAACTGCAGGGGGACCATCGGGTAAAAATACTTTTCGAGTCGTAGGATCCAAAGTGGCAAACACTTGGTTCTTCACCATGACTTGGGCACCGGTCAGTCGATTCAGCAGAGAGCTTTTTCCAGAGTTGGTATAACCAATCAAAGCAAAGCTTGGAACTTCATGACGTTTTCGAGACTGTCGGTACTGAGCCCGATTCTTACGAACTTGTTCAAGCTTTTTCTTAATCAAAGACACGCGTTCACGAATACGACGGCGATCATTTTCAAGAGCTGTTTCACCGGGACCTCGTGTTCCAATTCCGCCACCTTGACGAGAAAGAGAACCTTGCCAAGCATCCACCATGCGGGGCAATTGATCCAAGAGTTGTGCAAGTTCAACTTGAAGTTTTCCTTCGAAGGTTTGTGCACGACGAGCAAATATATCGAGAATCAATTGGTTTCGATCAATCACTCGAGCTTTAATGATTTGCTCTAAGTTTCGGGTTTGAACCCCAGTCAATTGATGATCCACAACCACCACTTTGGCTTGCGATTCTAAAACCATTTCAGCAATTTCTTGAACTTTTCCAGTGCCAATCAGTGTGGCTGGATTCCAAGTGGGAAGCGTTTGAATCAATGAGCCTACAATTTCGCCACCGGCTGCGCGAACAAGTTCTTCAAGCTCAATTAAATTTTCTTTGATTTCTAAAATGGGATCGCTTTTGAGTCCAACACCTATAACAAGAGCTCTTTCTGATTCTTGAATTTGAGCAGATTTTGTCAAAGTAGTGTTGGCCCTCCGATCTCTATCTCTAAGTCTAGCAACTTAAATTTAAAAAGTGCAAGGCCCTTATGATGGAATCATGAGGGCCTTGTTTATACTAAGAATTTCTTTTTGTTATCGTGATTTTGTAATCACTGATTTCCACATCAACACTTCCAGGAAATCTTGGAGGCCTTGGACGAGGTTCCTCGGGTCGCGGTTCAGGCCGTGGCTCGGGACGCGGTTCCGGTCTTGGCTCTGGGCGAGGACGCTCAGGTCGCGGCTCGGGTCGTGGTTCAGGCCTTGGCTCGGGACGCGGTTCGGGTCTCGGTTCAGGGCGAGGTTCCGGTCTTGGCGGTCTCGGTTCAGGGCGTGGCTCGGGACGCGGTTCCGGTCTTGGCGG
>CAZPBD010000024.1:0-1624 GCA_964584655.1 uncultured Pseudobdellovibrionaceae bacterium | reverse complement strand
GGTCTTGGCGGACGCGGTTCAGGGCGCGGCTCGGGACGAGGTTCCGGTCTTGGTGGACGCGGTTCAGGCCGTGGCTCGGGACGAGGTTCCGGTCTTGGTGGACGCGGTTCAGGGCGCGGCTCGGGACGCGGAGGTCTTGGCTCTGGTCGCGGCTCAGTGCGAATGCATTGTCTACGAATGGGGTCCCAACGCTCACCAATTCTACAGCGAATGGGATTGTTATCTTCACATCTGTTCAGACGGGGATTCCATTGCTCACCAAATCGGCAAGAAACGTATCGAGGTCTGCAAAATCCCACGTTGTGATCGAAATATTCATCGCGGGCGCAATGAACGACTCGAGACACACACCGATTCAAAGATTCATTGTAGTATTCGTTGAATCCGCAAGATCTGGGAATGGGTCTGCAAGATTGTCTGTCGTAATCAAAGTAGTAACCTGAAGAACAATTTCGATAAATCAATTCGCACTCGCGAGTGACCCATGAATATCGGGAACCCACGGGACAAGTGTAAGCCAATCTAACACATCGACCTGCATAGGAATCATATTCGTAATTCCAAGGGCAGCGAGGATGAGACGGCGGTCGACATTGATCATAGAAAGAATCATAGATCCAACCATCACGACACTCGGGGCGCGTGGGGTAGGGACGGCAGGAATTTGTGGTGCCGTCGTAATAAGTGCCGCTGCCACAGGTGACGGGCTGACTGGGAACACAAATACCTTGATAGTCATCATAGTAATAACTAGGCGGGCAGTAAGGATTATCAACGCTTGAGTTTTCACGAACTTCTAATTGAAGTTGAGAGTAACTCACGCGGTTCAGATCATCTCGGGCTTCAAGAGAAAATCTCTTCACACCCACTTGATTGATCAAACCAGTTAATGTCAGGTTTGAGTTGCTGACTCGAAAGCCTAAACCTTTTGGAAGACTGGCTTTGTGCTCAAAAATTTCAACACGACGGCCGTAGGTTTCGAGCTCCAACTCTGTTCTGTAAGAGGAGTTCAAAATTGCATTAGGTAAATAAAGAGAGGTTTTGATCGAAGGGTACTGTTGATCGGGATTGTTCTTTGAAATTAAACAAAGTGGCTCCACGATGGTCACTTGATCAGCGGTGATGGCGGTGACATTCATGCACCACCTTCCCACCATGAGTGGTGTTCCGATCAAATAAACTTGAGAACTTTGAGATCTTTCTAAGTTCATTCCCGGAGGCAAATCAATCACAGAAATTCCCCACGTGATGGGTTCTCGAACTGATCCAGAGAGAGTCAGTGGAATTTCGAAATACTGTCCGTACTGAACGTTTAAGTTTTCAAGATCAGTTGAGATTCTTGAAACTGACTGACCTGTGGCAATGCCATCTCCGCCTTGAAAACTAGAGCCGTTCGAGTTGCTACACGAAAGACTCACAAAGCAAAGATAAGCCGTGAGCATATAAAGCCAGCGCTTGGCTTTTTGCGAAATTGAAAACATGAATTTCCCCCTCAAATTTTAATGTGGCAAAGCACACATCAGCAAAAGGAGGGCCACGCTATAAGAAATATTTTGATACCACTTCAATGCGGGTTGTTATTTTTTTTGAAAATTCGAAATCAAAAATAGAAGCGATGATTTTC
>CAZPBD010000023.1:0-35977 GCA_964584655.1 uncultured Pseudobdellovibrionaceae bacterium | reverse complement strand
GCTTGATTCCTAAACGGCGAGCGGCTTCAGCTTTTGTTCCAACTTGCTGGATGGTTTTTTGAATGAATTCGATTTTGTCTTTCTGCTGAAGCTCTTCAAATTCTGAAAGCTACGTCTCAGATGGAACAATATCTCGGGACTGATACAAGGACAGATCGATATCATCAGGCGTAACAACATCATCACACTCAACTAGGTGTTTCTCGATGACATTGTCCAACTCACGGACGTTTCCAGGCCAAGCGTACTTTCTTAGAATTTCCAAAGTCCTGCGCTGAAAGTATTTACTTTTACCGTACTTTTTATTGAACACCTCAGTGAAGTGCTCAACCAGTGGCTCTATATCATCAAGTCTTTCACGCAGTGCTGGTATCGAAACTTCGACGGTATATAATCTGAATATTAATTATCTGGTGTCACCAATTGATGATAACAAAATAACTTATGTTGATAAAAACGGTGCTACTGGACCGCATAGTGCTGGCTAGATTTGAACCCATCTTAGCTTTGCTATTTCCTGTGATCTAGAGCTCTAACCTATTGACATCGCTCAAAGCGTGTCAGTGACGCCAATTACCAACACCTGAATCCCTGTATACCAGTTAACCGGTATACCTGAATTCCGGTACATGAATTCCAGAATTCACGTAAACTTTCGAGTTTCAATTTCAGACTTCAACAAATTAAAAATCCATGCGCCCAATTTGTCGGCGGTATCATTGATATCCCGATCCACAATTTTCGCAAGTCTCAAAATCGTTTTACACTCTTGAACCGAGGCATAGGACATCTGATAAAATCTTTTTTTCTCTGCAACCGTACGCTTCGCATTGCCCTCTGAAAGATTCAGCGAAATTGAGGAAGCAGCTCTGAGAAGTTGATCTCTCAAATTACCTTTGATCTCCGCCTTTTCGGATAGCTCGTAAAATTCAACGGACAATTCCAAAGTTCTAAATGTTTTCATGATGACTCCTTTTTTCAGAAGCATCGCAATTGAGAGGCCTGTATGAAAACGAACTTAGACCATCTTGATGCCCGACATTTCGATAGTAAGCGGATCTCTGCAATTAAGCTCGATTGGTAGCAACACTGCGGAAAACGCTCTTCAAGAGGACCTGAAATACCTCATGATTGATGCAAGTTGCGTCGAGGAATCAAAAGCATACGAGTTGAGCCTGGGACTCATATTTGCAGAAACATCCATCATGACAACAACACATTTATTTTTTAATGGCTTGAGCTACTCAGACACCAAAACAAAATCAGAAACAACTGTGATCTTGATCCACGCCTACCCGCTGAATAAAAATATGTGGGCTGATCAAATCGAAGTTCTAAAAAAAGATTTCCGTGTTTTAGCTTTGGACATTCGAGGCTTTGGCAAAAGTGAATTGAAATTCCCTTACACTTTAGAAAATATCGTCGACGATGTGATCAACCTCATGAATTTTCAGAAAATAAATCAAGCCATCATCGTAGGTCTTTCCATGGGTGGGTTCGTAGCACTTCGTGCGATCGAGAGAAATCCTGAAAGATTCAATGCACTCATTCTTGCCGATACAAAAAGTGAACCGGATTCTGATGAGGCAAAACTAGGACGTTATAAAGGCTTAGTTAAGATCGACAAAGAAGGTGTCAATGAATTCACTGATAGCTTCATCAAAAATGCACTATCAAAAGAAACAATGGCTGAAAAACCAATGGTGTACGAACAGGTTTCATCAATTGCTAAAGAAAATAAAAAAGAAGGTGTGGCTGCAGGACTTTTAGCATTAACAAGCCGGACAAATACGACAGCGGGTCTTTCAAAAATCAAAGTGCAGACATTAATCATTCAAGGCGAATTCGATTCAGTCATCCCGATGGAAGCGGCAGTGACTCTGAATGAAAAAATTAAGGGGTCCAAGTTAGTCGTCATCCCTGGAGTGGGTCATTTAAGTAACTTAGAAGATCCTGTTGCCTTCAATCGTGCACTCATTGATTTTTTTGAACGCACAGTTGAATTAGATCTTCGATGCTTGAAAAATTTGGAAGAGATGCAGACTATTTTGCAAGAAGAATAGTGGTTAAGCAAGAAGCACAAACAGCCATGTCTGCTGAAGCCGCTCGTTCACTCACTCACTTCGGGAGACATCCAAGAAGCTCTTCTAATTCCATCTGATATCTGATTTTATATTGTTCAGAACTTTTTTTCGTTGAATGTTGCGAGGTGGCCATTGCAAGAGAGCTTCCGTGAGTAAAATCCACTAGAATATTAAACCACATCTTCTTTCTTGCAGCCGAGAGTTTTGAATCATCTAAAAGTTCTTTGAGAAGTAAATTAATTTTCTGAACCTCTTCTGAGAACTCCCCAGGAGTTTCAAAAATCAGCACTGTTAAATGGGGATACTTGAGACAGGCTTGAAAGTAGGACTTCAGAAGATTTCGAATTTGACTGCGAGCATTCCCTTTGTCTCTTTCATGGCCCTTCACAACCCGGGCATAAACAGTGTCAGACATTTCACGAATCAATGCAGATCGCTCTGGAAAATAATTATAAAGAGCCATCGGAGTCACATTGAGCCGAGTGGCAAGGCTTCGCATCGAAAGACTTTGAGGTCCGAATTCTTCAAGTATCTCAAAAGCGATCGAAACTATGACTTCCCGGTTGATTTGCAAATCAACTTTGGGGCGACCTCGTCTTATCATTGATTCACCCTGTAGACGGACTGCACAAGGCCAGATGGAAAAGCCTTTGTCTTAATGTGGGTCAATGAAACCTCTTGGTTGAGTGAGCCAAACAAATTGCGCCCCTCTCCGAGGAGAACTGGAACGGTCGTGATCACCAAATCAGAAATCAGTTTTTCACGTAAGAATGATTGAATGATCAATCCACCATCAACATAAACCTTTTTCCAGCCTAAGGTTTCCAAATGTTTTAACAAATCGACAGGCCTACTGTTCACTATACGAACTCTGTCTTTGAGTGCCTCTGGAACCTGCTCAGGGGAAAACGTCTTTGACATCACAACCACCGGCACAGTGTACGGCCAGGGCTCAAAGGTTAAGACCTTTTCAAAAGTCTTTCGCCCCATCACAATTCCATCCATATCTTTGATAAAGTCGTTATAGCCATGATCTTCACCCGAGGTTTCTCGATTCATGAGCCAATCAAGCCCGCCGTCCAACTTTGCTATGTAACCATCCAGACTTTTTGCGATAAACACATGTCCTGTCATCATCTCATTCCCCATTTAATATACAGTGTATATATAAATTGAAAAAGGGATTCAAGCAAAAAATCCTGTTCCCATTTCCCTCAAAATAAGCTCAAATCAAAAGGACTACAAATTTACAACCAGGAGACCTTCTTTGAATTTTGATAAATACGACAAAGTGATTTGGAGAATTAACGGTTCTATTCTACTGATCACTTGTATTGGCGTTCTATTGGTTTCTACTGTTATAGGTTACAAACTGTTGCAAGATGTCTTTGGAACTCGCCAAGTTCACGACCTTGTCAATGTGGATGAAAGCACAAAAAAACAAGAGAGTTTAAAATTAAGTTATTTTCAACAACTGAAGGGCACAGACTTTATTTTGATCAGTTTGACTTCAGATCAAACCTACGGAACTTCCTATTATTCAAAGTCCTCAAGCAATCAAACCAGAAATTATCTTCTCTTTAATTCCACAAGCAAAGACAGCAAATGGATTTGGGGCTCCAATACGATGTTAGTCCTCAATGAGACAAAAATTTACAACCAAACTCAACGCGAATCAACTCAAGTGGCTAAAGGTTTGCTCTTTGAAGTGATTGAAAAAGATTTTAATAATGATGGTTTGTTAAATCATCAAGACATGAAATCAGTTCAATATTATGACCTCACTTCAGGCAAAATGATTTCTATTGTCAGCCAAATGGACCAATCCATCGGGATTCAGCAAACCAGTGACGATCAAGTCTCAATTTTTTACTATCGATCGGGAAAGAGCTATTTTAAAAGTATGACGGTATCTTCCTTGGCATTGACGGATGAAACAGCGATTGGATCTCTGCAGTAACCAAAGATAATGAATTAGGAGTTTAAAGATGTGCACAACCACCCTGCCCTGTTTTACCTTTCAGCTGTTCACAATTATTTCTGTGCTCTTAGCAATAATCTTCACGTGCTTGGCGTTTAGAAAACCACAAGTTCTCTTGCTGGTTTTGCCATTCACACTTTTCTCACTTGAGGCCTTGGCACGAGCAGGCGGTGGCGGAGGAGGTGGACGATGTGGTTTTCTTTGTGTGATTCTAGCACCTTTTATTTTGATCTATGCAGCTTATGTCAGTTACAAAATTAACAGTAAGAACAAAAGAATCAAAGAAGCCTTGGCCATAATGGTTCAAAGAGAGCCCCAATGGAACGAAGACAACCTCATTAATATTTCCCACAGAATATTTAGCGACCTTCAAGTTGCCTGGGGAAAACAAGATCTGGAGACCATCAAAAATCATTTACACCCCAATTTATATCCAGAATGGGAAGCTCAGATTCAGCAGCAAAAACTGAGAAATGAGCGAAATGTCATGGTTGGCTTGTCAGTTAATTATATTCGGTTTGTGAATGTAAAGAATATGAAAGACAACGACCATGACGAATTCACTGTTTGCATCGATGCAGAAGCCAAAGATCAAATTTTATCTAACAATCAAATTGTCAGTGATAAATTTGAAAAGTTCCGCGAATTTTGGACATTTGATTGGGAAAATGGCAAATGGACAGTGCGGGAAGTCACCCAGTCTGATGGTTGGAAGAAATATGTTTACTCTCCAATTATTGACGAGATGAACCGTGGGTTTCTAAATCGGAAGAGATAGTTCATGAGAATGAGATGAATCATTCTGCAACCGAGTGAGTTAAAACTCCTCACGAAAAATCTATCAAGCGACCTACCCACTTTGAGGCCGGAAACAATCTTGCAATGACTTTCTCTTTGAGTCGAATCACTTAAGGAGAATTCTATGCCCACACTTGAAACAGGCCAAAAACTGGTTGAGCTTTGCAAGCAATCAAAAAACCTAGAGGCCATTGATACTTTGTATTCACAGGATATTGTCAGCGTTGAATCCAAGCCCTTTGAAAGCTTGTCTGCAGAGATGCATGGCATCGATGCCATCCGACAAAAAAACATTCGCTGGTTTGAAAGCCAAAAAATAAATTCAAGCTCTGTGGAAGGGCCTTTCATTCATGGAGATCGCTTTTCTGTGAATTTTAAAACCAACGTAACAAACAAAATGGACGGAAAGACCCAAGACCTTCAAGAGGTCGGACTCTACACTGTCAAACAAGATAAAATTGTAAAAGAAGAATTCTTTTCTGCTTAAGGAGAAACAAATTATCATGGCTTATCTTAAAGTTGGATCTGAGAACTCGACACCCATCAACCTTTACTTTGAGGATCATGGACAGGGCGAGCCCGTTGTTCTGATCCATGGTTGGCCACTGAATAGCCGATCCTGGGAAAAGCAATTGCCTATTTTACTTGATGCTGGATTTCGAGTGATTACCTACGACCGAAGAGGATTTGGTCAGTCCACCCAATGTGCGATTGGTTTTGATTCTCAAACACTAGCATCAGATCTGAATATTTTAATGACTGAGCTGAACCTTCACAATGCCATTCTTGTCGGATTTTCCATGGGTGGAGTAGAAGTGGCAAAATATTTAAGTTCCTTTGGAGCAGATCGAACACAAAAAGCGGTGTTCATCTCGAGTGTCACTCCCTATCTTTTAAAGTCTGAAGACAATCCTGAGGGTGTTGAAGCTTCTGTTTTCGAAAACATACGAAAAAAATTAATTGCAGATCGTCCCCAGTTTTTGACTCAATTTTTTAAAGATTTTTATAATGCTGGCTACTTTGAAAAAGTGAGCGAGGAAGCCATTCACGCCAGTTGGATTCATGGAATTATGGCCTCACCTGTAGCATCTTTAAAATCTGTGGACACTTGGCTAGTGGATCTGCGGACAGATCTAAAAAGGATCAAAATTCCAACTTTAGTCATTCATGGAGATATGGATAAGACTGTGCCAGTGAAAGCCTCAGGATCAAGGATGAGTCAGTATTTAGAAAACTGTGAGTACCAACAGCTCATCAGTGCACCTCATGGTCTCATTTGGACTCATGCAGACGAATTGAATGCGATGCTTTTGAAATTTATCGCAAGTAGTGCAGCTAAAACTGTTAAGATTTCAAGTGCAGAGCAAGAGCTGGGTTTACATTAACAGGTGACAGGAAATTGCGTTCAGCTTAAAAGTAAAGTCATGAGCCAAAAACTAAATGTTCTCAATCAACCGCTCGAGCTCTGCTGCTCAGATCCGATCACTGGTTACTATCGAAATGGGTTTTGCCAAACTGATGATCATGATCACGGTCGCCATGTGGTCTGTGCGATTATCACTCAAGAATTTCTCGATTTTACTTTCTCAAAAGGTAACGACCTGATGACACCAAGACTTGAATTTCAATTTCCAGGTCTTAAACCCGGTGATAAGTGGTGTTTGTGCGTGTTGCGGTGGAAAGAAGCGCTCTTGCAAGGCTGCGCTCCTCCTGTTGTTTTAGAGTCAACAGAACTGAAGGCTCTGGATTATGTGAGCCTTCAGCAATTACAAAGTCGTTTGGTCGACTGATTACTTCTCGTCGCTATCCACATTGTTTTTGATCTCACCGGCTTTGTCTTGAATGATGTCTGTTCCTTCACCGACGCGGTTTTTTGCACGCTTAGCGAGGCATTCTGCCTTACTGTCACCGGTTAATTTTCCACAAAAGGCTTCAGCAGTTCGGTTCATTCCTTTTTTCATTCCTCGCTGAGCTGAGTTGCCTGTCGCTTTTGCCTTCTCTCCCATGGTTTCTTCGGCTTGGCTCAAGCTTAAAAAGCTAAATAATGCGATCGTGGCGATAAAAAATTTCATTCTGGTTCTCCTGTTATTAGTTATTCAACACAGACTACAGCAAGAGTTGAACCAAACATCATTTTATTTTCTTCTGCCCTTCCAAGTTCCACCGTATTGATACCCAGGCAATGATCCTGCCTTTCTACAGCAGTCCGTGCAGACAAATATCCAGTCTGCACTTGGGGCCACACGAACACGAAAGGCCACTTCGATGGTTTCATTGCAATGGGCACAGATTTTTGCTCTGACTGAGTCAGCAATTTTGATATTTTTATTCTTCATCTTTTAAAAAATTAACGAACTCATTGAATTTTGAATAGCAGAAAATGCCTCATTGTTGAAAAAGCATAGCTTGCCGTGCACAATCATTGCACCCACACTCTCTGGTGGAACATTAAACAATTCAAACTGGAGAAGACCCATGAAAAAATTAAGAACTCTGATCGCCATCACGATGTCTGTGATCATGACCAATGCACCCTCATTGGCTTTAGCCGAAGGCATGATTTCGACAAATGTTGTCGTCGAGCAAATGACCCACTCAGAAACGGAAGCAAAGCTAGACCAATTCATACAGCAGGATGAAGTTCGTGCGGAGCTCACAAAGCAAGGACTCTCGGTTGATGAAGTCAGAACAAGACTTGCCAGTCTTTCTTCTCGGGAACTTCAAGACCTCTCCAACCAAATGGATCAAGCCCGTGCCGGCGGAAGTATTCTTGTTACAATACTTGTCGTTGTTTTGATTATCTTTATTGTTAAGCGAATCTAATTTGCACCAACTCTTTTTTGCAATTCTATTACTGATTTTTGTGGGTTGCGCTTCGAACACTCGACAAACAGATCAGCTGTTAAGCCAAGTCCCTCGTGACTTGACTTTGCAGGCACAAATACCCAATGTCCCCTTTATCAATCAAAGTGTCGGTCACTGCGGCCCTGCCACATTAGGTATGGTCATGCATTGGAATGGATTGAAGACTTCAGTGGACCAACTTGTCCCACAAGTCTACACGCCAAAAGTGATCGGCAGTTTTCAAACTGATATGATCAGTGCTGCAAGAAGAAATTCGATGATGGCAATACAAATCGATGGACTACAAAACTTACTTCAAGAAATTCAAGCAGGTCATCCTGTCATTATTTTTGAAAATTTAGGAATCGAGTGGATCCCGCAATATCACTACGCTGTTGTGCACGGTTACGATTTGAATGAAAAAATTCTAGTCATGCACTCAGGTCCCACGCCAAATGAAAAAATTGATCTGAGGGAATTTGAGAGATCCTGGAAACTGGGTGATTATTGGGGGCTGGTTGTTCTTCCGCCTGGAAAATTATCCTTCAGCGGTTCAGAAATTGCGCACCTTCAAGCAGCGGCTGCTTTCGAGAAAATTTCAAAATTTGATGAGGCCTATCTGAGCTATTCAGCCATTCAAGCTCGCTGGCCCGAAAGTCTTGGGGCTCTGATCGGACTTGGCAACATGACTTACGTTAAAAAGAATTTTTCACAGTCAGCCAAAATTTTAAAAAATGCAGTCACTTTTCACCCTCGCTCAGCGATTGCCTGGCATAATCTTGCTCTGGCTGAATTTGCAGCCAATCAAAGAAAGATGGCACGAAAAAGTGCTCAAAAAGCGATTGAACTGGCTCAGTTGCAGGACAAACCTCAATACGAGTCAAATTTAAGATTAATTTTAGATTAAGTTACTTTAAAATTGATTCCATCTATGGCAAAGTTTTAAAACTTTTCACGGAGGTTTTTTATGTTTTGTCCCGCCTGCAAAGACACGGTTTTATCAATGACTGAAAGACAAGGGGTTGAAATCGATTTCTGCCCAAAATGCCGAGGTGTCTGGTTAGATCGTGGTGAACTGGACAAAATCATTGAAAAGTCAGCTGCTGATGTGGAACCGGCGGCGCCTGTTGCTCAAGCCCCTCAGTATCAGCCACCGCAACATCAACCTCAGCAATACCAACAGCCCCATCACCAGCAACCTTACTACAAAGGTTACAAACGTAAAAAATCTTTCTTAGAAGAGCTTTTTGATTAAACCCTAAGGATGCACACGTGAATATTCTCAATTTTTTGTCTTTAGCATTACTGTCCAGCGCTTTGCTTGCGTGCACGACTCCCTCTCACTTTTCAGATCTCGAAACAAGGCAAGCCGAGGAATCTCTTTTTAGCGATGAAGACTTGGCTGCCCCCAACGTGAATACACCCCCAAGTCAATTCGACTGGGATGAAGAATTATCAAACTCTAAGATCTGGGATGATTCCAACTGCGCCCACATCATGGCAGATGGATCCTGCGCTCACGAGCTGTAATCTCAAAATAATTCAAGGCACTTGACTTTTGCCAAATTTCGCTTACTATTTAACTAACTGGTTAATTAACCGATTGGTATATTATGCAAGATCACCTGAGCCTTACATTCGCAGCCCTTGCTGACCCCACCAGAAGAAGGCTACTGGCTCACCTCTCAAAAGGTGAGGCCAATGTCTCTGAACTTGCAAAACCATTTATGAAATCCATGAGCCTTCCCGCCATCACAAAACATTTGAAAGTTTTAGAGTCTGCAGGACTGATTACGAAAACCAGGGAAGCCCAGTGGCGATCTTGCAAATTAAATGGTGCCCCTCTGAAGGAAGCCTCGGACTGGATGCAGCTTTATCGCATCTTTTGGGAAGAAAGCTTTGATCGACTTGATGATTATTTAAAAACAATGACACCTAAAAAAGGCAAAAAAAATGTCAAAAAAAAATGAGCTCAATATCATTCGAATGTATGATGCACCATTAAAATTGGTTTGGGAGGCCTGGACAGATCCCAAGCAAGCAGCGGCCTGGTGGGGCCCCCGAGGTTTTACAATCACCACTCATAGCAAAGATTTGAAGGTCGGTGGCACATGGAACTACACCATGCACGGCCCTGACGGCACTGATTACCCCAACATTACAAAATACTTCGAGGTCGAAAAATATTCGAAACTTGTTTATGATCACGGGGCCACGGCCAATACTCCCCCTCTATTTCGAGTCACTGTGCTTTTTACCGAAATAAAAGGTCAAACAAAAATGGATATGACCATGACATTGGCCTCTGCAGAAGCGGCTGAGCAAATTAAAAAACATATCAAAAAAGCTGGAGGCAACGCCACTTGGGACAGACTTGCAGAATATTTATCAAAGCAAGCAGATGGCCAAGAGAGATTTGTGATCAACCGAACCTTTGATGCCCCAATTCAAACAGTTTTTAACGCCTGGACCGACCCCAAACACGTGGCTCAGTGGTTAAGCCCCACGGGAACAACGATGAAGTTTTTTAAAGCTGATATCAAAGTTGGGGGAAGTGCCTTTTATATGATGAGTGGTGAAGGTGGGTTTCATCTTTATGGAAAAACAAAATATTTAGAAATCGAAAGTCCCCATCGCCTGGTTTACACTCAACAATTTTGTGATGAAAATGAAAAGGTCTGCAGACATCCCATGGCTCCGACTTGGCCAGAAACCATGATGACAGTTGTGAACTTTGCAGAAGAAGGTCCCAATCAAACCCGAATCACAATTACCTGGGAGCCCACAGGTGACGTTTCAGCAGCTGAACTTGCCGCTTTTGTAAAAGAAAAAGGTGGTATGACGATGGGCTGGACCGGATCCTTTGATAAACTTGAAACTTACTTGGAAGGTGGCAACTTTTTATAGGCAGATGAGCTCGCCCCAACCCTCAACCTTAGTCTTGAGGGTTTTAAGTAAAAGCGTGAAATAGCCGAAACAAATTAAGATGTTCATCTTAGTTTTTGCAGCCATTTCATTACCACTCGCCCTACTTTTTGTATGGATTTACAATTCGCTTATTTTTCGCAAAAATTCAGTTGAGCAAAGCTGGAGTGGCATTCAAACATTTTTGAAACAAAAAGCTGACCTCATTCCTGAGCTAGTCACAGTGGTCAAAAAGTCCACTGATCACGAAAAAGAGCTGATCACAAAGATCACTGATGCACGAGAGAAAATGATTGTTGCGCAGACTGAAGAAGCACAACAACTGAAAGATTCTGATGAGCTCTCGAAGCTTGTCAAAAAAGTGTTGGTCATGATCGAAGCCTATCCAGAAATAAACTCAAGTCAGCAATTTTTAGAATTACAAAAATCGATCCAAGACGTTGAGGAGAATTTATCCGCGGCAAGAAGAGCTTATAACGCTTCAATTTTGCATTATAATAATGGTGTTGAATTTTTTCCTTTTAACATTGTGGCCAAGATCTATTCCTTTCAACGGAAAGGGACCGTGAATGTCGACTGAAAATTTAAAATGGCAGTCCTACTTTTTAGCTCTTCAAAAAGTTCGGAGCAATCAAAAAGCTCATGCTGCCCCCATGGTTGGAATACTTCTACTTGGTTTGATCGCCTTTGTGATCCTTTCTCTGGCAATCGGATTTCAAGTCGCAATCGTTACCTTTGTTGTGGCTTCATTTCTATTCTTGAACTTTGGCTTAAAAATTAAGGGCATCTCACAATGGATTCAGCAAAGATCTAGAATAGATGCCCAATCTGCTGCAGTTGAACGTCGTATCCTTTCTGCAGTCGCCCAAGAACTTGCGCCCTGGCTGCGGGTTCGATTCGAATCTGCCCCGATCGCAGAGCCCCTCAAAAATTCAAAATTGATTGCAGATCGAATTGATTTTGTTCATGCATCAAGGTGCTTAACAGGTGTTTTCCAAAATGAAATTGGATTTTGTTTATCTTACGCAAATGTTGGGAAAAATGAAATCTACGTTGATTTCAAAAAAAGAAAACAAACGAATCAAAAGATTCACTTTCAAGGACTTTTCATGATTCTCGATTTCCCCACTCATGATCAAGAACAGGTCCTCGTCGAGTCCGATCGTCTGGAATCCCTCGGCTGGATGGCTCACGAGTGGCGAAGCATGAACGACTCAAAATACCTCCGCATGGACAACCCTGACTTTGAAAGGTACTTTCACGTCAAGGCCACCGATTCTGTAATCGGGTTCAAGACCCTCTCACCTGAGACTCAAGAAAGACTTGTTGCCTTTAAAGATCAGCATCCCGATTTGCCCTGTGCCATGAGTTTCAAAAATAATTCTTTGATGATTGTATTTCCGATGAAAAAAGATCCCTTTGTTTTAAGAGATAATTCTGAATTGTGGGAAAATGAACTGTTAGAATTCAAAAGTACCGCAAGCCTCACTGTTCAATTTTTAGAAGCACTTTGTTTAAACAATATCAGTGAAAGATCAGAGGCCGTCTAAATGCAGGCGCAAGATCAAGCCCTTCTTACAATGTCAGCCGTCGGATTTTTAGCCTCTGTTGTTTTTTATTTCTACCGTAGAAACGCAGGCAGCTCTCGAGCGCTGGCGACTGTTTGTTCGATTTGGTCATTCGGACTGATCATCGCCTTTGGATTTCTTTTTGGATTCATTCCCGTTTCTTCCCGTGGAATCGGACTTGAGCGCATTGTTGTCCCCTTCATTACATTAATTGTGACCGCGGTTGCCTCAGCAATCATTGGAATGCTCGTCTCTTTTATTGAGGGCCGGAAAGCGGACCATTCCTCCATCTCTTCTGATGAGTTTGATGATTCGAGGACTCCTCAACCGGGCACTGTAAAATTCGCTCCAGTCAACCCGGCTTGGCCTGCCTGGAAAAAATTTGCATTTGAAGCAGCTCGAAAGCCGAATTGATCTTTGTGCAAGATAAGAATTGCCTGTTGAATTATTATGTTTCGTTCGGATAAGCCTTGTTAATTGGCAAAGAACTACGGAATAATAAATTTCAATGATTCATACGTTTCAAGATCTCATCGATCGACAAAATAGACTTAAAGCCCAACTTCTGCTTTTTGCTGGTGGAATTTCGAGTTTTCTATTTTATTTTCTAATGAAAGAAATTTCAACAAGCCACCAAGATTGGCTTTTGGGTCGATATTTAATTGTCGTTGTTTCAACCATCGGACTTACCGTTTCTTTCGTTAAATCCATCTCCTTTCAGTGGACCCGTTGGTTTCTTAATTCATTGATTGTTCTTTATTTCGCAGTTTATCTGAAAATACTTATTCTGAATGACTGGTCCATTTTTCATCGATGGTCCTACTTTATTCTACTATCAATATTAGCTGTCACCACACTTTCATGGTTTGATACCGTCGTCTTTTTTATTATCAGCTTTGTCGCACCAGTAGCGCTGGGACTTGTTAGCCCACTTACAAAACTTGAGTTGATTCATTTTCACTCGGTCAATTTCGTCACACTCTTTGTTTTGGGTGTGGCTGTTAGAAGTCATTTTCAGTATCGTGAACAAGTGGTTCAATTGACAAAAAGTCTGGTGCAAAGAACCAAGATGTCAGCACTCGGCGAAATGTCTGCCGGTGTCGCCCATGAAATTAACAATCCTCTGATGATTCTGATCTCAAATGTGAACATGATCGAAAAGCATATTCACTCGAATGATCCTAGTCTTGTTCAACCCGGCAGAATGGATCCCTACATCTTAAGATCCATTGCTGCTGCTAACAGAATTTCCGTCATTGTCAGCGGCCTTTTGAATTTTTCAAGATCAGAAAATAAAGAACCTAAAACTCCACAAAATTTGACAAGTATACTCGCCGAGTCTTTGGATCTTTTTCAGGAAAAATTAAAATCTCTGGATATTGAATTGATTTATGAGCCTCCTACAGGTGAGCTTTTGTGCGAGTGCCGGAGGTATGAAATTATGCAGATCTTTGTGAACCTCATGAACAATGCCATTGATGCCTGCTTAGAATCAAATCATGCAAAACAAATTGAGCTTCTTTTGTTCAAGGACCACAACTTAAATATGATCGAATTCACAATCGTTGATTCAGGCAATGGGATTAGTCCTGAAACTGAAAGCAAGATTATGGAGCCATTTTATACGACTAAAAAGATTGGAAAGGGAACTGGCCTGGGTCTGAGCATTTCACTAGGACTTGCAAAATCTCACGGTGGAGACCTTTTCTTGAACCGTGAGTTTGATCGAACTTGTTTTACTTTGCGACTTCCAAGCTATTCTTGAGTTGAAGCATCTCGGCTTTGAACATAATGAAGAATGTCTTGAACATTGATTTCTCTGGAAGGTTCTGCCGACCAAACGAGCTTCGTGACATCTGCACTGGGAGTCAGAATTTTAAAAATAAAATACTTCTTAGTACCTGATTGATTTGTCAAAGCTAACTCGTGTTTGTAACCATTCAAGAGATTTGGGTAGTAGTAATCAACATGATTTGAAACAATTCCGGCGACCTCAGATGGACAGGTCATCTGAAAGAGAACTGGGTTGGCTTCTCGGTTCATCGGAACTCTTTGCATTCCGCAATTAAACTGGCTAAAAATTCGCACAGCCGTTGCCTCAGCAAGGCGGTCGTTAATCTGACCCTCGATGCCATCAATTCTAGGGCCGGTGATTTTCACATTTTTCAAAAATGAGGTCGTTTGTGATGAAAGAGCAGGAAGAGCCGTACATAAAACCAAAAAGAAATTGAATAATTTCATAAACACTCCACGGTTTATTTAAAAACCTATAGCTGAGGTAATTGCAAAAGAGCACTCGTTGCCAAAGTGAATAGGGCCTTTAATAAACACCTCAAATGTCCAGAGATTAGACGAGAGGACGAAAGTAGGCCTAAATTGAAATCAAACAGACCAAATTTTAATCTTTGCGATCTCGTCCGGCTTTGGTGCCCGTTTTTCCCATCCAGGCTTCATTTCTCGGTCTACGACCACAGACCAATCCAGGTTAATCCGGTTGTTTTTTAGTAACTGAAATCGTTCGATCGGCTTGAGTTGACGATTGGTGAGCCAATCTTGATAAGCCGATTCATCAATCACAAAGATCGAACGATCATGACCATGCTGAAAGAAAAATTCATAGGGGTCATCTGTGATCAAAGTGAAAGTGTCAACCAGCTCGCCTGTTTCTTTGTTCAGCCAGGAGGCCCAAAGACCTGCAACAAAATAAACAGAATTATCTTTTTGTGTGAACTGAATCATTTTCCCTGCTGATAATCCAAAGTAGCTGGATTCGATGGCTGCATTTAAAGGAACAAGGCAGGTTTGCCCCTTGATAAAGCTTTCCTTCCAAGTGGGAACTTCATAAATTTTTTCAAGCCTGCCATTGTTTTCACGCTCCATGCGCGCATTGTAGGTTGTAAATTTCGTGGGAAATTCTTTGCTCCAACTGGGGCACAATGAAAATTTCATCATTGAGAGTTCCAGCTCACCTTTGTCACTCAGCCGAATAACAGGGGCTTCATCTGTTTTTAAAAATCCCTGAACCCGCATATCAAATTGGGCCAGTGCTAGCTTCTGTGGAAGCTTAAGTGCAAACTTATTTGCTAAGTCCTGTGCTCTGACTTTGACTATGAATTGTGCGCAGATGGTGAACTCCGATGGTTTTTTAATTTTGATAAAGCTTGTTGAGCTTCTAGTTGAACTGCTTTTTTAGAATCATGAAGTAACAATTTAATCTTAGGAATTGCCTTCACTATTTTCAGCTTTTCACAGGCCTGACAAGCCGCTTGCCTGACATACCACTGCTTATCTGCTAATCGCTTCACAATTTGCTGGCTTGATCGGTTTGCCTTCAGATCGACTAAAACCTGCAATGCATTTACTCGAATTCCCCCACTTTTGTCTTCTAGTAATGCCATAATTGCTGGAATGGATTTTCTATTTCCCAAAAGTCTCAACCCTTTTAAGGCCTGGAGTCGAATCGTCATTCTTTCACTTTTCAGTGAATGAATTAAAATTAAAAGCGCACGAGGGTCTTTTGTTTGACCAAGCGCAAGGAGTGACCACTTTTGTACCCTTGGTTGAGAACTGAGTGTTGCCGATTCCAAAAGGAAAGGAACTGATCGCGATTTGTATTTTGCTAATTTTTTAATAATTTTCTCAGCTTGGTGATCACTTTGTGTGTCCAATTCTGAAATCAGCTTTTGGATTATGTTCATTGAGCTATCTTCAGCCAGTAACGTCTGACGAATTGATTTTCTTTTTCATCGTGGATGCGATTTTCTAAGGTCCCACCAAACTTTTCAATCACCCGCCAAGAGGCCACATTCTGGTCTGCACAGGTGATCAAAATGTCTTTCAGACCCAGGTCATCACATTTTTGTATCCCGAGGCGAAACATTTGAGTCGCATAACCCAGTTTTCGGTATTTCGGACAGACTGCATAACCAAGGTGCCCCCCACGCTGAATCAAATGCTCATTCAGTTCGTGCCTAATATTGAGCCGCCCGACGATGATGTTTTCCACAAACCCGTAAAACATTGTGGCGGGTACGCGGTCTTTTGCTATCTTTGATTTGTCCTTCTGATTTTCAAGCTCTGATAAATGTTCTTGATGAGTCATCCCTGGCTTCCAAGCAAATGTAGCCCACATTGGATCTTCACTTTTCCAATCTTGAACCCAATTTAAAAAGGCCGTTTCATCCTGGTCAGCGAGTTGTCTTAATTGAAGTTTGCTCAAATTATAATCCCATTGCATCTTTAAGTGTTTGATCAGGTTTCAAATCCCCGGATCTAAACTTCATCGTCTTCTTTCGAGTTTCATTAAAGAGATAAGTCAGATGAACCAAAGTCCCGAAGCGATCTGAAACTTCTAAAGCTGAAATCACAAAACCAGCTTTCAGTTTTGCTACAATAATTGAATTATTTGTTGTCACGTGACGAGAGAGCAGGATTTGAAAGCCAAGCTCTTTTGTTCGTTTCAAAACTTCATTCATCAATGCTGTGTAAAGGCCCTGTCTTCGGTGATCTGGCAGAATCGCGCTGTTACGCATATAGAAAGTATCATTGGAATATTGGTCCCCTGTGAACCAACCACAGAACTCATCACCTTTGAAAATACAAATATTGAATCCAACAAGCTGAGTTAGGTTCTGACCCAACTTTCGGAGTTCGACTTTTTCCTGCTCGGAATAGATTCGCTGCAAATCAAGACTGGTGTCATTGGCTTTGAAAATGATATCTCCCCACTTTTTCCAGTACTGTTGGAATTCTTCCTTCGGAAGGTCGACGAATCTGTAGCCCTGAGGTAAACTGGACATCTTGAAATCTCCTGCAAAGAACTAAACATTATCTTAATCAATTCGAAGGTTCAACATTTGCCATTTGCGCAATTTATAGAGACAATAACAAAATGATTGAAGTTCGAATGAGACCAGGAATTGACGTCAAAGATCTAGTGGATGCTTTTTATTCACAAAACGGCGTCAAAGGAAGAGCAAGGCCAGATGACTTATTTTTCATGGCTTATCAATCAGATCAGCTAATTGGATGTGTCCGCTATTGTTTCGAAGAAAACACGCCAATGCTTCGAACCATGATGATTGATCCCAACCACAGACGATCTTCAGTGGGTAGAACTTTGTTAATCCAATTTGAAAAGTATTTGATTCAACATGATTTAAAAAACACTTTTTGTCTGCCCTATCCCCATCTTGAAAATTTTTATGGTATTATTGGCTTTAAAAAAGTTTCTGAAGCGCAAGTGCCAGTCTTCTTAAGAAAGCGAATGCAGGAATACCAAGCTCTGTCCTATGCACCGATGATTTTCATGGAGCGAAAGTGAAGGCTCCTTATTTACAGGCCAGCTACTTGGCACAAGTCAGAAGATTGACCGGACTTGCTCAACAAGCTCTCAAAAGTTACCCGATTGATGCTAAAAAAATTAGTTTCATTCATCACGGTGAAAACACCACTTTCTGCATTTTGGACAAAAGAAAAAATAAGTATCTGCTTCGCATCCACAGAGAAGGATATCATACAAAAGAAGCCATCGAAGAAGAGCTCGGGTGGCTTAAGAAGTTATCATCTAAGGGATTGCATGTTCCAAGTCCCGTTAGAAATTTGAAAGGACAATTGGTTGAGGTTGCAACTCACCCAGATGTACCGGGCTCAAAGAACTGCAGTGTGATGAAGTGGCAAGAGGGTCGATTTATCGACAAATCACTTAAACCCCATCACCTTTTTGAGCTTGGGAAACTCATTGGATTGATGCAAAAAAATTCAAGCAAGTGCATTCACCGGAACTATTGGACGACAGTGGGGCTACTGGGATCAAGGGCCACCTGGGGAAGTGTGAAAAAGGTAGAACTTGCCACAGCTCGAGAGCTTTTAATTATCCAAAAGACAAGAAAGTTTTTATTTAAGAAACTTGCCAATTTTGAAAAACGATTTCCTGAAAGACTTTGTCTCATTCACGCAGACCTTCACTTCGGAAATATTATTTTATCTAAAAATGCAATAGCTGCCATCGACTTCGATGATTGTGGATACGGCTTCAAAGCCTATGATTTAGTGATTCCCATTATCTCTACAGAAAACATTTTAAATGATGTTAAAAAAACGAATCATTTAGAAGAATACAAAAGAGCTCTTATCGAGGGTTACAAAACCTATCAAAACTGGGATCAGCACGATGAGCAGATTCTGCCCTATCTGATCAGTGCAAGAAAACTTCTGACCATTGGTTGGTTGAATTCAAGATCTGACAATCCAAGACTTCAAAAACATTTAAAAGGTGCCATCCAGCGACTTTTAAAACATGTGAAATTAAATTACCCGCATTTTTAGCCTGACCAAAATTGGCAAGTGATTAAAAATCTCAAGCTCAAATCTCATTTGTTTGAATTCGTGAGTTTTTTTCCTGGTCCTCAACTTGTAGTGTGCACCCTGCCACGACTTTAACATATCAAAATGGAGATGCCGACATGTCTAAAACAAAAATGCTGATAGGGCTCGTCAGTTTAGCACTATCAAATCAAGCAATGGCTGCTGCGCGAGCTGAGATTAACAAAGAATCCAATGGCGATTTTAAAATCAAGTTTTGTGATACCGCTTTAGGCCCTCAAGCCTATGTAGGATTCCAATTGGGACAAAATGGAATTATCCAAAAAGACATCTTAAAAGCTGATAGCTGTACTACGAAGACCTATAGCCAAGGTATGTCTGCTGAAGGCAAACAACTTCGTGTTCATAAAATGTCAAAGCGTGCTGATGACATGGACTCTCAAGGACTTTTACTTCAAACCACTGTTCGTGACCAAAGAGGAAACTCGGGATCAAACAATGGTGGCGGATCAACTCAAGTTGTTTTTAACAACATTCGAGTCGAAGTTAAAACTTTAGAAAACCGCGATGGCGATGCTTACAAAATTGAAATTAAAGTTTGTCACCCCAATTTCACAGTTCGTGATGCAGTTGTTGTTACCAATCGAGCAACACTTGGATCATCACGTGTGATCTCGAAAAGCACCACTGTAACGAATGATAAGTGTTTTAAAACTGAATACTTGAAAGGTGAGATCCAAGACGGCGACGTGATTGGAATTGGTCTTTATTCAGTCACAAAAGCCATTGAACTCGAGCTAACAGGTGTTCCTTGGAGAAGATCCAATGGTTCCACTCCTCCACCTGTGGTTGTAACTCCACCGCCCGTGATCGTAACTCCTCCCCCAGGCAATGGCGGCACAGGTACAAATCTGATCGTAGCCAATCGTGGAGAAATTATTGAAAATGCAAGAAGAGCTGCCGATGTTTTCGCAAAAAACTTAAGCCAAAACCTCGGTCAGATTGAAAACATACGCTACAACTTGTTCTTAGGCTTTAGAAAAGAAGAAAGACAAGCCGCTCGATATGGACAGGACGTTAGAAACTTAAATGAATATCGAAACGGATTTGATAATGGCATGAGAGTCGGCAACCAAGAAGGTTTTGGCGCAGGTCAAAACTTTGCTGCTCAAAGAGCTAACGAATACGCAAGAGCTGACGTAGGTGCAGCCGTTGATGCCATCATGAATGGTCAAGCCCGTGAGTTAAATGTCAGACGCAGACAAAATCTTTCACAAAAAGATTTCCGTGGCTTAGATCTGAACATCACAACCCCAGCGACAGTGGCCGATCGATTGAAACAAAAAGACCAAGAGCTTCAAAATGATTTAAATAGAAGATTCTTTGTGCGCGATCAAGACATCGTCCTTGCTGATGATATTTTAAATGGTCGATTTCAAGTGTATCAACTCTATGGAATTAATGAGTACAAGTTTGAATTGCTTGATTCTTACTTCCGTGAAGCTAAAGCCTTTGAAGCTTGGGCTAAAGGATACTTTCAGCCACGACAAAACTTTGTTCGATACTACAATGATATCTCAGATGCCAACCAGTACCAAAACGCTTTAGAAAACCGCCAACTCTTTAGATCTGAATTCGAACGTCAATACGACCGCGTGATTGCAACTCAATGGAATCAAGTGGTACGTCGTGAAAGAGCTGACATCCAAAGAGTGGGTGAGGATCTCTATGTTGATTTGACGTTGGATTTCGCAAGAGATCTTGGAAATTTCGATGGTCGAAAATCAGGTTACGCCAATTCGAGCCGTGACGGATTCTTAAGATCTATTCAAAATCGTTATGACTCTGCAGTTGAGCAAACCATTCAAAGCGTTATGACTTCAGCAGTGATCACAGACGTCATAGTTAAAGCTCAGGCCTCTGACGGTGACCTAGAAATCACTTTAGGTGATAGCATCGACTTGATTCTGACGAATGCTGCTAACCGTGGTATGAAAGATGGATCTGTTCAGATTTCTGCAGTTGCAAATGCTGAAGTGACAACTTTGAAGCCAGCTGTTTCTCAGACACTCCCTGCATTTTCAAGGCTCAACAATGCTGTTGTTTACAAAGGCATGATGGCCTTAAACCGAGTGTCAGCTCCCGATCAAGACGTAGTTGTGAACTTCACAGTGAATGGTCAGGCCTCTCGATCTATTCTAAAATCAAAGTTTGAAGGTCTTGTTGTTGGTCTTGCTCGAGCGACGAATGCTCAAGTCCAAAATGCAATCTTACAAACTTTGGTCGGATTCTTGAGCAAAGAGTGGGAAGATAAAAAGTCTGTGGCTGCCAATGGTTTTAACAACAATAAGGGTGACTTACTTGTTGAGAGATTAGCTGCGCGAGCCATGTTGATGACAGCTCAAGAAAAAGCAGCCTTGAAAAGATCAGGCGATGCCATTAAAGCCGCCTACGGTCGCAGACCCAATTGGAGTGTTTATAGCGCAGACCATGATTCTGCAATGGACATCCTAAAAAGAGCGGGTTTGTAGTTTTATCTTAGTTCTTAAGAGTGAATCAGAGGAGTGCATGAACTTGCACTCCTCTTTTATTTTTTTAAAAGATCTTTAATTTCTGCACCCACAACTTTGTCTTTTAATTTATCAAAATCTTTTTTCTCGCTTGGAATCACATAGGTGATGGCGATTCCCTTTTGACCGGCCCGGGCTGTGCGGCCGATTCGATGAATAAAATCTTCCTGATGAACTGGCAATTCAAAATTAACCACACATTGCAGACCCTCAATGTCCAGCCCACGCGCCAATAAATCGGTTGTGATCAACGTTTTAATCTTTCCCGATTGGAAGTCCTTCATTACTCGATTTCGGTGGCCTAAAGCCAATCCACCGTGAATAAAATCACTGGAAAATCCGTTCGCCTTTAAATGAGCTCCAATTTCCTCACAGATTGGCTGCAGGTTTACAAACACTAAAGTTTGACCGTTGATATTTTTAAGATCTTTGGCCAGCTGATCATTTCTTTGACCCGGCATCAGAAAGTAAATTTTTTGTTTCAAGCTTTGAACTGGCAAGCCCACTTTTTCATCTTCGATGTACACAGGCTCAGAGCTCATAAATTGGTTTGCGATGGATTTGATTTTGTCATTAAAACTGGCTGAGAACATCAAAGTCTGCCAGTGACCCCGCATTGTTTTTCGAATGTTCTTTAATTGTAAGACAAAATCAGGATCCATCATGCGATCGGCCTCGTCGATCACTAAACAATCCACATTCTTTAACAACAACTGATTGATCCTCAGGTGATCGTTCAATCGACCCGGAGTTGCGATAATAATTCGAGGATTCTTCTTTAAATGACTGACCTGTTCTTTGTTGGCTTGACCCGCCACAATCAAACATACCGTTTTTGGATGATCTATAAAAAACAACTGACAGGTTTTATGAATTTGAGCAACCACTTCGCGAGTGGGGGCTAAAATAAGGGCACGAGATTCTGAACTTTGTGTCAGCTTTGTGAGGATTGGTAATAAAAAAGCGAGAGTTTTCCCACTGCCAGTTTGAGCCGTGACGACTAAATTATGACCTTTTAAAACTTCTGGAATGACTTTAGTTTGAATGGAGTTGGGATGTTTGATTCCCATGCGATTTAAAATCTCTTCATGTTGGATATCGAATTTCAAATCTACCGTCCCCGTCTTAAATCTGCCATTAATTGAATTTAATTAACTCTAACAAAATTGTTCGACTCAAGTCATGAACAATTGCAATCTTCATAGACAGATTTCACAGCCAGTCCTAAGATTGATCCATGAGTTCCTTATTTGCCCTCGTTTACACCAGCCAAGCCATACAAAGTTTAGATGAAACGACTCTGATGGAAATCTTTGCCATCTCTCGAAAAAATAATCTGAGAGATAACATCACAGGTTTTTTAATTTACCGCGAAGGATACTTTCTTCAGCTTTTAGAGGGTCCTCAAACAAAAGTCAGACAATGCTTTGAACGAATTCAAAAAGACCAACGACATCGAGCTCTCGTTTTACAAGGTGAAGCCCATCCCAACGAACGAATGATGCCAGATTGGTCCATGGGGCAAGTCACACTCAAGCCCGGACAACCAACTTCAGATCGAATCATTGATTTATTTGAGCTGGCTCGAAACAATGAAATTTATGAAAATCCAGATTCACTGATGTCTCTGGTGAAAATTTTTTCCAAAGAAGCTGTCATCTTTTAGTATCAAAGCAAAAATCGGGATTTCTCTGAAGGCGAAGGCAGCCGGCAAGAATCTTTCTTACCGAAAATTTGATACCTGGATTGCGAAATCCAGCCATAAATTTGATTACTCAAAGATAAAGGAAGTATTTTAAAAATCAGAATCAGTCGAAAGATTCCACCCATCTGCTGAGCGATTAAAAAAACCGCTTCTGATTGGGTAAAAATTTGATTCTGTTTGAGAACGACCAGTGTGGATAAGTTCTGAGTGAGCTCGACTGGTAGGTTTGCTTTCGCATAGTCTGACTGCAGGGGAGAAAATCGAATCTGTCCTGATGAATCAAAGCGCAGGACGAAATCCACAACTCCGTTACAAAGACCACACACACCATCAAAAAAAAGCACCATTGGCTGACTCATCTCATTTTGAGACTAGTGCAAAACTTTGGAAGTGTCAGCGTAAAATGTCTGTCTCTCAAAGTGAAACACCCATACCGCTACATTGAGCATTAGAGTCCACGGCCAAGGCACAGAACTTGATATATCTATCATCAGCAGGGAGTTTTGCAGATGAATATCAATATGGGGCAATCTTTAAGGAAACTAGGAACACTGACCACTGTGCTCGTTTTTCTGATTCATTCAGTTGCGTTCGCTCAAGAAAACGACGGTAGCCCTAGACCCTCACCTGTCATGATCGATGAAGTCACCAAGGACATGCAAAGAAGAATGCTGACTTTTCGTATTAATAAAGACGGTCAAGAGTCCATCGCTGATTTTGAATACAACCCTAAAGAAGTTCTACCAGCCACAGTTTTACAGCATATGCTTCGCGAACAAGAAAAACATGTGAATGAATGGTTTGATTTTGTAAAATCCTATTTAACAAGCCCCCAGATCTTTAAGCAGTTTGGTTTCGGACAAACTGAGCAAGACCGACAAATTTTAATCAAGCAGTTGAGCTCCGCTCAACAGGTGGATGATTTATTTCAAAAGCTCTCAGTTCGTAAGCGCCAACAAGTGGGGATGGCTTACAAGGCCAAGACTTTTGATCCTCAAGCTCTCAAGAAATTTTATGCAAGATATTTAGGACTACCCGAAAACTCAGGGCAAAAATTAATCAATGATCGATTGCTTGCAGTTAAAAAGCATTCTCCGCAAATACTGGATGAAATGCTCAGAGTTTACCACGTGAATCACGATGGTCTCGGCTACAGACTTTACAGCGCTGTCAGCCGTCCTATTAACACTCAACTTCATGGCTTCCCGACTCAATCTGCTCTGTTTGCGATCGCCATCGGTGCGGTTATGGCCTCAAAGATGGTGACTGATTATGCTGCTAATCCTGCGGCTCTTCAACAGCACTTAGATAGCCTTGATGATCCACTCGCTCACATTGCTTTTTATTCTTTTATGGCAGCAAACGGCCTCGTCGGTGATTTTTTAACTGCCAGATGGGGAGGCCCTGGAATGGGCGGCGTCTCTGCGCAAAAATTTCGTCAAGCGGCTATTCCCTACATCGGAATGACAGCGGGTATGTTGGCCAGTAATTTAACTCACGAGGTTGGAAATCTGATCAGTGTTTGCAGTGACAAATTGATGGGTAAAAAACCAAATCCCATCGAGATGGCTATGATGCAACTGGCAGGTGGCAATGCTGGTAAAGATCCTTGCGATTTAGCTCAAGAAGAATTCTTCAACTTCGAAAACAAAGTGGAACAGTACTTCCCCATGATTATTTCCATGGCTTTATCAACTGCTGGATCGACAGTTGCGCAGCAAGTGATCACAAAAACAGCCATTGGCAGTGTACAAGGTGCCAAATCATTTTTGGGCTACGATAAATACATGCAAGAAAGAGCTGTAAAAGCGACGAATGGGTTCTATTCCAAGATCACTGCTGGGGAATTACTCAAAGCTACCAAAAATATCCCCAATGCTTCGATCCGAATCACAGGTCTTGTACTTACAGCTCGCTTTATCCCCTTCACTGGCTTTTGGTTTAACACATTAACAGTTGGTACCACGGTCTACAGCATCGCTCAGAATGCAGCTTTCATTTACTTAGACACTGTCATGATTCCTTGGCTGAGCAAGCAATGGGCTCAGATCTGGCGTGCTGGTGGAGTGGATTCAGCTGAGAAAAAATTAAAATTATCAATTGAGTACTACGAGAAAAAGGGCTGGGTCATCGACAGCCGTGACCGTGGGTGTGCAAATGCTCAACAAAATGCAAGAAGTCCCAATTGCCCGAGTAACATGCTCGTTCACCTCGAAGATTTCCAGAAACAAATGGAAGCTTGGAGAATGCAAAATCACGCACGATTCTTTACAGGCATCCAAGTCTGGAATGAAGTGACTACAAACTTGATCAATGAAGTTGATCAGGCCCAAAAGTTCTATTCCTTCTATATCAACGAAGTTTTTAAAACTGAGCGAATTAAAAAGCGTGAGCAGTTCCTAGGTCACGCAGTCACTGATGTGGACAAAAATCATAAACAAAATCTAACTGGTAGACCTGCTCCCCTTTTTGGAATCCGACCACTTGGTCATAATGCTTGCAAACCGAACCTGGCAGCCATGATGACTGGTCAACAACAACCAAAAGATGAATCTTGTGACACGGAGTTATCACTCTACTTAAATCACCCAGATAAAATGATCGGCTATCAAAGAAATCGAGTTCAAACTGTTGTGAATATCTTTGGTGAGCTCTTCAATATGGAAAAAAAGCCATTACCATATGTCTTTGTGGAAGAAAAATCAGAAATTGATGTGTTCAATTCAAATCCCAATGAAATTGCAGAAAAAGAAAAGGCAGTTCAGCAAGCAGCTCAAACTCAAAGACAAAACACTTTAACGAACGAACGTTCCATCGACAAGTACAATGAGGCCTTGAAAGCTTACAACTTGCAAATCAAAGCTGCCCTTGCGACTGGTAATAAACCTTTAGCTCAGTCACTGATCGCCATGCTTTTCAGAGAAGACGGCTCTTTTAATACGTACACTGTGAATCAGCATTTGAAAGCGGAATCAAAAGTATTCATCAAGCAAATCTTGATCGATTTTGAGACATCCAATGTTGAGAAGATCGCAAGAGCTCTGATGAGGATCAGCTCAGAATTGCGATACCCTAAACTGAGAGATCCCGTTCTTGATGTGGTCCTAGCAGCCATCCAAAGCGCTTTAGGAAGTCCCACACCCATTCTTGTGAATGGTGGCGCAGTCCCTTACCTCTATCACGAGAGTAACAAAGACAGCCAAGGCTACAAATCAGTTTCAAGAACTGCTGGCAGATACAAGTTCAACAGACACGTTGAGTATTTGATTTATCAAATGTTATGTGGACCTGATTCTGGGTCGGACAAAATGGTCACTGAGTTTGGTTTCAGCGAAAAGTACCCACTATTACCACCCAAGTTCCACGCCCCCAAAGTGACAACTGCTAAGAACATAGAAGTGGAATGGAATATTGATTACCAACCTAAAAAGGGACCTTTCCGCACTGAGCTTTGTGATCCCTATGCACAGGATCCCATTCCATTTGATGGATTGTATTACTCAAAGATTTATGTCGACGGCAGCAAAACACCTGTCAGCTTTTTTGAGTTGATCAACACGACGATTCCTTCAAGCATTATTGGTGATCTGAAAGAAAAATCAGGGACTCGTGATGAGCGTATCACAACTGAAAACATCGTTTCCCGTGCCAATGAATCCCGAGTCGGTCCTTGGTGGGATGCAAGTGTTAAGAATGCCATCAAGCAAATTTTTGAAAAACTCGACAATCGTTACCAGGGTTTACTTGTGGATCTTTATTTGGGTCTTCAACAGGATGAATACGATGTTGAAGTCTGGGGAACAGATTCTTATGGAATGCCTGATCCTACAACTGTCACAACTGTGAAAGTGAAACCAAACAAAAGAACCGAAGCTTCTCAAAGTTTGTTACAGTCAAACATTGAAGAAATGAACGTTTACCTCAAGATTCTTTCAGGACTTGAAAAAAACCAAATCGCTGTGAACCACAACGGTGGAAAAGCTTTGCCCGTGATACCAGGCAAAGTCAAATTAGACAGATCTGGCAACTCCATGCTTGCAGAAATGAGACATGATCCAAAAGCAGCCACTGTTTCTCAGGAAAAACTAATGGGTCACATTCATACAGTGATCAGACTCCTCAGAGAAGTGAAGATCAAAACCGTCAATGGGCAACAGCGTGTTTCTGTTGGTGATCAGTCGATTCCTCTTAAAAAGTTTCAATCTGAGGCAATGGCAGCACTCAAAGAATACACTGAACATTTTGAAAAGCTTGGAATCAAAGATCCGACGCAGCTGAAGATTCAGAAGCTGGCATTTCAAGGCCTTCAGAAGACCTTGCAAAACCTGACTGTCTATCTTTTAAACATCCAGCTTGCGAACTACTCTATGATTACGAACTTTGAGAACTACGTGAGCGACAATAAAACCGACGGGCAAAATAAAGCACCTGTCAAATCTTCAAGCAGTCTACCTGGAAGATAATACAAAGGATATTGGCATGAATGATGAAACTAAAACAACGAATAGAACTTTTAAAACTAAATATAAGATGGAGGTCTTAATGAAAAAAACAACTATTCTCGCAGTGGTACTAATCGTAGCTCAAGGTGCTTTCGCAGCCGCTCCCGGAGCAAAACCTGCTCACTTAAACGGAGCAGCAGCTAAAGCTATGGGTATTAAAGCGACTATTTCTGCTGACAGAGCTCTTGAAATCGTTCGTGAGCTTGGTGCAAAGAACGAAAACTTACGCGCTGATAAGATGACTGATGGATTTATCAAATTAATCCAAATGGCTGGTGAAGCCCTCAGATCAACTGCTGCAGCTGATAAAGAATTCGCAAATGCAGTTAAAGTGATCGCAGAAAACGTAGGAAAAGAAGCCTCTTCAACAAATGCTGACAGAGAAACAGCTCGAAAAGCTGGAACTCGTATGTTGTTTGAAGTGTTACCTGACCTGATCCAAGAAGGAAGCGCTGAAGCAAAAGCTTTGATCGTTTCAATCGGAAAAGGAATCGAAAATGGAAAAGCTCTTTCTGAAGCAACTTACTTAGCAGTTAAGGAAACTTACCCGCACCTGAAAGATTCAAAAGACATCATGGAAAAAGTTCGTGAGATTTTGAACTGTAACAAAGCTTAATTTCAACAAGGTTTAAAACCACCAAAGGTCCTGTCTCAAAAAAAGACAGGACCTTTTTTTATTCCCCTTTTCACCCGATTTCAGGCCTTCATTCAGACCTCAAATAAACCGATCTTAATGACTATGAAATCATGGGTTAAAAAAATTGCAGATCAGTTCGATTTAGGTCTCAACAATGGTACAAATTCCGAGGGCGTGGATTCAAAGCTCACCCAAATGAATGAAGACAAAGCGAGCCTGCTTTTTATTCTGGACACCTTAAGTAAAAATCTGATCGAACTTGATCAACACCCTGTGCGTAAAACCAGAGAAACTTTGGATGAATTTTCCAAAAATCTGATTCAACTTCCCCCTGGCGAAGAAGCTGACAAATTGATGTTTAAAATCCGACAGTTTTATTCTTCTCTCAGATTAGAAGAGTATTCTTATATTCAAAAAACCATGGATGAATTTAAAAATATTATCTGGGATTTTGCTGATCAATTAGGTGATGATCTCACCCAAGAAAAAGCTCAAGAAGCTGTTCTCAAAACTCAGTTGGATGATCTTCGAGAAGCCGTTGAAAGCAACGCCATTGATTCTTTGAAGAAGAAATCCAGAAAATTCATCGACACTTACGTCGAGTACCAAACGAAGAAAAATGAAGTCCGGTCTAAGCGTATGGGCACGATGACTAAATCATTAGGCACATTAAAAAAGCAACTCAGCCAAGCACAAAAAGACTTAAAAACTGATCACATGACCCAAGCTTACAATCGAAAAAGTTTTGATGAGCAAATAAAAAAATATCAACAGCTTTATTCTTTATCCGGCGGAAATATCAGTTTATTGATTTGTGATATCGATCATTTCAAAAAAGTAAATGATTCCTACGGGCATGATATCGGTGATCACGTGATCAAGGAATGCGTGAGATTCTTAAAAGAGAGTTTTCCCCGTGAGCAAGACTTTGTCGCGCGCCTGGGCGGAGAAGAGTTTGCGGTGATCCTACCTGATTATGATATCGAAGTGGCCAGTCTCAAAATAGAACAGTGCCTAAATCGCATTCGCAAAGAAAAGTTGATTCAAGGAAAATTAGAAATCCAATTCACGGTATCAGTTGGTCTATCACAATTACTGCCGAATGAATCCCATAGTGATTGGTTGAAGCGTGCTGATCTTGCTCTTTATATGAGTAAGAATTCGGGACGTAACAGAATGACTGTGGCATCCGCGCAACTCAAACCGCAAGCCGCCTAACACCCCCGTGATTTTTTAGAACATCTATGTATGAGTTCTATACACCTGCAAAGTAGATAACGCTCTACCTACATTACAATTCATTTGAAGTGGCAAGAGTTGTGCTTTGTGAGTCATTCACTATGCAAAACTTTAAGACAATTCTACTTCTTAGCTTCATCTCATTTCAAAATTCAAATGCATCAGTTGCTGTGAATATGAAAAATGGCAGCTTGATCCTTCATGACTCAGAAATTCATCAATCGAGGAGCGGCTTCGCGTGGAACGTGCAAAGGACTTATCGAAGCCGCTCTTTATTCCGTGGAGTTTTTGGTCAAGGTTGGTGCTCAGTCTTAGATCTGAAAATTCAATTTATTTCCAAAGGAGAATTACAAATCACAGATTGTGAGTATCCGCACCCCATTCGTTACAAGCTGGATGCAAAAGCTTCTCACTATGTCAGCACTTTGAATTCTGAAGACATTGTGAAAGCAAGCTTTGGGTTTTATGAGCGAATCAATCAAAACAAACAGAAAACCCGCTTTGACCTTAAAGGAAGACCTTTGGATATTCAATTGGGCCCAAATACTTATACCTTTGATTATAATTCCAGGGGATTGATTCAATCCATTCATCACAAGAAGTCTTTGATCGTCCAATTGAAATGGCATCCCCTACTGGATTTGGTAGAAAAAATGGGATCCACTCATTACCGCTACACAGGATTTCAATTGATCAAGGTCAATCAAGGATCCAAAGACCAAGTGAAACTTTATAACTATGATGACTTAGATAACTTGACGGATCGACGAGAGAATAAAAATCATTTATTGATTGAGTACTACAAAGCAGACGATCGGGTTTTTAAAATTAAATCCAGCTGCACACAAACCTATGAGTACAAACTAGTGAATGAGCGCATCACATCATCTGAGCTGACCCAAGTGTGCCCTGATAAAAAGTTACTCAAACAAACTTTCGAAGTCTTACAAGCAAGTGTCACACAAAAAGAAGGAGAGCTGTTATGATTTTAATTCCACTTCTTGGATTACAATTGGCACACTCGGCTCTTTGGTTTGAATCAAAAATTCAGATTCCTGACTCAAACAAACTGATCCAAAATACAGTTGTCGCCGTGATTGATACTGGACTTGATACAGCACACCCCGCTTTCAAAGACAGCCTTTGGATAAACAAAGGTGAAACGGGTTTAGATTCAAAAGGTCGCAATAAGCGAACTAACGGAATCGATGACGACAAAAATGGCTTTGTAGATGATGTTCATGGATGGAACTTCGCAAAAAACAATTCTGATATCATGGATGATCACGGGCACGGGACCCATGTGTCAGGATTGATTGCCGCGAACTCTGATCAATTCAGTGGAGTGGCTCGTGGTGCTAAGATTATGATTCTAAAATATTTTGATCCCAAGGCCCCCACCAGTGGTAATTTGATGAACTCCGTCCGCGCCATCAAATACGCCAGCCTGATGGGGGCCCATATTATTAACTATTCGGGAGGCGGTATGGAGCCCTTTGAGCCCGAACGTCTGGCCCTTATAGAAGCTGCTAAAAAAGATATTTTGGTGGTCGCCGCTGCTGGAAATGAAAAAACAAATTCTGATTTAATTCAGTTTTATCCTGCCAGCTACAAAATTAAAAACATTGTGTCCGTGGCAGCCATTAACCCCCAAGGCTCTCGAGTTCCCTCGAGCAATTGGGGACCTGAAAGCGTGATCATATCAGCACCGGGTGAGAATATTTTATCCACATACCCAGGTCAGAAGATGGCTGAGATGACAGGAACTTCCCAGGCCACGGCACTGGTGACAGCTGTGTTGTGTCACCTCAGAGAGTCTCGAGGTCGCAAACTCAAATCAGAAGAATTGGTGAAAATTTTAATTGGATCCTCTGTGTTTAACAAAAACCTAATAGGGTTAAATCAAAATCCAACTCAGGTGTCTTTGAAACGTGCGATGTATATGAAAGAATCTTTTGAGGACGAAAGCTTACTATCAAATAAAACGGCAGAACTAGCCCTGCCCTGATTCCTTCTTTTTGATTTCCTCACGGATTTTATCCATGTCGAGACCTCTAACTTGAGTCAAAATTTGATCCAAGGCTTCTTCAGGTAATGAGCCCGCTTCGTGATAGATCAGAGTTTGCTCTTTGAAAATGGCGATTGTAGGGATGGATTTAATCTCGAAGGATCCTGCAATTTCTTGCTCGTTATCTGTGTTCACTTTGGCGTGTATAACATCTAAATTCTTTGTCGCACTTTGCTCGAAGACGGGACCGAACTGTTTACAAGGACCGCACCAGGGGGCCCAAAAATCGATAATCACGATTTTATTGTTGTTGATAGTTTCTTCGATATTCTGAGATGTCATTTCAAGCACGGCCATAATTTGCTCCCTGATATTTCATAATCAAAAACCTTTTATTGTCGCTTGTCAAAGCCTAGGCTAAGAATCTAAAGTTCGACCTGTGAATCCCATTGAATCCATTCCATTTGATCCGATGAACCCCTACCCACTGTTCAAAACAGATTCCTATACTTATCAAGCCGCTCAAAAACATGCTGAAATTGTGGATCAATGGCTGGGTTTTCAGATTCATGAAATTGAACCCACTTTAAGAACATCAAATATCGCCCGAGTTCATCAGACCTGGAGCGAACTGTCCGCCCAATCCTTCCAAACCCCCTACTGCGAAATCAGAAGTTTGCTAGCAGAACTCAACCTGAATCAAAATAATGTGGTTGCAGATCTGGGTTGCGCCTACGGACGAATGGGATTTGTGATCGGACGACACTACGCTCAAACTCAATTTTTGGGGTATGAGATCGCAAAACCTCGAGTGTTAGAGGCTCAAAGAGTACTTAAGAATTGGCAATATCCAAACGTGCAAATATTTGAACAAAATTTGACGACTTTAGATTTTAGCCAGAGCCCAGCGGATTGTTTTTTTATTTATGATTTTGGCTGGAACCCTGCCATTCAAAAGACTTTAAGTGATTTAAAAATGTTAGCTCAGAAAAAACCAATCACTGTGGTCGCCCGAGGACGAGCCACCAAGCATTTTGTTTTCAGTGAAAACCCCTGGCTGACTGTGAACTCTTCTCCTCTTAACTTTGATCATTTTTCGATTTTTAAATCTTCTTGACCCCAATAGACCTCTGCCAACAACATATCGGGTATGATATGGAAAAAAGAATCCACAATTGAAAAATTAAATCTACTCTGTCAAAAAACGGCCATCGAACACATGGGTATCAAATTTACCGAAATCGGCCCAGACTTTTTAAAAGCCACAATGCCCGTGGATCATCGCACCATTCAACCTGCAGGTTTGCTTCATGGTGGAGCTTTCGTCCTGCTAGCTGAAAGCTTAGGGGGCTTGGCTTCAAGTCTTTGCGTAGACATCACAACCGATCTACCTGTTGGGATCGAGATCAACGCGAATCATGTGAAATCAGCCAGAAGTGGTTTTGTCACAGGCACAGTTCGGCCCATTCACTTGGGTAAACAAATTCATCTGTGGGAAATCAGAATTGAAAATGAAAAAAATCAGCTGTGTTCAATTGCAAAGCTGACCAATCAAATCATCTCAAAAACATAAATAGAATTTCGAGTTCCGAGCCTCATAGGAGGCCCCCAAAGACCCGTTCCTGGGTGAGCGAACACTGAAACATTTTGAATGGTTTTCCAACCCGAGACCACGGGCTGAACAAGTCTGACTAAAAATCCAAAGGGGAAAATCTGTCCCCCATGAGTGTGTCCTGATAGAAGTAGATCTGGCTTTTCAGTTTTCAAATCAAAAACACTGCTGGGCTCATGAGCTAATAATAATTTGTAATCCACGACTTCTGTTGTTGAGAGCGCGAGATCCGGCTTTGAGTAAGCACTTGAATCAAAACGATTGATCATTTTATCAGGGACACCGGCGATCAGAATTTTTTTATTGTTCACATGATAAATTCGGTTTTGGTTATGAAGCACCGTCCAACCTAAATCCTTCAGGTAAGTTTCCCAAGCCAGACCACCATGAATCATTTCGTGATTCCCCGAGATGTAAATCTTAGCCACTTTGGCCTGTGCGCTTTTCAATGACTCCAACATTGGCTTCACGTCTTGAAAAGAGCCTTCAACCAAATCCCCTGTTAAAAATAAAAAATCAGGGTTCTGTTGATTGCAACTTTCTACCACATCTTTCAGCCACGATTTGTTTTGATGAAGAAGACCCACATGCAGATCAGTGATTTGCACAAACCTAAGACCATGGAACTCTTTGATTTGCGTTTTAATTTTTTCAAAAATCACAGAGGGTCTTCGGGTTCCCCAAAATAAAGAATACAAAGTCAAAACTAAGACCCCGTAGAAAAATCCTGTGCGATGATTGTCAATTTCAGGCCACGCAAGATCTGCAAAAATATAAACAAAGGTGAAAGCTGACAAGATAAAGAAAAATCCCATCCAAATATAAGCCAGCCAAGAAACGAGAATGAGTTTTTTATTCCACTTGGATCTGGAAATCGCAAGACCCACAGGCATGAGTAAATAACCCACTAAAAAGATGTAAGCTGAGCCTGGAATTTGATTTGAAAAATATTGATGCCAAAAGTAATGAAGCCACATCGAGAACAGCAAAATAAAACTAAGAACTAACGCAAACAGAAAATAAGCACTCGATCTTAGCTTTGCCATTGTTTTTTAAAATCCCCTAATGTTTCTACGATTCGGATGCGATCACGATCTGTTTGTGAAATAAAATTTTCCTGCTTCATGTGATCCATAAATTGGATGAGCGGCGTGTAGTATTGGTTCTGATTTAAAAATGTCACAGTCTTTTGATGAAATCCCAGTTGGCGCCAAGTGATCACTTCAAAAATTTCTTCCAAAGTCCCAAATCCTCCGGGTAGAGCTAGAAAGGCATCACCTCGAAGATTCATCACAGCTTTTCGCTCGTGCATGGTTTTCACCACAATCAATTCTTGAGCCTGCTTAAAATCCAGTTCTTTTTCTTTTAAAGCTTCGGGAATGACCCCAATCACATAACCACCGGATTCGAAACATCCCCGGGCGACAGCCCCCATCAAACCAACAGATCCGCCGCCATAAACCAATTGAATTTGATTTTGAGCCATCCATTGACCAAGTTCATAGGCCGTGGATTCAAATTCGGGATGAAGTCCTGATCTTGCGCCACAAAAAACTGTTAGGGATTGAATTTTTGCATCCATTGAGTCCAATTCCATCCCAATTCAATATGATCTGGCAATTGAAGATTTGATTTTTTATGAAATTGAATCCGGTGATGCACAAGTGCAATTTCGTTTCGATTCTCTGGAAAGATCAATCCCCCGTACAATGTGTCCCCTAAGATGGGAAAACCATGGCGGGAAAGCTCGAGACGCAGTTGATGCCTTCGACCTGTTTTGGGCTTGAGGCCCCAGAGAAGCTGCTCTTGATTTTGCTTTTGCAATTCGAAGTCTGTCACACTGGGTTTTCCATAATTTGCGACAAAGGATCTTTTTTTACCTTGTGCGATTTTGCTGACCCACTGACCTTGACTTGAAACTGGAACTTCACCCGCGACAGAGCCTTCAATTTTTGCAGGCCAGTGGTCGAAATTTTGAGCCAGCGTCAAAGCCAAATAATTTTTTTCAACTAAGTCTTCATCCCAAATTTGATGAAGTTTTTTTTGAGCTTTGGGGTTTTTAGCGAAAATCAAAATTCCTGAAACTTCAAAGTCCAATCTGTGCACTGGAAAAAGGTTCCCGTAGGTTTCTTGTGCGATCAATCCTGCGACAGGTCTTGGATCTTTCCGACCCAATGTCGAAGGAACACTTAAATAACCTGCCGGTTTTTCGATCGCTAAAATATCATCGGATTCAAAAAGAATGTTCATTTCTTTTTCAAACCCACTAAAAAGATTTCTTTACTGATGGACCGGGTGGCCTCGGGTTTGACGGCTTCAAACTTTTCATATTTTGAAAGAATTGATTTTTTTAAAGTCTGGAAATCATCCGAGTGAAAAAGCTTACAAACGAAAATTCCATTTTTTTTCAAAAATTGATCAGCCACTCTTAAAGCCAGCTCACACAAATCGGTGCTTCTGGCCTGATCAGTAAAGCGGATCCCTGTGGTTTTGGGTGCCATATCCGAGATCACAGAATCAAAGGGCTGGTGGAATCCGTGCTCTTTTAAAGTGTCACTTAAATTCAAATCGTTCAGGTCAGCAGTGATGAATTTTGCATTTGAGAGCGTCACTTCAACGGGCTTGAGGTCGACTCCTAAAATTTGCCCTTTGGGTCCAATTTTTTGGCTGACGTATTGGCTCCAGGAACCAGGGCTGGCACCTAAATCAAAAACACAGTCCCCAGGTTTAAAAAGGCGATATTTTTTATCAATTTCTTCAAGCTTATAGACAGAACGAGCTGCGAAATTGTCTTGCTTGGCTTTTTTAAAAAAATGATCTTTGGGATTATATGTCATAGCTTATGGCTAAGAACTAAACTAAAATTCAGACTCACTCAAAGAAATAATGGGCAAGCACATGGAAATAACTTGGATATTGATTTTTTTATTCGCATTTTCAACGATGGTCTTCGTCGCTCTGGCTTTCTTCTTCCCTGAGTGGGTGGGAATCAGTAAGCCTCGCTCTGATCACTCGAGCGAGTCTTCAGAAGAAAAAAAGCCCCTAGAATAAACAATAAAACGATGGACAAGAGCCCAAGCCTGGCATCCTTGGTCAAATAGGTCACTAAAGCCACAAGCAAGGGACCCACCACCGAGGCTGATCTTCCGACAATATTAAAAAATCCAAAGTATTCCGCTG
>CAZPBD010000022.1:0-37545 GCA_964584655.1 uncultured Pseudobdellovibrionaceae bacterium | reverse complement strand
GGTCAATTTATCGGTCACAAAATCGAAGGGAAAAAGCCCTCTTTTTTTCAAGATGTTTTCTTTTTGCTGATCGGGCCCCTTTGGATTTTACGTCCCTTTATTAAATGATCAAATTTGCCTACGTCACTGCACGTCTTCTCTTGTTTTTGTCTTATGCTGTCGCATTTGCTTTACGTGGATTTCTGATTCACATCACAGTTAAAGATCCTAAAAAAAGAAAAATAAAGTTTGCACATATTCAGTATTGGATTGATCGCCTCTGCTGCAAAAGTTTCGGCTTAAATATTCAAATTAAAAATGCTCCACCCCCAGGTGCGCCAGGCTTGCTCATTGGAAATCACATGGGATTTTTAGATATCATTGGAATCGGCAGCACTCGACCCGTCCTGTTCGTGACTTCTCAAGAAATGAGAGAGACCCCATTTTTAGGTCTACTCACAGAGATGGGTGGTTGTATTTACGTGGAAAGAAGAAATCGAGCCGCCAGTCGACACGAACTTCACAACATCATAGAAACACTTCAACAAGGTCTCAACGTTTGTCTTTTCCCCGAGGCTGTTTCACACGACGGCTCTGAAGTTCTTCCATTTAAAAGAACTTTGATGAGTGCGGCAGCCTATGCGCAAGTCCCCATTTATCCTTACGTTTTCAATTTTAAAACAATTAATGGCGAAGGTTTTAGCATTAAAAACCGGGATCAAGTTTGTTGGTATGGTGATACACCTTTTCTCAAGTCCTTGCTATCAGCGCTTTCAATTAAAAAAATTGAATGTGAAATTAAATTTCTAGATCCGTTCTATCCCACGATGGACATGGAAAGAGCTTTTGTCGCAGACGAAATGCACAAAAGAATTTCAGCTGAGTTCAGACCCTTTACAACTTAGTTAATACTCGATTTTTTCAATCTCTAAATCTTCTGAACCTTTTGGCTTGATCACTGTTGCCACATCCCCTACTTTTTTTCCCAAGAGGGCTTTTGCCACCGGAGAGATCCAAGAAAGAAAGCCTCGACTTGGGTCAAGCTCGTCGATGCCGACAATCTTATAAACAGCCATTTGATTAGATTCATCTCGAATTGTGACAGTCGCACCAAAGACCACACGATCTGATTTGATCGACTTTGGATCCACGACCTCTGCACTTTCTAGACGAGACAAAAGAAAGTGAAGTCTTCGATCAATTTCTCTGAGGCGCTTTTTACCGTACTGATAATCTGCATTTTCAGAACGATCCCCGTTACTGGCCGCCCAGGCAACAGTTTCCACGACCTTAGGCCTCTCTTTGTGTAAAAGCTCGGCGTACTCATCTTTGAGTTTTTGAAAACCTTCAGGCGTGATGTAGTTTTTTTGGTCCATATTTAAGTCCTAGTCTTCGGACCCAGACTTTACCATCTAGCGGAATGAACCGAAAGAGAATTTGTGAACTCACAGTTGCGTCGTCTTCTTTTAGCAGCAGGATTATCAGGTCTCGGTTTTGCCGTGACTCTTTTTTGGTATCATTCCACTCAAAATTCTAATTTCCAAAATCAAGAAGCACCGTTAGCACAGGTGGGCAGTGTTTCTGACGAAGTCCTCAGGCGCCCTCCCACAAGGCTTTTGTGGCATTCAGTGAACACAGGTGATTCGCTCTTTAACGGCGAAGCCATTCGCACCAGTCAAGATGGTGAAGTGAGAATTCAATTTGAAGACGGCAGATTCATTGACCTAGAAGCAGATTCGCTGATCGTTCTGTCGAAAGCAGAAGGCGAAATTTCATTGGACTTGATGGAAGGTAGCCTTTTCGTCAACTCACAGGCCACAGCGGCCACAGCTGAAGGCAAAGAAAAATCAGGCCTGGTTTTGAATTCTGCGGATGGAAAAGTTGATCTGAGCCGAGCTTCAGCAAGTCTTTCTAAAACTGAAGGCAAAAAGCTGAACCTACAAGTTGTTGAGGGTAGTGCAAGTCTTCAATCGAAAGATGGTAAGACTCAAGAGATTCAAAAAGGCACTTCTGGTACTTTAGGATCTCAAGGCATTCAATTTGATTCGAAATCCTTAAAAATTATTGCACCATTACCAAATAAGTCAGTGTTTATGGATCCTACAAAAAAGCCGGATGTTAACTTTAAGTGGCAAGGCTTCCCCAATGGCTGGAATGTTGTCTTAGTTGTGGGGCCCAATCGAAAGCAATTGAAGTCCACAGCAGAACTGTCCGCTGGTGCCACTGACACAACAGTGACTCTTCCTATTGGTCGTCATTATTGGAAACTCAAAGCTTTCAATCCTGCGAATCCGACGGAATCCGCAGAAAGCTCTGTGTATCGCTTGGATGTAATGGCTCGAAATACTCCGACGCCGTTGTCTCCAACTGCAAATGCTCAAATGGAATTCGAAAAGCTGCCAACAGAAGTGACATTTCAATGGCAAGTCAGCGATGAAACATCTGGCCTGATTATCGAAGTGGCCCGGGATGCCCAGCTGAGAAACAAAGTGAAAGTTCAAAGAATTGAACAAGGCAATCAGTTTTCATTGCCAGAACTTGCAGCCGGCGATTATTTCTGGCGACTCAGTTCGTTTTTTCCTGACAGTCCACAACCCATTTCAGGGCCGATTCAAAAGTTCACAATCTCACAAAAAGTGGAAACTGGTCCTACACTTGTTAAAGTGGATTGGGTGAACCCTGATAGCAAACAGTACTTTATTGAAGACCCACAAATGAAACTTTCATGGAGTGCTGGGGAAAAAACTTCAGATGTAGCTCAGTGGAAAGTCAGTTGGAAAAATTTGACTGATCCAGAAATGGAACCAGGTCTCATCGAAACCTCTGAGACGCAACTGAATACACCCGTCGCAAGACCCGGTCGAATGATTGCAACTGTCGAAGCCTATGATAAAAAAGGTCGTTTGATGGGAACCTCTGAACCCTTAGAATTAGCACTTGAATCTCAGCCCCTCCTGCCCTCTCCACTTCTTTTACCAGAAGGCACCACTTTGAAAGCTGGCAGTGATGGAAAAAGTGAGCTGAACTGGACGGCTGTTGATGGAGCTCAAGAGTATCAATTGAAGGTTATTAATCCAGAAGGCCGTGAAGTTTTCAAAAAGAATTTAAGCACTTTAAAAACAACTGTCACAAATTTGATGCCTGGTCAGTACACCGTCGAAGTCCAATCCGTTGATCGCTTTGGAAGACTCAGCACAAATATGACTCCAAGACCTTTGATTGTTCCAGATAAAAGTAACCTCAGGGCTCCTGCTGTGAAAAAGGCGGAAGTGAAAAAATGAAATCAGTTTTGATTTTCTTATTTTTTCTGACCCACGGCCCTCTGGTGCAAGCTCAATCCTATCGCAGGCTTGTGAACTTCGAATGGGAAACCATCGAGGGTGCATCAAAATATGAAATCGAAATTAGAAAAAAAGGCCAAGCAAAAGCCAATCTTTTTAAATCTGTTGAACCTGCTTGGAGTGGAAGATTGCAAGTCGGTCACTATGAATTTCGTCTTCGCACATTGGATCAACGACAGGTGCCTGGTGAGTGGAGTGGCTATGCGGATTTGGATGTGATGCTCGAGCCAGTTAAGATTAAAAGCCCTGCACCCCAGGCCAATTTAAAATCTGTGGATGAAGAAAAAATCGATGTCCTGTTCGAATGGGAAGCTGTTCCTGATGCAAAAGAGTACATTTTAACCGTTAAAAATTTAATCAATGAAGTCATTGCAGAAGAAAAAACTGAAAGTTTAAAAAAAGAAATTAGCCTCAAATCCGCCGCTCAGTACACTTACCAAATCAAAGCTGTTCAGTCAGGTAAGATTGAAAGTGAATCTGTGGACGCTGTCTCGTTTACGATCGTTGGACCAAGGCTTGCCAAAGCTCAAATCGAAAGACCCGAAAATGAATTTATCAGAGAAGTGAAATGGCAAAAAGTAGATAACGCTGAAAACTACGATGTTATTCTAGCAAAGTTGAATCCTACGACCAAAAAGTGGCAAAAGTTCAAAGAGTTTGTAAACTACAATGCTCTGAGCTTGAATTTTGAATCTGATTGGCCGGGTGGAAAATACAAACTTCTCGTCAAATCAAAGGCTGCGATTCGGGAACATTCAGAAACCTCCGCGGTTTCTTTCGACGTGAGAACTGGCGACAGATCCCCTGCTGCGGAATATGTGACGACCATGAGAAAATCCATCGAGCGTGCCAACGGCTGGTTCACTCACCTCAGCTGGTATGCTAGCTCGATCAGTTTAAATTCGAAGTATAAAAATTCTCTCAATATTCAAGCCAACACAATCACAGGAACAGGTCGCGTCGGTGTGGGCTGGCTTGATCCCGACCGCGATTGGGGACTTATGACCATCGCTGATATTGGTGGATTTGTTTTTGAGAATTCAATTTATAATTTTGTGGGTATTGAAATATCAGCTATTCGCAAACAAGAAGTTTCAGATCGCGCAGATGTCAGATACCACATGGGTGCGTTCTTAAAAGAATTTCCTGCTTTGTGGACGACCAGTAGCTCTGCTTCAGCTAACTTTGGAAATGAAAATAATGTGGATCGAAAATACGGTAAAGGGGCAGTTCTGGGGCCTCATGTCGGCGTAGAGTACTGGTACTCGATGACTCCCCGTCTCGGTTTGCAAGGCAATTTACACATGTACCTTCCCGTTTCTGGTGTGGAATTTCCCAATGGAGGAAAAATATCCAACAGTGATCCCAATCTCTCCATAGGGGCACTTGCCAGTTACAGTTACTCGAAACGCCTGACAGGCTTGATTGGACTTAACTACCGCATGGAATCTTACAACTACACAGATTCCGCTGATCGCACGGGATGGATAACAAGTCCCAACGGACTCAAATTTAATGACACTGTGATTACGACTTTAGATGGAATTTACTTAAACCTAATGGCCGAATACGCATTTTAAGGAGGAAATGATGAGAATACCCATTTCAGCAAAATTGATTCTTCTTACATTTTCTCTTCTTATTTTTGTGACCACTCTGATCGCAATCACAAGTTCTACATTTTTTGAGAAAACATCAAAACAACGAGAAGAAAGTATTAATTTAGATTATGCGGCTTCAAAGGCCACAGAGATCGAAAACCTACTTTCAGGTCTTGTAGGTCGAACCCAAGTCACTGCCAACCTACTTTCGAAATCTGAAGTGGGTGCTCCGTCTCAAGACTTTCAAATTAATTTTAAACAAGAATCGGATTTGTTAGCCCTAGAGATATACAGCCTCAATGAAAATCAGCAAAAACAAACTCACTCACAAACCAAACCTGAAGAGTTCGCAAAAGAAAAAGTAGATGTCACTTATTTGGATTTATTAAAAACAAAAATGGCCTTCCCGTTCAAAAATGTTTTCCAAGGCCAGATTGAAATTATAAATGTGTCATTCCCTCAAAAACCAGCGCTGGTCGCCATCGGAATTCCTTTAGTCAAAGATCAGTACGGACGAATTATTAATATTGCCATCAGTTACTACAGGCTCTCGGTTTTGCAAAAGCCCTTCTCTGAAAAACGAGAGCGCTCTTTCACATTGCTCGACCGAAGAGGTTTTGTGATCGCAGATTCAGATGAATCAAAAGCGATCTTGCAAAACAATCAGGCCGGTTCTGAAATTTTCAAACTTTCATCCTCCAGCAAGACACCACGTGGACAGAAGTTGATACAATTCAACAATGAAAGTGTTTTCAGTGCTTTTTCAAAAACTCGATTTGGTATCACTGCTTATTCGAATATTTCAGAAGAAATTATTCTTGAGCCCGCACGAGAAGTTCGAAGAAAAGCATTTTATATCGCAGGCCTTGTTTTAAGTGGTTCCATCATGATTATCTTTTTGTTTTCGATGTCACTCACTCAGCCCATCGAAGCCTTGGCAGAATTGATTGGACTCGTTTCAAAGGGAAATTTTGAAGTGAAAGCTTCGAGCCGAGTGAAATCCATGTTCCAAGATGAAGTGCGGGACCTAGCGATCGCCTTTGATAACATGACTGAGGGTCTGAAAGAGCGAGATAAAGTGAAAAATCTTTTCTCAAAATTCCATGGCTCCAGTGTCACTGATGACCTTATGAACCAAGATATTGGCTTGGGTGGTCAGAAAAAAGATGTGATCGTGTTCTTCTCAGACATCCGTGGGTTTACTGCATTCTCTGAAAAAAGAGCTCCCGAAGAAGTGGTTGAAATGCTGAATGAATATTTTGAAGTGATGGTGGGAATTATCAACCGCAATCACGGTGTGGTGGATAAATTTATCGGAGACGCCATCATGGCTGTTTGGGGAGCTCCTAAAAGCAGTGACCGAGATGCCCATCATGCTGTCATGAGCTGCTTGCAGATGCGAATGGCCCTGGTTGAATTGAATGACAAACGAAAAGCCAAGGGAGAGCCCCCACTACAAATCGGAATTGGTCTTCATGCCGGCAGTGTGATTTCTGGAACTATCGGCAGCACCGAGCGCATGGAGTACACCGTCATCGGTAACACCGTGAACACGGGCTCTCGAATTGAAGCTTCAACGAAAGCTTTCGGCGCTGATCTTCTGATCAGTGAAGAAGTGGTCAACAAAGTGGGCGATGATTTTTTTGTGGAACTCGCAGGAGCAGCCGAAGTGAAAGGCCGATCTGAGCCTTTGAAAATGTACAAAGTTCGAGGCTACAAAGAAAATGGCATGATGATCGAAGTTCGCACCGAGTATTCTGACTACGAAGCTGAAAAAGTGGATAAGGTCAAAGTTTCGGCGTAACAGTTAGCGAATCAATCCCTCTTTAAGTGATCTTTGATAAGAAAAATAAGAGGGAATCAGACTTGCAATCAGACCTACAAAAACTGTGACTAAAACAATCTGTAAATCCTGAAAATTGAACAACTGAGGATTCAGCACAAGACCAATTTTATCAATCATCAATTGATTGATGATTATCAACATCACTTTTGCAAAGACCAGTCCCAGTGCACTTCCGAAAATAGTCAGAACCAGCGTCTCTAACAAAATCAACTTAGAGACCAACCAAGGACTTGCGCCCATGGATCTTAAAATTGCAATTTCTCGTCTTCGGGATTCAAGTGTGAGCACCAGCAATAAAATCAAAGTCACCATTCCAAAAAAGGCCACAAGTCCCACCATCAGTTGCAAAATATTTTCAAAGTAAGAAAGGTTATTCCACAGCTCGCTCAGTGCATAGCCAGGAATGATGGCCATCATGGGCTCTGTTTTCCATTCATTGATTTCCCGTTGCAGCTGTAAAGTTTCCACCCGGTTTTTTGTTCTTAAATAAAAAGCACTGATACTTTTTTCTTGTTCACTTTCATGGTGGTGATGCAGATGATCCATGCCTTCCAATGTGACAAAAACAGAACTGTCCAGCACTGTCCCCGTCGCCTCTAAAATGCCTACAACTTTGAAGGGCTCATCATCATGATGGACCACACCTGAGCCCTTCGTCACACCGTGAGTGATGATGGCCTGATCATTTAATTTCATGTTCAGTGATTTTGCGACCTGAGAGCCTAAGACCACTTCCGCTTCTTGACTGAAAAGTCGGCCACTTTTTAAAACCAACTGTTGGTCTTTTTTAAATCGGTAGTGTTTAAAAAAATCCAAATTTGTTCCGACAACACGGAAGCCCTTGAAGCTGTCTCCCAATGAAATTGGAATGGTCCATTCAATACTTTTATTATTCTTCCATTTTTCATAGGCATCCATTGAAATATTGTTCGTGGCATTTCCCATGTTAAAAACACTAAACAACAGAAGTTGCAGCTGCCCGCCCCGAGCTCCCACAAGTAAGTCCACTTGGCTGATGGTTTGAGTGAAACTTTCCTCGGACGAAGATTTAATCGTTTGCAAAGTCAGAACTAAACTTAATGTCAAAGCCACAGAAATCGAGCACAGCCAGACTGTCCACTTACGACTCATTAAAGATTTCCAAGTCAAAGTCATCAAACTCATAGCAACTGACCTGACTTGATCGAAAGATTCTGAGTAAACATAGATTTTAAAGTTGTGTCGTGGCTGACAAAAATCAAAGTTGATTTCATTTTTTCACACAATTGAAAGAGAACTTTTAAAAAAGCTTCTCTGGAGTTTTCATCCAGCGCACTTGTGGGTTCGTCTGCTAACAAAAGAAGAGGTTGTTTGATAAAGGCCCTGATGGCTGCCACTCGTTGGGCTTGACCATGACTGATATTTTGAGCCTTTTGATTTTTCAAGCCTTCAATACCAAGATCTTGTAGCAGCTGATCCATCAGTTTGAGTGTTTCAATTTTTGAAATTGGGAAGTTGGCTCCCAAAGTGAAAGGCATTAGAATATTTTCTTCAACTGACAAGTAAGGAATCAAATTAAAATTTTGAAAAATCAGGCTGATTTTATTGAGTCTTAACTGATCTCTTTGACTGTCGCTGAATTGAAAGATCTCTTGTTGATCAAATTGATAGCTTCCCTTTTGAGCTTTTAAAACTCCAGACAGTATTTCTAAAAATGTGGTTTTACCTGAACCGCTGGCCCCTTGTAAAAAAATCTTTGAGTGCTTTTGCAAACTCCATTGAGGAATTTTTAAAACAGACTCTTGCCCGTAGCTAAACTCCAAGTTTTTAATTTCGATTAAGTTTTGATCACTCACGGATAGGGCTCCACAGAATCCACCACCATTTCAAAAGCAGATTCTCCGTAAATGGATTTTGTCGTCACTATTTTAAAGGTTCCATCCACCCAAATCGGACCAAAAGCCGTGGGGATACCATCGCCAGTGACTTTCACATGAACCATTTGATTCGGTGGAGGTGCAGGGACATGAATACAAGCTTGAGGCGTAGGCACCAGCAAGAACTCAGTCACCTTTCTTGAATTGTCTTCCAAGGGAACCATAAATCCAGGGATTCGAACTTTTTGACCATTGAAAGTGCCAAGCTCGCCAGTGACATTTCCAGTGACGTAATCCATGTCTCCCAAAAGTCGCCAATCAATTTCGGTCGATAGATTCTTATTCTGTGTGAAGATAAAAAAGAGGACTCCCAATAAGAAAGCCACACTTCCACCAATTAAAATCCACATTTTCTGCATGAAATAGATCTTCTTCGTACATCGACCTTGAGGTCAAGTCAGCCCCGTGCTAGTGTGTTGAGCATGTCAAAATCATTGCAGCGCGTTCGAGGCACCCAAGACATTCTTCCAGAACTCGAAATTAAATTTCATTGGATCAAAGAACAAGCAAGGCTTGTCAGTTCAAAATCTGGCTTCTCTGCCATTGAAACCCCCATGTTTGAAATGTCTGAGGTCTTTCACCGCACACTCGGTGAAACCTCTGATATGGTTTTCAAAGAAACTTACACATTTTTAGATCGCGGTGGGGATTCCATCACTCTGCGTCCCGAAGGCACGGCAGGCATTGCCCGAGCTTTTATTTCTGAAGGACTGGCTCAAAAATTACCATTGAAATTTTATTACGCAGGTCCGATGTTTCGCTACGAACGACCGCAAAAGGGCAGGTACCGCCAATTTCACCAAATCGGTATCGAGTGCCTTGGGTTAGATCATCCCTTCAGCGATGTGGAAGCCATTTCCATGGCGGCTGATTTATTGAAACAATTGGGACTAGAAAAGTCCAATCGCCTGCTGATCAATACTTTGGGTGATGCAGAATCACGGGCCACCTATCGCACTCAATTGGTGGATTATCTAACAAAGTATAAAAATGATTTGTCCGCTGACAGCCAGCTCCGTTTAGAAAAAAACCCGCTGCGAATTTTAGACTCAAAAGATGCCCAGGATAAAAAAATTATTCAAGATTGTCCAAAGATGCAAAATTCGCTGAACGCCAATTCACTGCAATTTTTCGATCAAGTTCAAAAAGGCCTCACACAACTTGGTATTGCCTACACTGTGGATCCCTACCTCGTGCGTGGCATCGATTACTACACTCATACTGTTTTTGAATTTGTCACTGATCTATTGGGTGCTCAAGGCACTTTGCTTGCGGGTGGCAGATACGATGGACTGATTGAAACCATGGGTGGCCCCGCAACTCCCGGTGTTGGCTGGGCCGCAGGAATCGAGCGATTAGCAGAGCTTGTACCCGCTGAACTCATTGCCCCAAGTGTTTTAGATGTGGCCGTCATTCCCGCTGATGATGTCAGCGAACTTTGGGCTCTGGAAGTGGCTCAGGCTGTTCGTAAACAAAATCAAGTTTGCGAAATCCTTTGGGGTGGCAATGTGGGTAAAAAAATGAAGAAGGCCTCTAACATGAAAGCCAGATTTGCTTTTATTTTAGGTTCGACAGAATCTTCCAACCGAACTGTGACTTTTAAGAATTTATCCACAGGCGTGCAAGAAACTCAGTCACTCACCGATACGCTTAAAGCCATCGGCTGATTTAAAAATTATTTTCTGTGAAGCTTGATAGATTGTCCACGACTCCAACCACTGATCGGCAATGAACTGGATCTGGTCCAAATAAACATAAAGACCAATCCTAATATCAACATACCGATGCTCAGCCATTGACCCCGAGTCAGATCAAAAAGTTGAAAGCCGATGTGAGCATCCGGAGTTCGAAACATTTCAGTGACGATTCGCACTCCCGCATAAATCACAATAAATGATGAAGCTACGAATCCAGGTTTACGTGGCTTTCTCCAGATAAAAAACAACAGCAAGAAAACCAGCAGTCCTTCACCAAATGCTGCATACAATTGCGAAGGATGTCTAAGAACCAACAAAGGAGCCACAGCTTCTTTGATGGCCTCGTTGCCGTTTTGAATTTCAGTGATCAACTTTGTGATCACTTCATAAATCTGAGATCTTGCGTTGGGATCTTGAGAGCTGCGATCCACCCACTGAAACCAATTGTCGCGGCTCACACCTGCTTTTTCAGCGGCGTCTACTAAAGCAGTGAGCTTTTCATTTTCAGCTCCTGGCCAAGTCCACATGTCTTGGGGGAACTTCACACCCATAGCAAAACCTTCAGGGGCAGGTCTTCCGACAAGTTCTCCGTTAATGAAATTAGCAATTCGACCAAAAAACACACCCAAAGGACCCGCAATTGCAACGAGGTCCAAAGCATACAATGAATTCAAGCGATATTTTCGAGCGAAGAAAAGACTGGCAACAACGATTCCGATGATGCCACCGTGGCTGGCCATTCCGCCTTCGTTAACAGCAAGAACACCCCAAAATGGAAAGTCTGGGCGAAATTTAAAAAACAAATCAGGAGAATAAAAAAGACAATACCCCAGTCTTCCACCCACCAAGGTTCCAATGGCAATTGCTGTGATAAAATCACCCACAAGAACTCGATTGAGACCTGCGTTTTGCTTTTCTGACAGCCAAGAGATCATCAGATAGGCCAACATAAATCCAATTAGGTAGGAAAGACCGTACCAACGAACGCCAAATGTTTCTGTAAACTGAATAAGGAATGGACTAAGTGAATGAACCATAGGGACGATTTTGACTTGGGTGTTGCAGATAAGCAACCTTTCACATTGAGAAAGACTGATTTTTTTGAACTGATTGTGCAGTGTTTCTGTCAAAATAGAGACTGTGACCAGGAGGTCGACCATGTCTCAAAATAAGACAATGATTTGGGTGTTCATTTTGAGTGGCCTTACGGCTTCACAAAGTCTTGCTGCCGAAGCCAAGCGTTGGACACTGCAAGAGTGGCTGAAACAAAAAAATCAGCATGCTTTAATGGATCAATGGTTGATGATGAATTCACCCTCGCCCTTTGAATTTTCATTTAAAGCTGAAAGCTTCAATTACAAATCTAAGACTGGCACCGATGCAGAAAGATCCTTGGATTCCTACTCAGGTTCTGCCTTGGCGTTTGCAGGGTTCGTGGGTCTGCAAGGTGAATATGAAAACAGCACCGAAGAGAATCTGACAGATGCCACTGGATTTTTGAGCTTGAGGCTTTTAGGTGATTCCTTGCAGTCCACTTCCTTGACAGTTTCCATCGGGCAGCGCTCAAGGCAATTTGAATATCTAACGAACAAAGAATCCATTAAAAATCTAGCCACTCAAGCAGTTCTGCAGGTTTACCTCAGTCGCTACTTCGGCATTAAAGGAACTTACCGCTACTTTTTACCAGAAGAGACCGACAGCTTAGGACAGGTCTTCGGTCACGTATCAGAGGGCGGAGTTTTTATTGATTTTCACCGCTTGCGAATTTTTGGTGATTACTTTGAAGATATTCAAAGAATGAAACCGGCGGCAGGAGATGTGAAAATTCGCAGAAATGGAATTAAGACAGGTTTGCAATTTTTCTTTTAGATGTTAGCTTGAGCGTTCGATGATTCGATTTTTGATTATTTCACTTCTGATTCATGGCTTCTTTTACTTTCTTATTCAATTAAGCCTGTCTCCCCAAATCATAGATGATCCCATTGTCAGCGTTTCTTATTTTGAACCTTTGAAAAGCCCTGTCACAAAAAATCCAGTCAAAATGAAAGTCAATTCATCACCAAATGAAAACCAAAAGACAACACTGGAAAAGTCTGAACCGTTAACTTCAGCTAAAGCAAACGCGAGCGAATCCCCATCTTCACAGGATCAGGCCTTTGATAGTCAGATCGTCAGCGAAAAGCCTCGTGTTCTTTATCAAGAAAAAGCACCCTATCCAGCCAAGGCGAAAGAGGCTCGTATCGAAGGCCCCGTCAAACTTTCTGTGACAATCGACAAATCAGGAAAAGTCATAGATGTTGTTGTCCTCGAAGGCCCAGGTTTTGATCTTGATGAAACGGCTGCGGCTGCTATGAAAAATTTTAAATTCAGTCCTGCACAAAAAGACGGACAAAATGTGGCCGTTCGAATTACTTATATCTATCGATTTAAACTTGAATCTCGATAGAAATTAAAACACATTGTGGTCATGAAATTTTTAATCCTGGCCCTGCTGACTGTTTGTTTTTCAATGACTTCTTTTGCTCAAGACTACGAGACCACAGTGGAAGACATTGTTTTCAATTCTTCTTCAAAAGTTGTCATCGACGAAAAAACCATCAAAGAAACAAAAGCCCCAGACCTCATTTCTTTAATTACAACACAAGCCAATATTTCGCTTTTCAACAATAATTTTCAACCACCACAACTTTTTTTGCGTGGTGGTGATTCCAGCCATCTTCTCTTCATTATTGATGGCGTTCCCGTTTATGACGTCAGCTGGGCTCAAAGAACTTTGAATTTAAATAGTCTTGATATTAATAACGTCAAACGAATTGAAATTTTAAAAGGTGGACAAACAGTTCTTCATGGCGGTCAAGCTTTGGTCGGCGTGATTAAAATTGAGACCTTCGGCAACACCTTAGAAAATAAAAACAGTCTGACTTTGACGGGCAGTCTTCCCGACGAAAATAAAGACCTCTTGAATGATCAACGATTGGGATTGTCCGTTGAAAAAATGATCAGTGATCAATCCGCCTATAAGATTTCAGCTCGAACTTTAAAACGAAAAAATGAATCCCCTGTTTTAGATTCTGATGTGCTTTACGATCAGTTCAATCATAATTTAGATCTGGCCTATGAAAATCGAGGCCCCACCCATGTCCAAATGCGTGGATTTTGGTTCAAAGATAAATCCAGAAATCCAACAACTGTGAATGTGATGGGAAATCAAAGCATCGCTGACAGCGATATCCAAAGACAGGACGAGCAAACAGGCCTTTCCACATCTATGACCTTTAAAGAATTAAAGTATCAACCGCAATTATCACTTTACGCTCAAAAGGGCTGGCGGTATTTTTTCTCTGATCCCAGTTCTCAAGGGGTGGATGCAAAGTTTAGATCTGGATTGCAAGGGGCTTTACTGAACTTCAAACTCGTCGACCTGGCTCAAGTGAAAATCAAATCAGGCCTCAGTTACCAAAAAGAAGATTACGTCCTAGATGACTCCATCGCCTCACTCAGCCCAGTTGCAAGAACTGCTGACCGCTTCGACGAAATTCGCGGCATCTACACGCAGCTTCAATGGAAACCAGCAGACTCGATTCTTTTTGAAACTGGATTTCGAATCGAGAAAGTCACAGGATTCACAGAACAAAACAGTTACCAAGTGGGTCTGACTTTATTTGATAACACAAGGCTTGAGTGGGTCACCGGTTACCGCGCCCCTTCATCCTCTCAAAGGTTCGGTGTTTTTCCCAATGAAGACCTCAAAGCAGAAACTTCACAGACTTATTCTGTGACTCAAGATTTCATGATTTATGATCAAGGCAAATTTTCTGCCACAGTTTTTGAAACTCTGTTTAATGATTACATCGAAACAAAGTCAGTGGGAATGGGCGTACTTCAGTACCAAAACACATCAAAAGTCAGAACTCGCGGAATCGAAACTGCTGGTAGCTACTCATTGAATTCAGTTCATACCTTGCAAATGTCTTACGCCTATCAAGATCCTTATGATGTGGTTCGAGACGAAACCCTCAGACGACGTCCTCGAGTTACAGGAACACTCAGATGGATCGCAACCACTGATCGATGGGGGGCCACTCTGGAAGGCACCGGCACCGGTACTCGTTACGATTTTTTCGGCACCAGCCGCTATCAGTTTCCTGGATATTTTTTAATCAACTCAAGTTTGCGATATAAGGTTGATCTAACGAATTCACTTTCACTCAGAATCAGCAACTGGCTGGACACTCGGTCAGAAACCAGCATTGATTTCTATTCAGAAGGAAGAAACATGCTCCTCAGCTGGGAACATGTTTTCTAACTGACTAATTTTTTTCTGATCACTAAATAAGACAGATATCCAAGCAGCAGGGATTGAAAAAGCAAGATTCCACCACTGACCATAAAGGCTTCCAGCAGATTTTGATTCCAGAAAATAGCTTGAGACAAACGTACGCCGTGAATCAATGGGAAAATTTCAGCGAGCCATTTGATCCAAGGTGAAATTTGCTCGAAGGGAAAAAAGATCCCCGATAAATAAAACATGGGTGCAATGATAAAAGAATACACCGATTGGAATTGATTGATGTTATTCACAAGCCCCGTGGCAAGAAGTCCTATGGCACCACATGGAACAGCGACAAAAAATCCCACAAGGCTTGTCAGCGGCAGCAAATAAAGATTGGTCATTAATCCAAAAGCGGCCAGCACCAAACCGACGCCAAAGGCCATCAGCGCTCCTTTGAGTCCCACCCAAATCAATTCACCAACGACGACTTCACTGACACCAATGGGTGTTGTGAGCATGGCTTTAAAAACATTCTCGTAAGTCATGCGAACATAAAAACCATAACTGCTTTCAAAAAAAGAAGTGAACAGGGCTGTGGCCACGGTCAGGCCCGGAGCTAAAAACTGCATATAGGTCATGCCACTGATTTCTGCAATGAAGCCACCCAAGCCTAGCCCGAGTGAAACCAAAATCAGAGCAGGATCCGCCAAGGTCGGAGACGTATTGGAAATAAAATCTTTTTTATAAACTGTCCAGTTTCGGTGACTGACTAAAAAACTCATTTTCAAAGATTGACTAAGCTTCATCGGATAATCCTTGGCCAGTGTGTTTCAAAAACACATCTTCTAAATTTGTGGGCCTGATTTGCATGGCACTTGTTTTAAGATCTTTTTGCAATTCAAACAATGATTCGAGCTTGGGACCGCGAACATAAAGCCCCGAGCTTTCTTCTTCTAAAGTCAGATCTGTGAATTTCATAAGATTGGATTTTATTTCTTGCGACAATAATGATGAAAACATTGCCACATATCCAGAGCCATAGTTTTGAATCAACTTTTGCGGAGAACCCTCGGCTTTGATTTGTCCCTGATCCATAATGACCAAACGGTCACACAGAACTTCGGCCTCGTGCATGTAGTGAGTTGTTAAAAGTAAGGTCGTGCCTTTTTTATGAAGCTCACGAACTTTGCCCCATAAAAGATGTCTGACGGCAGGATCCAGTCCTGTCGTGGGCTCATCGAGGATCAATAGTTCTGGATCATTTAAAAGGGCTCTGACAAAAACAAGTCGGCGCTTCATTCCACCGGACAAGGATAAAATTTTAGCACTCTGCTTATGCCCCAGGTTCATGTATTCTAAAAGTTCAGTGATCTTTTTTTTTCTTAAGTGTTTTTCAACACCAATAAATCCACAGTAAAGATTTAGATTTTCATAAACAGTCAGGCTTTCATCCAAAGCATTTTCTTGAGTGACCACACCCAATCGCATTTTAATTTTTTGACTTTGAGTTGTGGGATCCAGTCCAAAGATCGAGAGCTCACCTGATGTGCGTAAGGAAGCTCCGTAGATCAGACTGATAAAAGTGGACTTCCCAGCCCCATTGGGACCAAGCAAACCAAAGCACTCACCCTTTTTAATTTCCAAATCCAAGGATTGAACGGCTTCAAAGTCCCCAAATTTCTTTTTCACTTTTGAAGCTCGGATCAACGTTTCCAAATTCTTACACCTTGTTAATAGAAAAGTGCTGATCTTTTTTTTGATCAGCCCCTCGTATTCTGAATGTAAAATTAAATTACTTCAACTTTTGAAATTGTCCGACACCATTCACAAAAAAGTTCTCTACACGACGGATTGTTTTGAAAGATGATTCCACTTGCCAGTCCATCGTGAGCTGCATCCCTGCCACCGGATCTGCGACCGTACCCTGGTTAATCACAATGGGGACTGTTGCCACTGCATCTAACTTAAAGCCCCATCCCACATCAATTTGTGAAGGCTGAATGCTGGCTAAAGTGATGTACTTCCCTTTTCCCTTGTAGGTTCCACCGTGAATGAAGGAAACTCGGAAAGTATAGTTCACGACGATGGAACCAAATCCATTCTCAAACTGAACTTGATAGAGCTTGGATTGAGGCATTTGCCAACCCTCGAGCTCATTCCAACAATTGACACCCGTTGGAAGAGCATTAGCAGAGCTCCCCCTTGCGCTCACGACTGGCTTACCCGCCTGAACAAGGGCCCAAATTCTTTCACCTAAATTGATAATCTTATCGATGATGACATCGATTGTATCGATGGGATTTGTAGGATCGATGGGGTCAATAATATTCGGATCTGTGGGCACTCCTTGCCCACAACCTTGAGTTAAATTATCGATGGCTTGATCAGCAGCGGCCCCTCGCTCCAGATCTTGAATTTCTCGAATGTAGATTTTTTTAATTTCATAATGTCGTGGATCCGCCCCTGCGTGAACCACCATTACAAAAAACGTCAAAGCCAATACCAGCGCCTGTTTCATCAATCCCCCCCCGGAAATTTTTTGATAAAAGCATTCCAGTCGGCAGATCTAGTTTCTGTCAAACTCTGAAAAACTAACGCAGAGCTTTATTTAGTTTAGCCATAAAGAAACCATCGCCCTCTTGTTGATCGGGCCAGATGGTGTTTTGGAATTCAGCAGTCCAATCAGGATGTTGAGTCAAAAATTTCTTTAATGCTCTTTCGTTCTCTGAGGAAAACAAACTGCAGGTGGCGTAAACCAATCTGCCGCCCGGTTTCACGATAGCGCTATAACTATGCAGAATTTGGGATTGGGTTTCTAAAAGCTGAGTCCAATCCTTTTGCTTCAGACTCCATTTACTAGAGGGATTTCTTCGTATTACGCCTGATCCGGTACAAGGCACATCCAACAGAAGAGCATCTGCTGTCTTTTCAATTTTTGTAATGACCTTGGGAGAATCAATCAGTCTTGTCTCGACGATATTCACTCCGGCTCTTCGAACACGCTCTTGCAAGTTATCCAACTTCTTTTGGTGAATATCCATGGATAAAAGTTTGCCTTGGTTTTCCATCAGACTTGCAAGGTGCAAGGACTTTCCTCCACCACCCGCACAGGCATCCACAATTTTTTCACCAGGCTTGGGTGCTAAAAGTTCTGCCACTTTTTGAGACGAAAGATCTTGAACTTCAAACTCTCCAGATAAATAAGAATTTGTTTTTAAAATATTTTTTCTGACTTTAAGATGAATGGCCACCTGACTGTCATCAATGCTTTCCACTTCCAGGTCTTCAGCTTGTAGTTTTTTAATCAATTCACGACGGCTGGTTTTTAATGTGTTGGTCCGCAAATAAACGTTGGCCGGTTGATTCAAAGTTTTAGCTAAACCAGGCCAACGCTCGGGGCTTGTTTCAGTCATTCCCAAATCATACAGCCAATCCGGAAAGGAAGTTTCCTCGGCTGGTGTCAGCTTCACATCCACTTTTGAAAGCTCTTGAGGATAAGGCGTTTTCAGCTCTGGAAAATGAAACTCAAAATAAGCCATCAAAAGCTTTTGCATGTTTTGAATATTCAATGCGGGCGTTTGTTCGTACTGATCACGTGGGAGGCCTGCGAGCACCCAAAATTTTCTGAAATGTCTGATCAATTCGTAAATGGTTTCATTGAAAAAACGACGATCTCGACTGCCCCACTGACGGTGAAGCTTGGTTTGGCTTTCCACCGCTCGTTCGATGGTGTGACCTTCTTTGAGAATGTCCAGAAGAGTTACGGGAAGAGCCGCAAAAAGTGGAAAGGGAACTTTCATTTTTTAAATTCTTTCTTTCGACTTAAAAGGTAAAAACAGCGCCACCAGTAAAAAAGGCCGAGTTCACTTGGCCATCATCACCAAGTTGAATGTGATTTTTCAAACCACTTTCAACAGAAAAACCAACGCTTTCGAAAACATCGAAAAATCTCATGCCGACAACCATTTGATAATCGAACGTCAAAGAAGCTTCTCCGCCCACTTGTTTGAAAAATACGCCAGGCCCTGCCCCCACACCGAAGTACAAAGGAAATTCAGAGGCCGCATCTGGAAACATGATCATTGGCAAAAAAGAAAGCTTTTGCGGCTTCTGCCCTTTGATATCGTATTCATTAAAATCAAGTCGAATCAGATAATCCGTCAGTCCCCGCCAATCGCCCACACGATAGGTCACGCCGATGCTGGCACTGCCCGCATCTTTTTCTCGGCTTTTATCTCCCCAATTCCAAGCCGTGGTGTTCACCAGTTTTCCAATGTGAAGAACCATGTAGTGAGCCCGGGAGCTCTGAACGGCCGTTTCTTTGACCACATCACTGAAGTAGGGTGCTGCGGCTTCTCTGCCAACCACGGGATCTGCAAAACCGAGGGACAAAAATGAGAATAAAGTCAGAAATAAAATTAAAATTTTCATATTTCAAAATCCTATCATACTGAGTTAGAAATGAGCCTAATTTCGCATTGCACAATCAGCTTTGATCTTAAGGCTCTCATTGACGCAAAACTTGAGTTTCTTTAACTTCCCTATTGGTAGTTCTCTCTACAAGTAGGGTTTCATGAAATGTCCATTTTGCCATACACAGGATGATCGAGTGCTCGACACCCGAGTTCAAAAAGATGGCTCAATCCGTAGACGTCGTGAATGCCTCAGCTGTCGAGCCAGATTTACGACGGCAGAAACCCTGGTTGTTAATTATCCTTTGATTATTAAAAAAGACGGCAGACGCGAACCCTTCAATCGTGAAAAAATATTAAAAGGTTTGCAAGCCGCCTGTCAGAAACGGGCTGTCAGCCACGATCAATTGGAATCAGTTGTTGATCGAATTGCCACCTGGGCACTGAACCGCGGCGAAAACGAAGTCATGGCTAAGTTGATCGGTCGAAAAGTCATGGCCGAACTTAAAATTTTAGACGATGTCGCCTACGTTCGTTTTTCCAGTGTTTACCGCCAATTTAAAGATGTTCAAGAATTTGTTGATTCCCTGGAAGATCGCGATCTCGCTGACTTTGTAGAAGATCAACAAAGCCCCCAACTGTCTCTAAAACCCATCCTTTCACCACAGAATGCACAATGAGAAGAAAAGCCCGCGAAATAGCTGTCCAATCCCTTTTTCAATCTGAGTTCGCACCTCAATTAAGCTTGAAAGAAATGATTTCTGCCACTGAGCTCTCTGATTACGATCCAGAAAGCATAAAATTTGCTGAAGTTTTATTGGCAGGAATTAAAGACAAAAGACCTCAAATTGATTCTCGCATTCAAGCGGCCTCTCAGCACTGGAAATTAGAACGCATGGCCAGTGTGGATCGAAATATTTTAAGACTGGCTGTTTATGAGCTCGAATTTACAACTGATAAAATTCAACCTGCTATTATCATCAATGAGGCCATCGAGATCGCAAAGGTTTTTGGTACTCAAGATTCGGCTTCTTTCATCAATGGAATATTAGATCAAATTCGCAAAGGAAGCTGATGCCGATTTTACCCGTTAATCAGGTTTCTGCCCTCAGTCCCGGTGCTCAGCTCTGGATCTGTCCTGATTTACAAAATTCCAAGTGGACTGTTCAAATCGATTGGACCTTGAATCACATTTTGACCAACAGTGAGCCCTTTGTGGTTCGCAAACAGAGCCAAGAACTCAAAGGACTTCTTTTTGAAAATCAAATCGTCATTCAAGATTTGTCCACGGCCTCTCAGGACATGCTTGTGGCCTGCTCTCAACAACTACCCGCTCAGTTTGTGTTAGTCGCTCCCTGGAACGGTCAGATTCAAAAATGGTGCTTACGAATTCACGAGCACTGGAAAAATTTAAACTATCCAAGTCTTCGAGTCTTCCTTCCAAAGGGTGTAACCACTTCAGAATGCTCAAGAGAGTGGCAGAAAATATCCCAGCACCAAGATTTTACCGTGGTCCTTGATAAAGAGTAAAATTCGATGAACAATTTAGAGTATGAAAAGTACTTTAATTAAACTCAATTGGAAACAACTCGCTGGCCGCCTGGAATCCCTTCTCCAAGAAACCCATGACCCCGTTGTGATCTCAAGTCAAAAAAGATTTGAACTCCAAGTGGATTTTTCTTCTTTAGATCAGCAACTTCAAAATACTCCCAATGATCATGTGGAAAAGGTCTTAAGTGTTTTCTCTAAGATGCTGATCTATTTTGAAGCAGGGCTTCTATTTGAAAATAAAGACAACGCCAACTCTGCAGTGGCCTTGTTTCATCAGCGTCAACTTCGAGTCGCTCCAGATGATTTTCATGATCAAAAAATCATGCTTCCAAAAACTAAAAACTTCCAAGTACTGACAACTTCCAGCCAAGTTTTTACAAAAAAATTAAAATTAAATTGGGACCCGGAAAATAAAATGCGGGCTTTTTTGATTCGTCCAAGCAGTGATTTTACTTTTGTGCTTTTCTCGCCGGTGCCTGATCTTTGGATGCAGACAGAAATTCCAAAACTTGTGAAATCGTTTGAGAAGATTTTTACCGTATGACGGATCAGCTGCCCTCTGTCATTTATATCATTTCTGATGGAACTGGCGAAACAGCGGCGACAATTATCCGAGCAGCCCTTGTACAATATCAAAAACCCGACATTCAAATTGTTCGATGTAAAAACGTCCGAACAGAAGCTCAAGCGGAATCATTGATTGAAGAGTGTTTCGAGCGTCGAGGTATGGTCATCTACACTGTGGCTTCTCCTCAGATGCGAAGTAAAATTAAAGAACTTTCCACCTTCAAAGGACTTCTCAGCTTTGATTTGTTGGGACCACTTCTTGAAACCTTGGACCAGTATTTTGGTGTGACCTCTGGTTCACGAGTGAACATCCTCAGAAATACAGACGAGATGTATTTCAAAAGAATCGAAGCCATCGAGTACACAGTGAAACATGACGATGGCAAATGTCTGAATGATTTAGATAAAGCGGATATTATTTTAGTGGGCATTAGTCGAACCAGTAAAACACCGCTGTCGATTTTTTTAAGTCACAAAGGTTGGAAGGTGGCCAACGTGCCTCTGGTTCCCGGAAGCCCGGTGCCTGAGGAACTTTTTAAAGTGGATCAAAAACGAGTGGTGGGTTTAATCATCGACATGGAGTCTCTGCAAAGAATTCGAAAAAATCGCCTCGAAAAATTTGGTCAAGATACAGGCGGTGAATATGCATCGCTGTCACAAATCTCTAAGGAAATTGAATTTGCGGAAGCCTTGTATAAACAAAATCGCAGATGGCCCGTGTTTAACGTCACCGAACGAGCGCTCGAGGAAACAGCCAGTGAAATTGTGCGTGTGATCGCAGCACGCCTGGGACTGCCAGATTCTGTTTTGTTTTAATTCACAATCAACCCAAACCGGAGGATTCTTTTATGTTCCAATCTTCAAAGTTACTCATAGTCACTTGTATGACTTTCCTCTTTCTCTCCACTACTTTTGCAGCTTTTGAGGATCAACTGATCGTTCAAGAATCACGCAAAGGTTTAGATTTTGAATTTGAATGCACTGTGCACACAAGCGTCAAAGGGGAAGTTTACTCACCACTCATTCGTTTGTACAAAGTTAAGCAAGCTATCGAGACTCAGACTTTAAAAGATCACTTGAGCCAAATTTTCGAGCGTGAGTTTTCTGTTGTCACAAATATTGATGCTTTAAATGTATTTCAAGAATTTGAAAAAAATGCTTCAACTCCAGCTTGCAATCAGCATCGATCAGAATTTGTAAAACTGATGAAGAACTCACCTGATGTGACACTTTGGGGGCATTACTACGAACAATTTGGACGAAGAAGTTGGCTCCAACTTTTGATTTACTCAGAATCAAAAAAATCGATTCTGAGCTACAATATTAATTTCCGCTAGCAAGCTATTTCTTGCGCTTCGAACTAAAGGAAAATTCATGCTCAAGCTCGATGGGACGATCCATTGGGGGCTTGGGAAACTTCCAAGCCATGATTTTTTTCTCGAGGCAGTGGTAAAGATCATTGTTATCTAACGTGTCTTTACCACGGCTGAAGTCAGAAGCTTTTCCGTCTTCGCCCACTTCCCAGTACATGACCATTTTGCCGTCGAGCTTTTTATTTTTCATTCGCTCTTGAATTTCGCAACCCTTCACGTCTCTTCGATGAAGGGCCACATACTCTCGAAGGTAGGTTTTGTACTCATCCACCGATTCAATTTTTTCAGGAACTGGTTTATCTTTAGCTTTTGGCTTCGCAAAGCCTGTTGAAACAAACAAACTCAGGATTAATAAAAGAGCTATTTTCATTGGGCTTTGTCCTGGTGAGAAATAATATTATAAAAATTCTCTGCTAGAACTTTGGCATCCCCTGCAGGCTTGTAATAAAAGATCACATCTGAAACGTAATCAAAATCTTTCACATGCAATCGCATCAGTCTTCCTGATCTGACTTGCTTTTTCACCGAGTGAGCCGGCAACCAGCCCCAGCCAAGTCCTGATTCGATCACTCTTTTTAGTGTTCCCACATTGGAGCTTTCAAACACAACATCGTATCTGACATTTTTGGCTTTTAAACTCTCCATCAGCTTCACTTGAAAAGCGGGATACTCTTCACTGAACAACACAAGAGGATATTTTTTAATATTCGTCATTTCAATTTCAGGATTACTTTCGGTCTGCGTGCCACTGCTGACAAGCCACATCTCTTCTTTCATTAAAAACTTTTTCTGAGCCCCTTCCACAGAGAAACCAAATTCTTTTTCTGTGTCAGGAAGAACTAAGATATCAAGAAGACCTTTTTTGTAAAGTTTGATCAGTTCTTCACCCTTATCGTATTGAACTTTCACAGACAAATCTGGATTGAATTTCAAAAGCCGGCTCATGATGGATGACATCAAATGAAGTCCCAATGAATTGAGCGTTCCGATTCGCAAGATTCCTTGCATATCAGCACCCATAGATCTGATCGCAGTTTCTGCTTGTCCCACCATAGACAAAATTCGCTTTGAATGTTCAAAAAGAATTTCACCTTGGGGTGTGGGCTTGATTTGTCTGACACCTCTGACAAGTAAATCGACTCCTAGGGACTCTTCCAGGTTTCTAATCTGCTGAGAAACAGCAGGTTGAGTCAAAAAAAGTTTGTCAGCGGCTGCTGTCATACTTCCCTCTGAGATCACCGTGACAAAAGTCGAGAGCTGCTGCAAATTCAACATGACGTATTCCTCCGATTGCTTTTAAGATCATAAAAGAAACCGATAGGAATGCACTATGAAAAATACTTGTTTTGTTTCATTTTTGTTAATTCTCGCAAGCTCGACTCTGGTCCAGGCCAAAGTCTTTCGTAATGCATACATCGCATTTGAAATGCCCGATGATTGGAATTGCACTCTGGAACAAACAGAATGGGTCTGCAGATCATCGAAAGAGCCCGATTCCAAAGAAGCCATCATCATTTTGACAGCTAAAGAAGTGGGCCCCACGGATTCTTTCCAACTATATGAGAATCACTTGAATAATCCCATTGCTGCCAATGCTGCCGCTGCAAAATCCACGCAATCCCAATTGGTCTACAAAGCAAAGTACGTGCAAATCAACAATCACAAATGGCTGGATGGACTTCACAACAGCAGCGAAGTCCCCAACTACTTCACACGTTACCTATCGACGATTAAAAACAGAATCGCAGTGCTTGTGACCTTCTCGGCTCACAAAAAGTATTACGCGAAATACTCCAGCATGTTTCATAACGCCATCATGAGTATGAATATTATCGCCTCTCGTGACTTGCTCTCAAAAAGTGAACTGGGACCCATTCGCGTGGGCGAAGGAACATTAGGTCAAACCATCAGCCCAGCCATGCCTGCGGATATGTACAACGATTCCACTGCGGATAAAAAAGGTGGCGGCATGGGGCTTCTGTTGGGCTTGCTACTCGTTGGCGGATCAATCGCTGGCTTCTTCTATTATAAAAAGAAGAGCTGATCAGATTTTTACTTCACTCGTGTCAGAATATAAATGTAATTGCTGACATCTTCATTGTTACCAGTTCCAAAGGTAATTCTGAGGTCTTCATCCGTGTAGACTTCCTGTAAACGACCACCACCAAATAAAAGTTTAACTACGAAACTTGGTAAGGTCGTCTTTTCTCCCTGAAGTTTTCTTGCCTCAGAAAGTGCAGGCAATTCAATCAGCTTCAGTCTGGAATCCAGTTTGCCCTCTTTGACTTCTCTCAAATTCGTAAACTTGGCAATGAGGGTGTCATCTGTGGACTCATCAATTTTGTACTCACCCCGCAGAAGAACAGTCTTACTTGGTTTTCCATTTCGATCAAAATTGGGGTTCACATTATAGTAGTAACCATCAAAGATAACTTGATAGATGTTGTTCACATCAAGGGCTGGATCCACACTGCGATCGTTTTTTCTATACTCGTAAGGTCCCCAAACCTGCTTCCAGGGCCCTTGGAGCAAATTCAATCGATCCTTCACAGGAGGCTGTGGATTAAGTTCTAAAAGCTTTGTGACCAAAACTTCCAATTGCTTTTGTTTGGAAAAATCTGGATCGCCTTGTCCTGTAAAGCTTGCCGCAGTCGAGACAATTTGTTGCTTTAAGGATTCAATCTCCGTGAGGGCCATTGAAACACTTGATGTTAAAAGTAGGGTCAAAGCGAAGCGAATCATATATGTCTCCTGTGGATCCTAATGGGATCTCACAGGAGCTCGTACCACAGATTTTGGAGTGATTGAAAGCTTGTTTAATAATGCGTAAACTAACTGAAAAAAATTCTAAATCACCTAGTTAAAACTCATGATCTCGAGCTGCTCAGGTTTGAAGTAATTTTTCACCAGCACATTTATATCTTGGACTGTAATGTCCTCTATCGTTTTGTTGAATTGAATCAAGTACTGAGCACCCAATCCGTAGTAATCAAGCACCAGCAAGTTATAGGCAAGCTTGTCTGAGGTCTCTAAAGATCTTGGTAGCTGAGCCTTAGCTAAATTTTTAGCTGCATTGAGCTCATCCTTTGTAATTCCATTTTTTGCAAAGTTTTGAACCACGGCCTGAACCTCCGTGATGGTTTTTTCTGCCGTCTCATTTTTTGAAAAAGTTGAAATGACCCATGCTCCACCGTTTGCTTTGGGATCCAGGTAGGAACCAATCGAATATGTCAGTCCCAAATCATCACGAACTCTTTGATTCAACCGGCTAGCAAATGATCCACCCAAGATTTCATTGGCGATTCTGTACTTTAGAAAATCGGGATGTGTTCTAGGAATCCCGGGTTGGATAATTCTGATTTCCGTTTGAGCCTTGTGCGGAGTCTCTATCTTCACTTTTCGAGGGCGATCATTTTTTGCAATAAAAGGGACCGATTTTTTTTCAATGGGTGAAGTGCTTTTCCAAGTTTCAAATTTTTCTTGAATCATCTTTTCAATTTCAGGTGTGAGTCTTCCAGACACAGCTAAAATTGAAGGTGTGGGCTGATAATACTTTTTGTAATAATTTAGAAGGTCCTCACGCTTTATTTTTTTTAATGACTCTTCATTGCCAAGTAAATCTTGGCCATACTCATGACCTTGATAAAATGTTTGATTCATTATGTAGTCAGCCCAGGGACCTGATCTGTCCTTTCGACCTTTCAGCTGTACAAGCATCAAATCGCGCTGACGATTGATCTCCTCTACGGGAAATGTCGGCTGAGTTAAGATTTCGACTACTAATTCTAAAATCTTTGGAAATTCGGTCACCAACGCAGAGCTTGAAGCCATCGTGAAATCATAACCTGCACTCACGTCAAAATCAGAACCAGAATCAGAAAAAAGATCTGCTAGTTCAAGTGCATTTTTTTTCGCTGTCCCTTTAACTAAAACCCTTGCGGTTAATCCATGCAAACCTGGGAGTTCTTTGGGCTCGTGACTAGCGCCAACAGGGATCAACATCTGCATCTCGATCTTAGGCAAAGTGTCGTCTTGAATGAAGTAGACTTTCAAACCATTTGAAAAATACTGAACCCGCTCATTCTTGTAAGCTTTTTTTTCTGCGCTTTGTGAAGCTTTCTGTCCACCCGAGCATGCTGCCAAAAATAAAGTCGCAACTAAAATTAAATTTTTCATATCGGTTAGTCTTTCTTCTTATCTGTTTGAGGCTTGAGCCAAGCAATTACTCGGGCATCTGATTTCAAATAATTTTTTGCCACTCGTTGCAGATCTTGAACAGTGACACTTTGATATTTTTCTAGATCAGAAAATAGGGTTTTATAATTACCAGTGACAATTTCAGCAGAAGCCAAAGCTCTGGCTTTTGCATCAGCAGTGGAGAGCCCATCAATAAAATCTGCCATAAACTGATTTTTCGCACGATTCAGTTCTCGTTCACTGATCAGCTGATTTCGAACTTTAAAAATTTCTCGATCAATGGAATTGATGATTTTTTTATCTTGAGCCCCTGGCTTTAAGGAAACAAAAATCCCAAACAGCCCTGCTTCTTTTAAAGACCACTGGTAAGCTCCAGTTGTGTTGGCGATTTGCTGTTTATAAACCAAATCTTTAGAGAGCCTGCTAGATGTGCCATTTGCGATAATTTGCGCGAGAACCTCTAAGGCATAACTATCTGGATGACGATCCGGCACAGATTGATAGCTGATCATCAAGCTTGGAACTTGAACATCTTTTTTTAGAACTATGGTTTCTTGCTTTTTCAAAGGTTGAATTTTAAAAGCTCTTTCTTTCGGGATTTCTCGAGGTGTTAAATCACTGTAGTACTTTTCAACTAAAGCTTTTGTTTTTTGAATGTCGAGATCACCGACTAAAACTAGGACTGCATTGTTAGGCCCGTAATATTGATCGTAGAACTTTCTCATGGTGACGGGATCATAGGTGGCAATGTCCTTCATGTAACCGATGACTGGCCAGCGGTAAGGATGACCTTTAAATAGAACTTCCATGGTTTGTTCACGAAGTAAAGACTGCGGATTATTGTCCACGCGCCATCTACGCTCTTCCTTCACCACATCTCGCTCGCTCAGTAAGTCCTCTGGCTTCAGCAAAAGTGTGCTCATGCGATCACGCTCAAGATCCATCATTAATTCTAATTTATCTGCAGGTAAGCTTTGATAAAATCCTGTGATATCAAATGAAGTGAAAGCATTGTTGATCATGCCATTTGAATTTAAAATTCGGTCGAACTCTTTATTTGAGTACTTCTTTGCACCTTTGAACATCATGTGCTCAAGCATATGAGCTGAGCCTGTAATGCCAATATCTTCATTTCGTGATCCCACTCGGTACCAAGTGTGATAACTGATCAGTGGAATCTGTGCATCTCGGTGCAGAAGTACAGTCAGACCATTTTTCAATGTCCATTTCTCGACTTCTAATTCGATTTTGAGAGGATTGGCAAAGGCCAGATTGAGAGACAGTAACACGAATAGAAAAACAGAATGGGACTTCATAGATATTCTCCAGTCCCATTATTCTATTGAACGACTTGGTTATTGAACAACAAAATCAGTAAAGAATACGTCCTTGACCACACCTTTGTTCAGAATGGTGTTCACTTCCATTGCAATTTTGTCTTTTAAAAATAATTTTCCTTGAATACTTTCGAGTTCAGAAAATGATTTATCATTTAAAAGTTGCACAATACGATCACGAACGCGGGCTCGATTATCGAAATCCATCACTTCTTCAAAATCTTGTTTCCCAAGCATATTCAAATTCACTTCCAAGCGGATCGTTCTTTTGGGCTCACCACTTAAGTTCACTGTGAATTTTTCCATGGTATAAACGTAGGGAACATTTTCAATTGATGTGTATTGAAACTGAGGATCAATTTTGATGCTGGCCTCTGTAATCAAAGGTGACTCCCAGCCTAAGGTCGAACTGTAAACCAAAAATGCCCCAGCACTTGTCACCGACAGGTTAAAAAACACAAATGCAAAAGTTAAGATCTTCTGCACGGGTATTTTGGGTTTGTCTGATGCCTCTGATCCCTTTTTTTGCTCTGCCATAAATAATCCTTTTCTAGGTAGCTCAACTTCTTATCGGCAGGACTGGACTCTCGACTTAGGACAAAAGTCTATTTTCTTTGACATTCTCATTCCGAGACAGAATCGTCATAGAATATGCAATTTTGCAGTTTATCTTTTAGACACTTCCGTCCGATCAGTCTAAATATGCGCATCTTTGGACTTTATCTGATAATCACCCTGATGGTTCGACCTGCCTTTTCGGAAGAGCTCTATCCTGAAAATCTGTTACAGATTTCAGCCACGGCTGCATTTTCCAAATACGTATTTTTAGTTGATAAAGAAAAACGCAAACTTTTTGTTTTCGAGCGTGACGGTGAAACCATCAAAAAGATCGAAGAGATGGACACGGACATGGGTAAAAACAACGGAAAAAAAGAAAAAGAAAACGATTTCAAGACTCCAGAAGGCATTTACTTTTTTCAACAGAAAAAAACTCAACCTGAGATTCCTTTTAAACTTTACGGCAAAATGGCATTCACCATGGACTACCCGAACATATTTGACCAACGAGAAGGCAAAACAGGATACGGCATATGGCTGCACTCTGTGCCAGATGATGTCCCCCTGACTCGTGGCTCTCGCGGCTGCGTGGTTGTTCGAAATGTGGATATTGAAAGACTCGAGAAATATATCGTCTATAAACAGACGCCCATTTTAATCTTTGATCAGGTTAAATATGTCCCCATGAGTGAACACAAAATACTTCGAGAGAAAAAAGCTCAATTCCTACAAAAGTGGATCGATTCCTGGCAGTCTAAAAACTTAGATCAGTACATGTCGTTTTACGATCCTACCTTCAAAGCTCCTGGTTTTAATTTCAACTCATGGAAAAATCATAAAGAAAGACTCAATAAAAAATACGGCACGATTCAAGTTCGCTTGGATCAACCTTTTTTACTTGTTCATCACGACAAGATGATCGTAAGAACCTTGCAAAAGTACACTTCTGATCAACACACTGATTATGGCGTTAAAGTGATTCACGCTGTCTTAAAAGATGGTGAGTATAAAATTATTCGTGAGGAATGGTCCGCCGCCAGAGAAACTGGTGAGTCTTTAACTGGCGGAACAGGTATTATAATTGAACAACAGTCCAGCCTTGTTCAATCAAACTAATTAAGATCAGAAACGTCAGAGGCGTCTTTTTTAAGACTGACAAGGTCAATCTTTGAACCCACGTCTTGTAATGTATCCAAGTGCTTTTTGAGCTCATCTTGAGTGAGTAAACCTTTATTCAAATTGTACTCGGTCAAACGTTTATCAAATTTCAAATTCTTCAAAGACTTATCTAAAGACACTTTTACTCTCCTGGTGAATCACAAGCCTATCATAAATTTCGGATTAGTTCCAATATTTCGGACCCTCATCCTTTTTGTCATTATCAACAACGAGGTGAAGGTGACGATTTTTACGACCTTTATTTTTATTGTCGCTCAAATTCTTCAACCGACTTTGGATCCAAAAAATGATCAGACCTGACAATAAACCACCTAGATGGGCAAGGTAAGCCACATTGGATCCTGAATTTTGGCTGGAGATCATATTCGCAAACTCGATCAAACCCATGATGGCAACGAAGGTGCGAGCTTTCATGGGAAAAATCATGAAAAAATAAACAGTCCTATGACCAAAGAGGATTCCATAGGCCAGCATAATTCCGTAAAGAGCCCCCGAGGCCCCGATGACAGGCACCACAAGGTTACGACTGTCCCCGCTGATGACCGAATAGGCGGCCATTCCAAAACAATAGATCAGAGCTGCCCCCACCCCTGTCATAACATAGTAGGTCACAAAGCGTCTGGATCCCCAAAGTTGCTCGAGCTCTCCGCCAAAAAACCACAGCATCAGCATATTAAAAAGCAAATGGGTGATTTGATTTGAATGCATCAACATGTACGAGAAAACTTGCCAGATCTTAAACTCAAATAGGACATCCGAAGGTACCATTGCAAACAACGAAGTGACGGGCCATTTCAAAAGTGATTCTAAAATCAGTTGCAGAAGAAGCCAGCACCCAGCTGTTAAAATCACGATCCATTTGATCGCAGGGGTAAAGGGAGCAATGCTAAACTGGACAGGTCGATTCATCTCAAGCCCCCATTTCGATTCGATTAAAAAAGTTTTTCAGCTTTTCAAAACTCTGCTCTAAATTTTCAACAACTACTTTTGTATCTGCAATCAAAGGGAAAAAGTTAAGATCACCTTCCCAACGGGGAACCAAATGATAGTGAATATGATCCGGAAGTCCCGCGCCAGCTGCACGACCATGATTCAAGCCGAGGTTAAATCCTGAAGGCTGATAAACTTCCTGGATACCCTTCGCAGCCAAGCGCACCACGGCTTGAAGATCTTGATACTCAACTTCAGATAGATCAAATAGTTGCCCGATATGTTTCAATGGCAATACTAAAAGATGCCCAGAGTTGTAAGGAAACTTATTCAGGATCACCATGGAGTGTTTCGATTTATAAAGACACAGAGTCTGAAAACCGACGGGCTTTAAGGCGGACTCACAAAAAACACACCCGTGGGTACTTTTCTCGATGCCCTTTACATACTTATATCTGTCGGGACGGAACAAAACATTTCTGTTCAACTTCACTTGAGTCGATTTTTTTACCGAAGCTATCTTTTTCTTAGCCTTTGCTTTACTCAATCCAAACACCTGGCATGAGGTAAGTGGGTTGATTCATGAGCTGAAGACCCAAAAGATTTTGAACTCCGTTTTCGACTACTTTTTTAACTACACCATTGATCGTGTCATCTGTTTCTTCTTCGCCGAAATCAAAAATCGATTTTTTCTTTTTTGGAATTAAAAATAATTCGTACTGATCCTTTTTCAAATCAGCAAGTGTAGCTGCCACAGCGACAGCTTCATCGAAAGTTCCAACCGCATCTGCATATTTTAAATCCACAGCTTTTTGACCTGTGAAGACGCGTCCGTCGGTGTACATTTCAAGATTTTCTGGTGTCACTTCTTTTCGGGCTTCTTTCACTGTGGATTTAAATTGAGCGTAAACTTCATCTATCATTTCCTGAAAAAGTTTTTTCTCATCGTCTCTCATGGATCGATACTCGGCCCCTGAATCTTTGAACTTTCCAGAGGTGATGGAGTATCTGCTAATTTTTGCCCAGTCATATAGCTTTTCTAAGTTTGCAAAACTCATGATGACACCGATGGAACCAAGTAAGGCCCCGGGAGCAACGATAATTTTATCACAGCCGAGTGCCACGTAATATCCACCGCTGGCCATCAAACCAGAAGTGTAACAAACCACAGGCTTAGAAAATTGATTTCGAGTTTTGATCAGCTCCGAATAGATCTCTTGAGAAGGACCCACTGCCCCACCAGGAGAATTCACATTGATGATAATGGCTTTGATGTTTTTATCTTCGCGGTATTCTTTTAAATTTTCTAAAAAAAGTTTACCGTTTAAAATAACTCCAGTTAAATCCAACTGCAAAATTGAACTGGTATTGAGGTTGACGACCCCACTTGATTTCCCGCTGTATTTTTCCACACCAGATTTAATAATCGCAGACAACCCGATCAAAGCTAAAATAATCAGAGAAAAACGCATCCAAAACTTCATAATCAACACCTTAAAAAAAGAAGGGAGAATCGTTTTAAAGATTCTCCCTTCTTAGGATTCTTGTCATGATTCTTGGCGTTACCAAGGCATCAATTAAGTTTTGTCAGTTTTTACATTCTTCAAAGCATCTCCGAAAACATCACCAAGTGAAGTCTTTGAAGTTGAAGTGGCTTTACGTGCGTAATCTTCCACATCAGCTTTGGAGTCTCTGAGTTTCACAAGTTTAGAAGAAAGACCGATCTTTCTTGCGTCCTTGTCGATTGAAATGACTTCTGCCTTCAACATTCCACCAACTGCGACAAAGTCTTCAGGGTGGTTAATTTTGTCAGTCGTCAATTCAGAAATGTGAATCAAACCTTCGATATCGCTTTCAAGTTCTACGAAAGCTCCGAAGTCAGCCAATTTAGTGACTTTCACTTCATGCTGAGTTCCGATCGCATACTTGTTCTCGATGTTTGACCAAGGGTCACCTTCGAGCTGCTTGATACCTAAAGAGAATCTTTCGTTTTCAATGTCCACGCCTAGAACAACCGCACGAATCTTTGCACCTTTGGCAAACATTTCAGCAGGATTGTTTACGCGCTTTGTCCATGAAAAGTCAGAAATGTGAACAAGTCCGTCGATGCCTTCTTCGATACCAACAAAGATACCAAAGTCAGTGATGGATTTAACTTCACCTTCGATGATCGTTCCAGGAGCATAAGATTCTTTCATCTCGACCCATGGATTTGTTTGAAGCTGCTTCATGCCCAAAGAAATTCGGCGCTGTTCGCCATCGATTTCAAGAACTTGAACTTCGACTTCTTGACCCTGTTGAACAAGTTGGTTGGCGTGCTTCACACGCTTTGTCCAGCTCATTTCAGAAACGTGGATCAAACCTTCAACACCTTCAGCGAGTTCTACGAAAGCACCGTATTCTGTAACAGATACGATCTTACCTTTTGTTTTCGCACCGATCGGGAAAGAAGCTTTTACGGCTTCCCAAGGATCAGGTTGAAGTTGTTTTACGCCCAAAGAAACACGTTCTTTTTCTTGGTCATACTTGAGAATTTTAACTTGAACTTCGTCGCCCACATTGAGGATTTCAGATGGGTGCTTAATGCGTCCCCAGCTCATGTCCGTAATGTGAAGAAGACCATCCATACCGCCCAAATCGATGAAAGCTCCGTAATCAGTGATGTTTTTAACAAGACCAGTTACGATAGAGCCCTCTTTCATTTGATCGAGAGTTTGTGTCTTCATGCTCTCGCGCTCTTCTTCAAGAAGGGCCCGTCGGCTGAGAACGATGTTTCCACGTTTTTTATTAAACTTAATCACTTTAAATTTATATTTTTTGCCGATGTAAACGTCCATATTTCGAACAGGACGCAAATCGATTTGTGAGCCAGGTAAGAAAGCTTTAACGCCGATATCGACGCTGAGACCGCCTTTAACTTTTGCTACAACAACGCCTTCAATGACTTCTTCATTTTCAGCTGCCTTCGAAATGTCAGTCCACGCACGAAGCATGTCTGCTTTATCTTTTGAAAGACCAATCATGCCGTTTTCGTTTTCGATACGGTCGATCAGAACTTCAATTTTATCACCGGGTTGAACTTGGCGAACGCCATCAACAACTCGGAATTCATTAATATCAATCAAACCTTCAGATTTGTAGTTGATATCAACCAAAACGTAATCTGTTTGAACTTCAACAACGCGGCCTGAAACCACATCGCCGACTTTGAAATCTTGTTCATTCAAAGTTTGTTCGAACAGAGAGCTAAAATCCTCTTTGGATTTTTCATTGTAGAAGCCTGGATTAGATGGAATTTTTGAGTCTTCCGCGTCCAAAAAGGCGAGTACCTTAGCTTTTTCAGCTTTGGATTTGTTAAGTGTTTTACCCATAGTCAAAATAATTACCTCCTGAGAAAAGTAAGCCTCATAAAACCAGTGCTGGGTGTTCAAAACTCTGGCCGGACCCACTTTTCATATTGAATTGGCAGTTTTAAGGGGTCTGGACACTGGTGTCAAAGGAAAAGGCCAGGGTGTCCCGGTATGAGACAGGCCTTGACTGAAATGTCCCTCAAATCGCATCCTAGGCTATGGGCGAAATGCGTTTTTTAGTCGTAGAGGATGAACCGGATATTCTTGAGTTCAACGAACTTGTTTTGTTGACGGAATTTGGTGGAACTGTTGTGACTTGCACCGGGGGGCAGGAAGCGGCTGAAAAGATACTCAAAGACCCCTTGCCTTGGACCTGTGTTGTTTGTGATTACAAGATGCGAACAGGTGACGCAGACCTCGTTTATAAAGCGCTGACTGACAAGTGGCCAAAGGCTTCATTTTTGCTGGCAACTGCTGGGTACAAAGCGGACTACCTTTCACTTCAAAAAAGACCGAACGACTACATGATTCAAAAGCCCTATGATGCTTTCCAATTCATTCAAGCCGTCAAAAAATCTCTCAGAGAAGATGCAAAGGCCGGCGAATCATTGAATTTCAGCTCCATTCGATTCGAATCACTCAAAAAGATCTCTTTATTGCCCTGCGATTTATTTGTAAAAATCAACGATCAAAAATTCACAAAAGTAGCTCAAAAAGGCCAACATACGATTGATCTGGAACTTGCGAAGTACGAGCAAAAAGGGGCTGCCTTTCTTTATTGCCGCAACGAAGATTGGAATTCTTTTTTACCGGCCTATTTAAAAAACACCTACACTTTGATGCAGTTGGAAGTCATTCGAACTCAACCCGCTCAAGCTTTACAGCTTTCCTCAAGTCTCCAAGAGGTTTTGCAAACCACCATTCGAACTTTTGGCTGGTCCTACGAAGCCCAACAGCTGGCGGAAAAAAATATTCAAGTTGTAAAAACCTTAGTTGAAAATGACAAGGACCTACGCTTTTTCACAAAAATTTTTACTGAGCCCGGACACGATCAGGCTCTGATGCATGCGATACTCCTCAGTTATTTTATCTCTACGTGTTTTGCCAATAGTACCAGCATTCGCTCTCAAACTGAGCTGGAAATTTTATGCCTTGCTGGTTTCTTGCACGACACCCATTTAGATGAAAATCAAATCCGAAATGAACATCAATTTGTCAGTTCCGTGATTCTGAATATTGGTGGCAACAAAGAAGATCGATTGGCCACTGAAAAACACCCTCAGGCCATCTGTGACACTTTGAAAAGTTGGGCTTTTTGCCCTCCACAACTTCTTTTAGTTTTGGCTCAACATCATGAAAAACCAGACGGAAAAGGCTTTCCTTTAAAGTTAAGGGCCACAGAGATCAGCCGCCTCAGTCATGCTTTTTTGGTGGCTCACGAAGTGGTAGAACTTGCGAATCATTCGAAGGATTTGCGAAAGACTTTAGATGAACTCAAAAAATCAGCTAGCGTCTTTAAGCACAGTCAGTTTGATTTTTATGATCTCGCAGTTCAAATGCTTGAAAAAAGCATTTGAACTTTAGACAGGTATTTTTCCTCGGATAAATTTTTCTACTTTTTCAACAACGTCATCAAGACTGATGTGAGTTGTATCTAAAACAAAAGCATGATCAGGAATCTGTAAAGGTGCCACTTTCCGAGTTGAATCTTGCTGATCCCTTTGCTGCTGAGAAGCCATGATATTTTCTGCAGATCCACCCTCTTCAGCTGCACGTCGAGCGGCTCTGTGAGTTTGATCTGCAGTTAAATAAATCTTGGCATGGGCCTGAGGAAAAACCACCGTTCCACAATCGCGACCTTCAGCAACTAAACCTGCGGGACCGATGGAACACATTCTTTGACTGTCTAAAAGAGCTTTTCGAACTTCAGGATAGTGACTGATTTGAGAAGCGAAATTACCCACATCTTCTCGGAAGATCATTTCTGTCACTTCTTGATTGTTGTAGAAAACGCTCGTGCGATCTTCCAACATCTTCACTGACCACACATCCGATTTTGAAAGCTCGAGTAAAGCGGAGATGTCATCAAATTGAATTTTTCTTTGCATGGCAACGAAGGCCAGGCCTCGGTAGAAAGCACCGGTGGAAACCCAGTTCCAACCCATTTTTTTTGCCACTTCTCGGCTAACAGTGGATTTCCCACTCGCGGCCGGCCCATCAATCGTCACAACCCAACCCATATCAACTTCCAAATCTTTCGTATAATTCAGCATTTCTTCCATTCAACTTTTTCTACCTTCTGGTATCTGTTTCAAAACAATTTTTAAAGCTTCTATCGCCGCTTTATTTTCGGATTCCAATCCCACACTCATGCGCAGGTGATCTGGAAATCCGTAGTTCGCGACTGGCCTTAAAATGATTCCCATTCTTAGCAAAGCCTCATACACAATTTTGGCATCTCTTTTTGTGTCAAAGAGAACAAAGTTGCCTTGAGATTGTAAAAACGGAAGTTTCAATTGTTGAAGTTGATCGTAGAAGTAATCAAGCCCAATCCACGTGATTTCTTGCGTCTTTTTCATAAAAGCATCGTCATGAAGAGCTTCAACCAAATCCACTTGAGCAAGATCATTGACATTAAATGGTTTTCTTACCCGATTGAAAATTTCAATGGTGGCTGTCGGTGCAATCATGGCCCCGACCCTGAAGCCTGCAAGGCCATAGGCTTTCGAGAAGGTCCTTAAAATAATTACGTTGCCAGAATCATCAAATAGAGATTGCGCTGGTTTGTAATCTTGAGCCCTTGCGAATTCGTTGTAAGCCTCGTCAAAAACAATCAAGACCTCTTCGTTTTTGAGGGCCTCGATGATTTTTTGAACTTCCGTAAAATTGATGTAAGTTCCCGTGGGATTATTGGGGTTTGGGATAAAAATAAGGCGGATTAAATCTTTGTTTTTTTGATAAGTTGATATCAAATCTTTGGCGTCTGATTTAATCACTTTTGCCCTGTTAGCAGCCGCACTTATTTCGTAGGCAGCAAAGGCATGATTCAGGGTTAATACGGCCTGGCCAGGCTCGCAGTAAATACGACAGAGCAAATCGATGATTTCATCTGATCCGTTTCCAAAACCCAAGTTGGACTTAGGAACTTTCCATTTCTTGGAAACAGTTTCAATCATACTGTAGTGAGTGGGATCTGGATAAAGATGCTGAGACTTTATGGCTTCACTGACAGCCTGCACGGCAAGTGGGCTGGGTCCCAAAGGATTTTCATTACTTGCGAGCTTAATGATTTTATCGAGACCGAACTCTCGCTGAGTTTCGGAAATAGGCTTGCCTGGTTTATAGGGAACCAACTTCATTAATTCTGGAGAAATCCTCATGTCCCATTTCCTCTCTTTTCACCGACCTAGTTTGGAGTTAACATGGAGTTTTTGTGTG
>CAZPBD010000021.1:0-39423 GCA_964584655.1 uncultured Pseudobdellovibrionaceae bacterium | reverse complement strand
TGGATCTGGTTCGATATCAAGCTGAAACCATTGGTGGTGGAGCTCCGGCTCCAGGACCTGCACCAGCTCCAGGTGCAGATGGAACTGCCTGTAGTACAAAGCCAGCAGTTGGTGACTCTGGTGGCGAAAAACACGACGGTCAATTCAAAGATGGTAAGTGTATTGCCGTCGCTGTTCCCGGAGCGGCGGGTGCAGCGGTAACAGGTGATTGTGCTGCTAAAGGCATGGTTGAAGTCACTGATGGTGCCGGCAAAGTCGTATGTGCCCAACCAGGTGACAGAGTTGTCGCAGGTGGCGCAGGTTCTGGTGGAAGCAGCACTACAGCTTCTTCAATCTGGAAGGATAACAAGGATTGGATCATTCCATTGGGAATTTTTACCGGTTTGTTTTTGATCTTAAGGCGTTGGTTTAAAGCCGGTGACACGGGCGGACCGCAACCTGGAAATCCACCCGCGCCTCCACCACTTGAACCGATTCCTGCTCCTGTGATTCCAAACCCTGTGACTCCGATCACGCCTGTGACACCAGTAGCGCCTGGCGGATCTGAAGGTGGAGTTGGAACAGGTGGAGCTCCAACGGGTGGACAAAGGTAATATGGATATCAAGCAAGATCCAAAACCTCATCATGAGGAAATTGATTCAGTCACGGTGAAGGTCTTTGACCCTCACCGCTGGCTTTTGGATTTTGAGCAAGAAAAACCGTTGAAAAAAGCATCTCCCGGAGGACCTGCTAAACGCAGAACTTCAGATGAGATGATGATGTGGAATTTGATCTCCTCAGTCGCTGACTTTTTGATTGTTGGCGTTTTGTTATTTTTATTTGTTTGGGGACTTGCTCAAGTGATGCAAGTTTCAGTGAAAGTGGCCATGGGAACACTTTGGCAAATCAGTCAGGGCGGTACTTTGCTTTTGGTTTTAAGTCTTCTGTGGATTTATCACGTGGCCTGTCCCGCGCTTTTGACTTACACACCAGGGCAGTGGGCCTGTCAGATCACCAGAACTCCGCAGAATTTGACGTTTCGCTGGGTGATCAGAGCCACTCTTCGATTGTTAGCTTTATTTATGACAGGATTCATCCTGCTGCCGCTTTTCTCGTGGGCTTCCGGCCAAGATCTAGAAGGTCAATTGACCGGTCTGAAAGTTTATACGAAGTAGTCTTGTATTGAGTCCAGAATTGAACTAGCTCTAGGTGCTAAAGTAAAAATCAGTATTTATACTCAAGGAATGAATAAATACATCGTTCTCAATCTATTGCTCCTTAATTGCGTTTTGAATGCACAAACAAATGTCGATTTGATTCGGTCCAAACTTCAAGTTCCGAATCAGCACATCATGAGCTTTGATGGTCGCGGATTTGCCTTGAAAGATGAACAACTACGAAAAGCTATCACCGGCCCTGGAATCACAACAGAAGTGAATACAAAAGCCGCCGAGCCTTACCTACAGATCAGCAAAAAAAATTACCAGTATCGAATGATGTGGAAGAGACAAGATTTTGAAAATGGATTAGATCTGCGATTGAATCAAATTACCTTTGATAAAGAGCTCAACGAAATCGAATTGAACACACAAACGTTTGATGGTCTTCATCTCAGATCTGCAACTCAATGTTTGGGGTCTACTTCAAAACAAATGGGAGCTGTGGGTAAAAAAACAGTCTACTGTGCGACAGCGACAAAACATGTCTGTGATCAAGTTTTAGCGGCTTATAAAGCCAACAGCCGTCTCAATTCATCGGGACTCAGTCTAGCGGAGCAAAGTAAGAAAACCCAAAGTTGTCTGAATACCCTTGAGGGCATGAGTGAAGTGGTGAGTGCCTATGCAAAAAAATCGGATGACAACTTAGGTATCAAAGAGGCTCGGGATAAGATTATCGATCAAGAGAACAAAGAAGTGGCCAGCATGTTAGATCATGTCAAAACTGACCAATTGGTGAGCTATCAAAGTATTAACTCGCTTAAGAAACAAGAGGATTTTAGCCGAGTTGCCACCGAGTTGAGCTCGAGCTTTTTGGGTCTGCGACAAATGAACTCATTTATAGATCTCTGCTTAGAAAACAAAGATCATTTTTCAGATAAAACCAGCGCGGCAAGAGTTGAAGCCTTAGATTCTCGTAAGGATGAAGCTCGACAGCGCTAATTTACAGATTCAGCGCTGCCAGAGACTGAGAACTTCCATGTGATGAGTTTGAGGAAATTGATCCACGATCCAAATTTCTTTCAGTGAATAGCCACGAGTGATCAGATTTTGAATATCCAGTGCGAAGGATTCTGGATAGCAAGACATGTAAATCACATGCTCAGGATTTAATTTTGGATTTTTTAATAAATCTCCCACACCATTTCTAGCTGGATTTAAAAGCAAAAGATCGATGGAATTCGGAAAAGAAGTTGGCGAATCTTTTCTAAAATCGCCTTTGTAGCCTTTGATTTGCTCTTGAAGCCCCAATGCTTTTGCATTCAGCTGGAAAGCCTCAAACGACAAGGAATCAAATTCCAAAGCTATTAATTGAGTTTTAGAATTTGCAAGGCTTGCGAAACTTAAATTGCCGATGCCGCTACCGAACTCCAAAATATTTTCCGGTTGAATAGCCAATGACCACTCAGAAATTTTCTGTGTGATCCAATCATTTGAAATGTGGCTAGGCTGAGTGAAACTGGCAACCGTACTTAAAAGTTCAACGGGTTTTGAAAAAAGAAGGGATCTCGACCAGGGATGAAACTCAGGAGCTTTCACTCCTAAGGTTCCATCAGGTTTGGTGTACAGAGCTTTGTGCCGTTGTCCGATTTCAACAAAGCCTAATTTTTGGAGTTCTAAAAGATAGAGCTTATCTTCTAGAAGTGATTTCACGTCTTCGTTCGAAAAATCCAGCCAAATGCCGATTTGGCCGCTCGGCGAAACCCGCAGACGAAAAGAGCCCTTAAGTTTTGGGTGGTTCATTTTCCTGAAATTCAGATAAGCATTTTCAAGCTCTGGCGACAGTTGAAGGCAAGAGGGCAGATCTTCAATTTTCTTTGTGATGTGGGAATAGAGGCCAAGCTTTCCATGATCGATCGTAAAATCCAGGCGAGACCTTAAAGCATGGGTTCCAAAACTTTGAAACTGAACGGGTGGCGGGATAATGCCGTTCAAAATCTGTTCGAGGCGAGCTATTTTTTGAGCTTTTTGAGCTTCATAGGTAAACGTGATGGCATCACAGCCTGAACAGAAATAAGAATAGGGGCAATCTAGAATTTCACTCATTTAAGATAGATATGCCACAACTGGGGACTTAAGATGACTTCAGATATTGCTAATGCAAGGCGAAAACAAGAGCCTATGCAAAAAAGACTGTGCTAGCTTGAGCCCATGAAAAAACTGATTTTATTTAGCGTCGCCATTTGTCTTTCTGCTTTTGCTCAAGAAGCTCAATTTATCACCGAAAGTCGACAACTGACTTTTGTCGGACCTCGGGCCGGTGAAGGTTACTTTTCTGCCGACGGAAAGAAAATGATTTTTCAATCCGAGCGAAACGAAAAAAATCCCTTCTATCAAATGTTTGTGTTGGATCTTGAATCCGGAAAAACAACCCGGCTTTCACCGGGATTTGGTCAAACCACTTGCGGATGGATTCACCCTAAAAATACAAAAGCCATTTGGTCCAGCACTCACTTAGATCCCAAGTGGAAAGTGTCAGAACAAAAAGAAATTGAAGAGCGAAAAAGTCCCGTTAAAAAAAGATACTCTTGGGCCTATGATCCGGCTTACGAAATTTTTGAAAGTGATCTAAGCGGAAAAGGTGTGAAGCAGCTGACAAAAGTGAAAGGCTATGATGCCGAGTCCAGCTACAGCCCCACCGGCGAATACATTGCTTTTGCTTCAAACCGCACAGGTTACGAGACGAATCTATCTGAAGAAGAAGCCAAGCTCTTTGAAAAAGATGCCAGCTCTCAGATGGAAATTTACATCATGAAAGCCAACGGCACGAATGTAAAAAGACTGACCCGAAGTCTGGGCTATGACGGAGGACCTTTTTTCAGCGCTGATGGATCCAAAATCACATGGAGACGCTTTTCTGCTGATGGTTCGACAGCTGAAATTTGGACCATGAATGTGGATGGCAGTGAGCAACGCCAGATTACGCGCCTTGGAAAACTTTCTTGGGCTCCGTTTTTTCACCCCTCAGGTGATTATATTATTTTTGCTTCAAACATCGAAGGTCACTCGAATTTTGAGCTCTACATTGTTGATTCCAATGGCTTAAAAGATCCCGTGCGTGTGACCTATGCTGACGGCTTTGATGGTCTTGCCACATTTACACCGGATGGCACTGAGCTTTCTTGGACCAAACGGGGAATCAAAGGTGACAGTCAAATTTTCAGAGCTCAGTGGAATGATCTCTCTGCCAGAAAATCACTGGGGATTGATCCTCAAAGTAATAATCAAACCCTGAGCTTGCAGCCTGCCATCGGGCAAAAAGATTTGAAAGCTTTGGTTGAGTATTTAAGTTCTGAAGACATGAAAGGTCGAAAGACGGGTTCCAGCGAAGAGAAAATCTACACAGCTCAAATTGCTAAACTTTTTCAAAGTTGGGGTTTGAAGCCAGCACCAGGTGCCGCGGATTACTTTCATGAATTTGAATTCATTAGCGGCATCAGATTTGGGCAGAACAACTCGTTGTCTGTGGAAGGTCTTCCGGTAAAGCAAAAACAAATCGCTCAACTCAGTCAAACCTTTGAGCCTCTGTCCATGTCTAAAAATGGTTTGGTGCCTTTGTCAGAGGTGGTCTTTGCTGGCTATGGACTGAAAGCTCCTGCCACAGAAAAAGGTCCTGCTTACGATTCTTATGAGAATTTAGATGTGAAAGATAAATGGGTTTTAATTTTTCATGATGTTCCTCAGGATGTCAGTGTCGATCAACGGCTTCACTACCAGCAGTACGGTCGAACAGAATTCAAAGCCACTGTTGCAAAAAGTGAAGGGGCTAAGGGATTGATCGTCTTTCCTGGACCAAGAACTTTAATGACTGAAACTTGGGGGCAACCAAAGCTAGAAGGGAGTCCACTTGATAGCGGGATATCAGTGATTAAAATCAGCCGTGATTTTGCAAAACTTTTATTTCAAAAAGCCGGACAAAATGCTGAATCCATTCAAAAAAAATTAGATGAGGGTGTGAAGTCAGATGGTTTTTTGATTAAGGATCTGAAAATCCAAGCCCAAGTGGATTTGGTTTTAGATCGGGGAGTGGGACGAAATGTTGTGGCTGTCCTTCCTGCTGATTCAAAAAAGGCCTCTGTTACAAGTCTGATCATTGGAGCTCACGGGGATCACTTAGGTCTTGGTGACCAGGGATCTTCGCTGGCTGGTCTGCAGGAAAAAAATCAAATTCACTATGGAGCTGATGATAACGCCTCTGGAGTTTCAGCGGTGCTCGAGATGGCTCATTATTTTGCCAAAACACCAGCGCTTAAAAAAGCGAAACGAAAGCAGGATCTTTATTTTGCTATTTGGTCCGGCGAAGAGATGGGATTACTAGGATCGAAAGCTTGGATTCAAGACTGGAAAAAGAAAAACGGGGATTTGAATAAAACGTTTCAAGCCCAATTGAACTTAGACATGATCGGTAGACTCAAAGATAAGTTGATCATTCAAGGGGTTGGATCTAGCACGCTTTGGCCGCCGATGATTGAGGAACTTGCGATTAAGTCGGGTGTGCCTGTGTCTTCTCAAGATGATCCTTACTTGCCCACGGACTCCATGGCCTTTTATATCGAAAAAATTCCCACTTTGAATTTTTTCACAGGCGCGCATTCCGAGTACCACACTCCGCGAGATGTGACGGGACTGATTAATTACGTAGGGCTGGAAAGAGTTTCTCGACTCGCTCAAATGCTGATCGAAGATTTAGCCTGGACCACTCAAAAAATCAGTTATGTTGAAATTCCGCAAAGCCGCAGAAATTCGCAAAGCGCATCCCGCTCATTTCGAATTTTTCTAGGAACGATCCCGGACTACTCTCAGGAAGGCGTTAAGGGAGTCAGAGTTTCAGGAGTTTCTAAGGATTCGCCAGCTGAGAAAAGTGGTCTCAAAAATCAAGACATCATCGTGGAACTGGGCAATCAAAAGATTGAAAACCTTTATGATTACACCTATGTGCTTCAAAGTTTAAAACCAGGAAATGAAATTCCCCTGAAGGTCATGCGCTCTGGGAAGCTTGAAGAGCTGAAAATTGTTCCAGCTTTAAAAGAATAATTAAAATAGAAAGTCGGGGCAGCTGACCTGGGCTGCTTTTTGAATTTCGAGGGGTGATTTTACTCTTGAGTCATCACCCATGTAATCAAAAAGACTTCTATTTCTGAGTCGGCAAGTGGCTTGATCCTTATTTTTTAGAGTCGAAAGTCTGTTGGGCTGGCTAGAGGCCGTGTTGCCAAAGTAAAAACCTGTATCCAAAAAGGTCCAGGGACTGCTCAGGATTTCAAATCCACCTGCATTACCTGGATTTACTTTTGGATCTAAACGAATGGATGCATTTTCAATGGATGTGATCTGAGCGGTTTCTAAGGAATAGTGAATCTTGAGACCAGCAAGCCCCGTGACAACTAATTCATTGCTAACAACTTCCCACTTAAATCCCTGAAATGATTCCTGAAAGAAAAAAAACTCCCGAGCACCTGCGCTTTGTGGCCCTTCCTCTGGCTTAAGAGAATTAAAGACCATCAAAAGTCCTTCTGAGGACAGAAGATAATCTCGATAAATCAAGGTTTCAAAGGCATCGCGAGGGTGAATGCTTAAATAACAAATTTGCCCGTTGCCGTTGGTGGATTGGGAAATCTGAATGTTCGAAATCCCAATCAGTTTTCGCGGACACAAATCCGAAGATTCTGTCTGGGTCGAGGTCATGGCGGGTGATGTTAAAGAAAGTACGAAGGCCAAAGTCAGAAGATTTAAATTTTTCATGATTTTAAGCCTACTAAAATAATTTGTAAATCTGCAAGAGGGTTATCGACAAATCTGAAATAACTGTTACAGTTAAAGATAAGTCTCCATGGAGGGAGATGGATTATGAATAATGGATTATCTCAAGCTCTCGCGTCTCCGGACGTTTCTGAAATCAATATCGATGAACAGCAAAAAAGAATGAAAAAGTATCAATTTCTGTTTGTGTCATTTTTAATTGCGATTCCTGTGGTCATTCATTTTGCGAACAAAATCGGTTTTGCTTCATGGAAAACCATGTTGGTGATGCTTTTGATGATGGGGCCTGTGTTTTATTTTTATCAAGTGATTCAGGTCTGTAAAAGAAGGATTCAAGAGGCTTGTTTTCAACTTTCTGTTGGATCGAAAGTTTATAAAAAATTTCAGAACAAAAAACCTCAAGAAGTTTATTTTATTTTTCAAGAGGGTCACAGATATTATTACTTAGAAAGCATGACCAGCGGAGAAAAGCGCTTAGTCGCCAAAGATAAAGTTTTTAACGATTACAATCTCTATAGCTAAAATTATCTTTGAACGGCTTGAATCATTTCCATTAAGGCCTGCATTTGTGGGCCTTTTTTATTGACGTAATCGGCTCCTGTCAGGCCAAACCAATCCCAGCAAGCTTGAGGATTTCTGGTTGATTTAGCAGTTTGAGGATACATCACGACGATTTGATTACTCTCAGCCCAGTTATTTAAACCTGTGTATTTCACAAACTGATCTTGAATAAAGTCAGGATTCATTTGGCACCCATGAAGGGCAACATGCAATCGGCATCGATTTCCTTGCTGACAACTGTTTGGAATATAAATCCCTCCTTGAGGGCCGAGAAAAGCTGTTGAGGGCCTAAAATTGCTTTGTGAAAAAGGTTTTAAATTTTCACTTAAGGCCACCACTTTAGGATTCAATTGACCATAAAATGTTTGCAGAATTTTTCCTGCTAAATCTAAATTACAACTAATCATCCAGGGCAGTTTGGCTTGATTGCAGGGATTGCCGTAATTCACTGTGGGAAATCCGTGGGCAGCTTCCGTGTGTTTCACATGAGTAATTGCATTTGCTGGCATAAAGGCCTTCAAAAAGTTTTCGAGCCTTTCGCTGTTTTTTTGTTTGATCACGCGATCATTGCTGCTCGAAAAAATTAGGGCTTTGTGTTTTCTTAAAGAAACTAAAGGGTCGATGAGGCCCGCTTTTTCGAACTCAACGGCTTTTTGAATTTGAACTTCTGCCTGGTCAGACTTAGGAAGACCCATGCAATCAATTTGTGCGTCCAAGGTATTTCCCTTTGCACACCAATAAACACCGCCTGAAACACTTGCAGAGCCCGAAATCACAGAGGAATAGGCCACGTGCATTTGAACTGCCATGTAGGCACCAGAAGAAACACCAGATACGGTGATTGAACTTGGATCAATGTTGAGTTTAGGGAGATTCGCGTTGGCAATGGCTTGAAAAAAGAGAATAATAGTAAGTAATTTCATGAAAAAAATCATATCAACATGATTTTATTTAAAACAAGTCATCTATGAGTTGAATAGGGTTGTGGAACAGAGTTCCAAAAGTAGCAAATCCAAAGATCTGATAAGTTATATTATGTTACACAAGGGATCTATTCGCTTGAGATTCGATAGAGCTGCTTGTCTTGATCGATCACCCAAAGCTCCTGATCTGTTGAAATGCTCGGTCTTTGAAAGCCTGCGGTTGCACCCTTTCCCTTTTTCTGGGCATAGGATGTTTCTGAGCCAAAAGCCAATCTTAAGATGGCATTGGCCACCTGAAATCGCGGTGCTAAATCCTCAACTTCGTATTGAACCCCGTAAATGGCCTTATTAATCATGGCTCCTGCTGTAAATCCAACGCCACCCGGATAGGCCGTGAAGGTCGCATTCAAAGCCGGTGTCGGATTTACAAGGGTGCACACATTTCCAGGTACGTTTGCTCCCCCCACGCCGCCGCAGTAACTTTGTGAGTTAATACGGTTCATATCTACAGCTAAATTGAACCCCTCTCCAGGGCCAGCCACAGTTCCGATGTCACCAAAACCCACATTGTAATGAACGTACCCTTCAGGGGCAAAACCAAGAGCTTCGAAAGAAGTATGATAAGCACCGTATTGGATGAAGAAGGTTTTTTGAGAAGTAAAAAGTGCAGCTAGGCTTGCCTTTGCTTCCACTTGCCGTGATTTAAATGAAAGGGATGAGTAAACAGGTGTTACCACAGTGGCAAGGACCGCGATGATAGCTACGACTACCATCAATTCAACTAAGCTAAATCCACGGTTGTTTAATTTCATAATTGTCTCCTGATGAAACACGTTCAACTTTTTAAATCTGTTCAACGTTTAATAGAATACCTGAAATTAACTCATCCGCCTAAAAGTTCCACACAAGTCTACGACTGAGACAAAAAAATGTTCAGCTTTAAGAAAATAGAATCCCATTATCAGTCAACTCGGTCCCAGATAAAGAATATTTCCTCTGCTCCCATTTGAACGGAGATAAAGAGCTGATGGTTTTTTATGAAAGCTTTTGTCCGAGAAAACGATCCCACCTGCATGTCTGGATCTTGATCGCAAAAGTAGGCGTTGTGGGGGGCTGACCAAGTCACCTGCTGATCCAATAGTTCACCATCAAATTCAAAAAGTGCAAATCGATCGCAAACACCCGACTCATCTTTTCTTTCGTAGTGAAGTCGATTGATGCCATCTGATTGAAAAACGTATTGAATCACCAAGTTAGGGTTGGGTGGAGGTAAGATCTGACCGTTATAGAGAAGACTCACAAAAAGCCAAGAACCAAGGATCACCTGCACCCTCCACTCTTCAGAAAGCTCAAAGTATTCATTTACTCGATCACCAACGATTTTTCTAAGTAAGTGCCGTCCCCATTGACGAACCTCAAAAGGTGTTTGCCGGTATTGAGTTTTCCAAGTCGAATTTCTTTTTGAAATGGAACCAGAACCATCAAACACATGCCTTGATTCACCGTCGCAATGGATCTGACTTCATGAGAAGTCGAACCCAAATCCGTTACATCTGCTTTTTTCCATCTATAGCATCCATTCTGAAAGACTCCATTCACGATGACGTAGGCATCTGAATCTCTATTGAAGCCAACGGGAATGTAGGCACCGCTAATTCCGATGGTGACTTCTTTTTCTAAGGGTTGAGCCGCTTTCGATTGTAAACCCCAAAGCAAAAGAAGAGTTGCCGTTGCAAGTAATGTTTTTTTCATAAAACCTCCATGGTTTGTTTTTTTAAAATCCGTTTTTTAATTCTTAAGCCTTGTGGAGAGAAGTTCATCAAAGGCTCTCAGAGCATCAATCCAAGTGAAAATGCCCACCAGTTTTCGATTGTCTTCGACAAGAACACAGCCATATTTGCGCAATACCATTTCCGAGCAGACTTCACTCAAGGCGGCCTCCGGAGATGTGATATATGGCTCAGGTGTCATGGCGTCGATCACCGTCATCTTGGTTGGATCCACATCTTTGAAGGATTCAACAAGTTTGATATCACGATCTGTTAGGATTCCGATCAGTCTTCCACCCGATAATACGGGAAGATGTCTGATTCGAAACTCATTCATCACCTGATTTGCTTTTTCTATCGTTTGCTCAGCACCTATCGTGTGGGGAGCCATTGTCATGAACTTTTGAATTGTTGGGATGGATTTCATTTTGCATTACCTCTTTCACTTTTCATTCTTAGAGAATGAGAAAAGCAAGGATGCGGCCAAGCTGAACAAGAGTTCAGTGGATTAGAATTTTAATATGAGATTCTTTGTCTCGATGAGCGTTACAATTTGTCTCGTCAATTGGACTCTTGTTTTTTGGGAAGACGCATTAGAAATTTTGTATTTGCACTTTTTTGATCATAGATCAAATCGCCACCATTTTGTAAGAGAAGTCGCTTTGAAATGCTTAAACCCAATCCGGTTCCGAACTGCACTTTTTTGGTCGAAAAGAAAGGATCAAAAATTTTGCTTTGAATGGACATTGGAATTCCATGGCCTGAATCAGACACAGCCAAAATCAGGAATTCGGGTTCTTCAAATAATTCTAGGCAGACCCATTTCTCTTCCAAATCATGAATCGCATCAAAGGAATTATTCAATAAATTGACCAAGACTTGAACAACTTGATAACTTCGACATTCGACTCGAGTCTTATTTATTTTTTCTGGTTTTATGATTTTCACACCGTTTTCAAGAAAACGGCATTGGCACCAATTCAAAGCATCTTCAATAATCTCAGAGATCATGACCCTCTCGAAGGGTTCACGGTCGCTTTGTTGATGTGACATGGCCCGCATGCTCCGAATAATTTTCTCGATTCTGTAACCTGTGGATTCAATCGTATTTGTGATTCTTAAAAATTCTTCTTTATCAAATTGTTCATCATTGAGCATCGACTTCAGCATTTCCACTCGGCCCAGGATGATGCCCAACGGATTATTAATTTCGTGAGTGATGGCAGCAGCCATTTCACCAATGGCGCTGATTTTAGAAGAAGTCACAAGCTTTTCGTTCTGCTCAAGGATTGTTTGTTGAGCCAATTTCAGTTCTGTCACTTCATGCCGAATCGAGATGTATTGTTCAGGCACTCCATCGGAATCAAGAAATGGAACGATGGTTGTCAGTACCCAGTATAATGATCCTTCTTTTTTTCGATTGCAGATCTCACCCGTCCAAACTTGACCGCTTGAGATCGTTTTCCACAAATCTTGAAAAAATTCAGGTGAATGAACTCCAGAGTTGACGATTTTATGAGTTTTTCCGATGAGCTCTTCCTTTGAGTATCCAGAGACATCACAAAATTTTTGGTTCACATCCGTAATGATTCCACGCTCGTCAGTTTCTGCCACAATTGCAGATTGATCGAGGGCAAATTTTTGATCAGAAAGCTGTTTAAATAGACTCGGGTGCATGAATTAAGTTTTAATGCCTGAGACAAATTGACTCAAGAGCTTTATGTCCAATTTCAAAATTTGTGGGACTAAGTGACCCGTGATAGAACTTGGTCAGAGGTTTAAAATGAATTCGGAGTCCACAGGTTCACTAGTTGTCGTTGATGATGATCCAGAAATGCTCTCGATGGTTAAAGACCATCTTGTTCGCTCGGGTTATCAGGTGAAAGCCTTTTCAAGTGGATTTGAAGCCCTTAAGTATTTCTCATCAGGTGGACTAGATGCGATTGGAACTGATCTGCTGCTCACGGACCTTCGAATGTCAGAAATGAGTGGTCTTGATTTACTTCAGCAAATAAAAAGAATTTCAAATCCCTTCCCCGTCATCATTATGACCGCCTACGCTTCTGTTGATACGGCCATTGACGGTCTACGCAAAGGGGCCTTTGACTACATCACAAAGCCATTTAAGCTGGCTGACCTATCTTTGACTGTCGAGCGTGGGATCTATTTCCACAGACTCAAAATGCAGAACCAAACTCTGACCACTGAAGTTAAAAAGACCTGGGGCTTTCACGAAATGGTTGGCAAAAGCCAATCCATGCGAAACATTTTTGATCTCATCGAAAAAGTGGCCCCTGCCCGGTCCAACGTTCTTATCACTGGCGAAAGTGGAACGGGTAAAGAGGTTGTTGCAAGAGCCATCCACAATCGAAGTCATTCGGCACAATCTCCTTTTGTAGCGATCAATTGTACAGCTATTCCTGCTGATCTCATGGAGTCTGAACTTTTCGGATACGTAAAGGGAGCTTTTACAGGGGCCGTGAGTGATAAAAAAGGACTTTTCGAAGAGGCCAATGACGGCACGCTTTTTTTGGATGAAATCGGTGATATGGATTTGAGCCTTCAGGCCAAACTCCTGCGGGTTTTGCAAGAGCGAGTGATCAAGCCTGTGGGGTCGAATCAAACAAAGCCCATTCATGTCAGAATTGTGGCAGCCACTCACAAAGATCTCAAGAAAGCCATTATCAACGGCGGATTTCGAGAAGATCTGTATTATCGACTTGCCGTGATTCCTTTACATGTTCCGGCCCTTCGTCACCGAACTGAAGACATTCCACTTTTGGCCCATTATTTTTTAAAAAAATACTCTGCGCTGAATGGATCGAAAGTCTTTAGTTTTACGCAAGCGGCTCTACAAAAATTGATGGGCTATCATTGGCCTGGAAATGTGCGTGAGCTTGAAAACACCATCGAGCGAATGGTGGTCCTGTGCCGAGGCCAATCCATCGATGTTCCTGATATTCCCGATTTTTCTCAAAGTTCAAAAGATCAAATTTTGGGACAGGCCCTAGAGGATTCTTCCACATTGGAAGATCTCGAGAAAAAGTACATTCAGCATGTTTTCAATAAGACTGGTGGAAAAAAAGAAAAAGCCGCCCAGGTTTTAGGAATTAACCGAAGGACGTTGTATCGTAAGCTGAAAGAGTATGGTCTCGAGACTGATTCCGCGGATCCGGAAGATTTATAATTCCTTTTCAGGTCCTAACATTTGCACAACCTCGATCCAAATTTTATCATCAGTTGTGATTTCGATTCTGACATCTTGAATTCCTTTGGCCGTATAACGACTTGCTGATTGATGTAGAAAAAATGGAATACTTTGATGGGCACCACTGGGAACGACAACTGGATTTTGAGAAAGCCTGAGGTCTGTGTTGTCTGTTAATATTTTTAAAGTTATGTTTTTTCCAGTTTTAGAATGATTTTGAATCCTAAGCAGAAATTGATTTTGTATGACCTGTTCACCTTCATAATTCAAACTCAAAAATGGCAGCCCTTGGGTTCTTTTGATGTGAACACTTAAATCGGCGTGTGTTCCAAGGCCCCAAATCAAGCCGCCCAAAGCGAAGATCAAAAAGGCAAAGTAAACCAGAACCCGGGGCCGAAACCAATTGATGGCTTGATTTGTGAGTGCTTTATAGCGAATCAGTCCCTTGGGCTTGCTGACTTTTTCCATGATCTCATCGCAAGCATCTATGCAGGCTGTGCAATTGATGCATTCCATTTGCAGACCTTTTCGAATATCAATTCCTGTGGGGCATACTTGAACACACCGTTGGCACTGCACACAATCAGACCGACTTGAATCATAGGTCACGGCTAAAGACTGTTGGTCCATCAATACGGATTGAATTTTTCCGTAGGGACAAACGATGATACAAAACTGCTCTCGAAACCATCCAAAATTAAACAAGAACAGAGCCGTGCACGAGGTCACCAATAGGAAGTATGTCCAATTTTGAAATGGGGATAATGACATCATTTGAATCAGTTTATCTGATCCAATGAAGTAACTTAAAAAACTATGAGCCATGATTGATGAAACGAAAAAGTACAAGAGCCACTTCAAGCTGACCTTTTTCAACTTTGAAAAACTCATGGAGGCCTGGTGAAGCTTTCGGCGATCTAAATAATTTCCTTCCACCCAGATTTCGATTTGGCGAAAAACTCGTTCGATGAAAACTGTTTGAGGACAGGCCCAGCCACACCACACCCTGCCCCACAAAGCTGTCACTAAAGCCAGACCAACAGCTAATCCCAAAAGAATTAGAAATAAGAGTGGCGCATCATGAGAGAGAAGTTTGAGGCCAAAAAAGTAAAATTGTCGATTCAAGATATCAAGAAGTAAAACCTGATGACCGTTAATGGAAATCCAAGGCAAAAGTAAAAATACGAGAAGTAAAAAAGTGTGCACGTAGGATTTATGGGTTTTCCATTTCCCACGGACCTCTGCTGGGATAATAAAAAGCCGATGACCGTAGTCATCAAGCATATTCAGTTGAGCAAACTTTTTATCTTGATCATTCACAGGTGAGTAACTTCTAAGCCTTCCGCAGCTTTTGGCTTGAGTGGTTTTTGATCTTTTAATGAATAAACAAAGTGGGAAACCTGAAGAAGTTCATCTTGACTCATCATAGTTTCCCAAGCAGGCATACCTTTTTCGACCACGCCCTTTGCAATGACGGCAACAATATCACTTCGAGTGCCCTTACCGTGGATCCAGAAGTGATCTGTCAAATTAGGTCCAATAAGCCCCCCACCGTCTGGTGCATGACAAGAAGAACACTTTTGATTGTAAACCACCGCACCTGCCATATTCGACTCCGGTGTTTTCCATCGATTTTGTAGTTCAGAATCAGTAAATACCGGAGTCAAATTTTTTGGAAACTTTTCCATTTCTTGAGATAATTCCTGTGATTGGTTTTGCCCGCCACCAATGGAATAGTGAACAAGATACAGAAATCCAAAAATGATGGTGCCTAAAAATATCATCAGCCACCAATTGGGAAGTGGATTGTCATATTCTAAAATTCCATCGTACTGGTGATTGGTGAGGTTTGAATCTTCACTCATGTTTGTCTCCATCAAAAGGAAGCTTTGATTCAAATTCGATTTGAGAATCTGATTTCAAAAAGTATTGAAAATAAACATGCATCAGGAAAACCCCTAAAAATAAGAGCAGTCCTAAGCTTGTTAAATTGACGTTATCGAAAAATGAAAGGCCAACCGACTTCACTTTGCACCTCCACCCATCTGACCGAGCGCTTGCAAATAGGCAATCAACGCAACAATCTCTTTTCGCTCCAGTCCTGCTGGACCACCTTGTGAAACGATATTGTCTGCAATTTTTTTAGCTTCTTTTTCTGCTATAATGTCAGCGTTCACGAGCTCATCATCTGAATATGGAACATTTAAATTTTTCATGACAGATAACTTCTTTCTCAAAATCAAGAAGTCGATATTCTGACTCATTAGCCAAGGATAATTTGGCATAATGGATCCAGCCGTCACAGACCTTGCATCTCTCATATGCTGAACGTGCCACAGATCCGGATACTTCTTACCAACTCGAGATAGATCAGGCCCCGTTCGCTTTGAGCCCCATTGAAATGGACGGTCATACATAGACTCTTCTAAAGTTGATGGATTTCCGTAGCGTAAAACCTCTGAAGCCATAGGTCTGATTTGTTGAGAGTGACAAACGTAGCACCCCTCCCGAACGTAAATATCTCGACCTTCGAGTTCGAGTGCCGAATAAGTTCTGATCTTTTTATCATCAGGTAAGTATTTATGAAGACTTAAAGTTGGATAAATTTCGATGACGGATCCAACTAAAATCGCAAGAACTGTCAAAATTGTGAAGACAGTCGCCATCCCCTCAAGTTTCCTGTGACCCTTTTCTAAAGATGGTTTTGACAAATCAAGGGCTGCAATTTTAAAGGACTCTTCTTTTTGATCTTTGGGAGCTGATTGAATTGTTTTATACAAATTATAGAGCATGATTAAAAAGCCCACGATAAACAGAGTGCCACCAAAAGCTCTTGCCCAGTAAAGAGGTAAAATCTTTGTGACTGTTTCCATAAAGTCTGGGTATGTGAGCCTGCCATCAGGATCGATGGACTTCCACATCAAACCTTGAGTAATCCCTGCAACAAGAAGTGAAACGTAGTAAAAAAGAACACCAAGCAGCGCGATCCAGAAATGAACATCCATCAATTTCACGCTGTGAATTTTTGTTTTCCATAATAAAGGCACAAGATAGTAAATCATCGCAAAAGTCAGGAGTCCGTTCCAACCCAAAGCTCCGCTATGCACGTGGCCGATAATCCAATCCGTGTAATGACCTAATGCTGAAATTGATTTGATTGATAAAAGTGGTCCTTCAAAAGTGGCCATTCCATAAAACGTAATCGCAGCCACTAAAAATTTAATAATGGGATCTGTTCGTAAAAGGTGCCAAGCTCCTTTCAAAGTCAAAAGACCATTGATCATTCCACCCCAACTGGGGGCCCAAAGCATCACACTAAAAACAACTCCCAAAGTTTGAGCCCATTCCGGAAGTGAGGTGTAAAGTAAATGGTGAGGACCTGCCCAGATATAGATAAAAACCAACGACCAGAAGTGGATTATTGATAACCGGTACGAATAAACAGGACGGTTGGCGGCTTTAGGTAAATAATAATACATCAATCCTAAAAATGGAGTGGTCAAAAAGAAAGCCACAGCATTATGACCATACCACCACTGAACCAAAGCATCCTGAACACCCGAGTAAATTGGATAGCTCTTCAAAAAGCTCACAGGATATTCTAAACTGTTAATGATATGAAGAACTGCAACTGTCACGATGGTCGCTATATAAAACCAAATCGCAACATAGATATGCCGTTCGCGACGTCTTGCTAAGGTCATAAAAAAGTTCACAGCAAAAACAACCCAAACCAAGGTGATCGCGATATCAATGGGCCATTCAAGCTCAGCGTATTCTTTTGATTGGCTGTAACCCAATGGTAAAGTAATTGCGGCAGCTAAAATGATCAGTTGCCAACCCCAAAAGTGAATCTGACTTAAAGTATCTGAAAAAAGTCGAGTCTTCAGTAACCTCTGAGTTGAGTGATAAATTCCTGCAAAGATCGCATTGCCTGCAAAGGCAAAAATGGCTGCATTCGTATGCAAGGGTCTGATCCGTCCAAATGTGAGCCAAGGGTGATCAAAATTAAGTGGCCAGTAAACTAACTGAAGAGCTGCCATGAGGCCCACTAAAAATGCGATGGCTCCAAAGACCAAGGTCGCAAGTATGAATTTTTTAACAATGAGATCATCGTAAGTCACTTCATCCAATGGTTGTTCTAATGTTGTTTTCATTTATACCTCATCTTTGTCATCAAATAAAATTCGAACGGCTGGAGTTTCTGTGTCTTGATACTGCCCGTTTTTCACAGACCAAATAAATCCCAGTAAAAAACCAAATCCTAAAAGCAAACTCATTGGAATCATCAACATCAGTAGATTCATTTCTGAGTCCCCCACCAAGTGAAACCCAAAATAAAAAGTGAGCTTGCGGGCATCATGAGGGCTGCAACAAATGGACTTGCAAGTCCGAAAATCGCAAGACTTGCACCGATGAGATTATAAACTAGAGCAACAATGAGATTTCTTTTCACCTGAGATTTCGCAAGGTCTGAAAAATTAAAAAGTTTTAAAACCAATCCCAAATCATTTTTTAATAACAAAACATCTGAGGACTTCAATGCCAGATCAAGACTGCCATGAATGGCAACGCCAACACTGGCCTGGCTCAAGGCCAGCGAATCGTTGGCTCCATCCCCGATCATCATCGAATGAGGTTCACTTTTGACCAAGTTCATTTTGTCAAAGGCACTCAGTTCATAAAATTGATCTTCAGGTAATATTCCTAAACACTCAGCAATTTTTCTGACCTCTGATTGACTATCACCAGAGACAAGTTTCACTCTTAAATTCTTCTTAACTAAAGTCTTAACAACTTCTAATGCTTCCGGTTGTAAAAAGGATTGCAATTGAAATCTGCAAACCTCTTGTCCATCTCGAGTCAGGCGATAATACCTTTGGTTTAAAATTTCATGAGAACCAAAGAACCATTCACTGCCTTGATATCTGGCACTTACACCTTTGGAGGGAATTTCAAGTAGGTCAGTGAATTGATGAAAGTGATCAAGCGTTCGATCAGACCAAAGACTTCTCAGTGCGATTGCAACAGGATGCTGGGAAACACTTTCTAAAGTTAAAATAATTTCCTGAGTCTCTTTCTCGCTCAATATTGATGACCATGAGTGAATTTGCCAATGGTGACTCGTCAAAGTGCCTGTTTTGTCTAAAAAGACAGTTTTTGTTTTTTGAACTTTTTCAAGGGTGCCGAAGGACTTTAAAAGCAATCCTTCTTCTTGTGCTCTTTTCATCACCAGGGACATCGCAAGCGGCGTGCCGAAAGCCATGGCGCAGGGGCAAGCCAAAATAATAAGCGCCAGTCCCCGTTCGAAATAATTAATTTCAGGATAGATAAATCCAAGAGCCACAAGGAAGAGGGCCACGCTTAAGACCGAAATCAAAAGCACTTGGGAAGCAAAATCAGAGAGCTGAGATGTTTCACTTTCTTGACTGTCTTTTGATCGCAGAGTTTCTACGCTTGCAAGCAATTGCCCAAAAGTTGTTCTCAGTCCTATTTCTCGGACTGAAAATTGGGCTTCAAGGGATCTGAGTTTACTTCCGGCTTGAACACTTTGACCAATCAGTACTCTTTGGAGTCGAGATTCCCCATTTAGAATGGACGTGTCGATCAGGGCCTCAGCAGTCTCTAGTGTTCCATCCACTGGCATCCACTCGTCTTTGAGAACTACAATTTGATCGGTCTTATGAAGGCGATCTGTTCTAACCCAATTCGTTTTTCCATTTTTAATTATGCGAGCTTTCAAAGTCTCAACGAGAGCTGAGGGTTTGAGATACTTCAAAAATTCAGTTCGCATTTTTTTTTGTAAGAATCGAGTGGCCAAAATCAAAAGCAAAAAACTGCTCAGAGAGTCAAAATATATTGAACCTTCGCCTTTCATTAAATGATAACTCGAGGCTAAAAATCCAAGTACCGAGGCAATGGCCATTGGTCCATCAATTGAAATCTGTCTGTTTTTTAAGCCCGATACAAAGCCTTGATAAAAGGGCCAAGCAACATAAGTGACAAAGGGCAAATAAAGAGCAAACTGAGTCCACTCAAAATAAATTTTCAAAGGCCCTGCTAAGCCGAAGTAAATGGCAAAGGCAAACATCATGATGTTCCCAGACAGAAAAGCAGCCACACCAATGCGAATCAGGTCCTTCCGGTTTTCAAGCTCAATCTGATTATTCTGTCGTGAGGTGTTTGGCAGAGGGATCACATGAAAGCCCAGCTGAGTGATTTCATCAGCAATGATTGAATACTTCAAATTTTGATTTTCGAGCTCAACGTCTAAGACTTGAGTGGACAAATTGAGTTCAAAATTTCTGAGACCAGAAATTCGATTTTTCAGTGACTCAATTTTATTCAGGCACTTGATGCACTTAATTCCTTCAATATACATTTGCATTTTCAACGGCTCATCCTTCAAGCAATAGAGCTCTCGGAAGTGGGCCTGATCAAGGTAAGAAAAGTGACTGTTCATAGATTTTGATATTATTCAAAGTCAGGTGAAAGGGTCTAAAGAATATGAAAGAGCTGAACTTGAACGAGGCAAAATGTCTCGTTTAAATTGTTCACTGGAAAGTGAACATTCAATTGTTGGGACAAACTGCCCCAAGTCTTACAGTCCAGAGCAAAAAAACAGAATTGATTTGGAATCATCTCAATTTTTAAATAAGGAATTGTTCATAGGAGGTTCTATGAATAAAAAAATGTTTTTCTTTTGTTGGTTCATAATTTCGTTATTAGGGACAGGTCCTGTGCAAGCGGCACGAGTGTGTTCCACAAACACAAGTCATTTAGAATTTTGCCAAAAGATGAATCACTTAGGAACTTCAATCAATGCATTGGAGTCTCAATCAGCTTTGATGCGTTTCAATCCCAGCTACTTATCAGGAATGGCAATGAGTGTTCGCGAGACCACCGAGCAACTGGCGCCGCTTCTTCCTCAAAACATCTCAACTCACAAGGATGCTTTTTTCAGCCTTCACCAAATGGCCACTCAACTCGACCATGAAAGTCGAAGTTTTAATCCAGAGATGTTTGTGACTGTGAATAAAATCAGCCAGACATGCCAAAGTTGCCATTCCATCAGCCATCAAAATCCAGCACAAGGTCAGATTCATTGGAACCAGATGTTTGGATCTAACTGGAGCAAAATAACAGCTGAATGCAGCTTGGATGGAAAGAATCCTTACATGTGCAAATCGATGAATGCTGTTGCCATCAATTTCAATCACATCGTCACGGCAAGTGTAGCAAAAATTCAGAATTACACTGTGACACTCACAAATGTCCGAGAGATTTTAAGGATTTTAAAGGATCTCAGGTCCAAAAGATTTGATCATATGGGACCACAAGTCAGTCAAACAGCAGAAACGGAAGCAGAAGTGATCATCAATCTCGCAACTCAAAGAAATCCATTGGTGTTCGAACGTGCTCGAAATTTAAATCAGACCTGCATGCAGTGTCATAACCAAGTGGCTGCATCCGTTCCACGAAATGTGTCTCAATTCAAATAAGTCTTTAAAGCACTTCCGAGAAATCTAAATTCGACTTCTCGGGAGTTGTATCTTCAGGAATAAATCTTCGATCTACAAGTTGGCTTAAATCGATGGGCTTGCTTAACAAGCCAGCTGCCAAGGCTTCATCGTGGATCACTTTGATTTCTGAATCTTCAGGTGTCAGCATCCGGTAGCTCACTCGATCCTTTGGAATGGTCAGAACATATTTGAGTAATTTTTCATCCTGCCGGTAATAAGGTGCAGCTAATTTTGCCGCCTCTTCCCTGTGAGTTTCTGCCCACTCTCCACTTTCAGCAACCCCTGCCACCAACTCATGGACTATTTCTGGATTGGAATTGATCAGATCTTCGCTGACGATCAGAACGCACGAGATAAATTTCGGCCAAATATCCTTTGCATGATAAAGGACCCGACCCACCCCGTTCAGTTCTGATTTGGCCGCATGGGGTTCGCCGACAAAGTAAGCATCGACGGATTTATTTGCTAAGGCACTCGGCATTTCCGGTGGAGCAATTTCAATAAACTCAATGTCTGAAGCAATCAATCCCTGTTCCTTCATCAACCTACTGATGACTAAATACTGGTTGCTGTATCGGCTGGGAATAGCAAATTTTTTACCTTTTAAATCGACTAAGCTTTGAGCTTTTGAATCCTTTCTTACCATAACAGTGGATCCATCTCTGTGACCAAGATAAACAATTTTCGCTTTACCTTCGAGTTCTCGAAGCTTCATGGCCATGGGAGCTATAAAAAAAGCAGCCTGCAGCTTTCCTGCTTTAAAGGATTCTGCCATGGTCGGAAAATCTGTGAATCTTTGCGAGGCGAATTTGTACTTGGGACTTCGACTTGTTGCAAAGTCTGTCACTGGACAGGTCAAATGGCAGGTCACCGGTAAGTAGCCGACATCTAAGACCTGCTGCTTTCCCGAGTGCTGTCCTGTTTTCCACCGAACAAGTCCAAGGATTCCAAGAACGAGGATCAAACCAATGAGATATTTCTTAGGCATTTTGTGTCCTTTCAGATTTAATATCTTGCCAAATTTTTTCAGTCAGCACTGCGTGCGGTTCCTGGTGACTTTGATAGGTTTTAAAAAAATGAGCAGGACGTCCGGTCATAATGTGACAGGTGGAAGTGATCGACAGGGCCTCTGGAATATCATGGGTGACCAGAACGACTGCAATCTGATAATCAGAAATCAATTCTTTTAAGTGATGAATAATTTCCCGGCGAATCAAATAATCCAAAGAAGAAAAAGGTTCATCCAAAAGAAGTCCATCCGGCCTTCCAATCAGAGCCCTGGCAATTTCCGTGCGCTGGCGAAGCCCTCCTGACAATTGCCGTGGATACAAAGCCAACACATGCCCCAAATCCAAAGTTTGAATTAGCTGATTAAAATCGAGACACTGACCAGGATTTCGGCCTCGGGTTCCAAGTTTGATGTTTTCCTCGACAGTCATCCATGGAAATAAAGCCTGAGTTTGATACACCCGTCTCCATAACCCCTGTTTCAAAACTGTTCCCTGATGTCCCTTTAAGCTCCCTGAAATTAAATTCAACAAAGTCGATTTTCCACAACCACTGGCTCCGATGAGCGAAACTGATTCTCCGCTGTGAACCTTCATTGAAATATTTTGCAGCACTGGCTTACCTGAATACGAAAAGTTTAAATTTTGCAGATCAATCAAAACCTTACTGCTCATAAGACCACTTCAGCTTAGAATCGTTGGCCCATTTTTCTAAAATCCGATCCAGAATTTGTGCAAACATTCCAATGGCCACCATGTTGAGCACTAGCAGATCAGATCTCATTCCATTTCTTGCGTCTAAGATGGCGTAACCCAAACCTTGCTGGCCGGCTAACATTTCAGCGGGCACTAAAATAATCCATGCAAGAGCCGCCACAAGCCTCAAGGAAGAAACAATCTGTGGCATCAAAGCAGGAATCAAAATGGACTGCCAGTACTCTAATTTTTGAAAATCAAAATCAATCGCCAATTGGTCATAGATTTTTGGAGTGTTGAGAACTGCATTGAAGGTGGTAAACATCAGTGGGAATACACAACCCAAAAAAATCAAAAAGATCACCGGTAAATCCCCGATTCCAAACCAGATCACAGCAAAAGGAATCCAAGCCAAAGGTGATAAACTTCTTAAAAAATTAAATGCTGGTAATAAAATTTCCCGAGACAATGGACTTTTACCTAGCAGGAGGCCCGCAGGAATTCCAACAAGGACTGAAAGTGTGAAACCAAAAAGGAGACGAAAAAAAGAGGCCAAAGTGTCAGTGATCAGTCGTCCACTTTTGAGTTCACTTAAGCTTGAATCGATGAAAATAGAAAATGGAGGAAAAGTGTCAGTTTTAAAAGTTTGAAAGTGGGATAAAACAATCCATAGAAGAATCAAAAAAACAAAAATGATCCAAGGATAAATTAATTTTTTCAGAACTAATTCAAAGTCCATTGTTTGAAGCCAAGCTTAAGTGCTTTTTCCAGATCTTCTTGTTTGATTTCAAATACGTTGCTGTCTCCAGTGGGAGCACCACAAACTTGAATTCTCATCAAACCATCATTTTGATTGGTTTTCGAAAAAACCTCGATCCCCTTAAGCTCTTTCTGCATTTCTTCTAACGAAATTTTCTTACCCATGGCACACTGAAGGCTACCGTCGGCTTTAAAAACTTTTACTTTCAATGTTTTCACTCCAGCTGTAGGGGTTCGACTTTGATTGAGGCCGTTGCTGCTGTTTGCGTTCTCTTGAATTCGCTGATTTTTGATGTCTCGGCAGGGATGACTCTGGCACCCCAATAACATGAGACCCAATAAAGAAATGAAACAGACTTGAATTATAGCCATGAAAACCGACTCAATCGTTGGGGTTTATACAAAAGACTGTAAACATAAGCTTCGCCAGAAATAAAATAAATCTCAGAGGTTTGTGGAACATACTTCGGCATCGAGAAAACACCGCGTCCTGGTTGATATTGATTCACTTTTTGTCCTGTTTTTTTATCAACAAAAAGAATTGAGCCTTGAGATTCACCAAAGACCACGTGATCCGGTGTCACGACCGCTTGGGTTGCAAGACCCTTTAGATCATCCAACTTCCAAACCAGCTCGCCACTTTCAGCATTCAATTTTAGAAATTTTGAATCAGTGGTCGAAACGTAAATAAACTGTCCATCTAAAGTCACAGCTGAATAGGAACCAGCATTGTAGCTCCAAAGGATTTGTCCCTGACTTTGAGTGAGTGCGTACACTCGGTCATCATAACCAGAGACAACAACTACGGTGGGGCTCACAACAACCGCTTGTGCATCCACGTCTTTGAATTTTTTGTTTCGATTCAAAACTTGTTCCCAAGCCACTTGACCCGTTTTTGCATTCAAAGCCACAAAGCTGCCTTCACTGAAACCCACAAAAACGAGCCCGTTCGCCACAGTTGGAGTTGAGCTTCCTCGAATGGTCATCAGTGTGTTGTCAGGTTTTGAGTAAACCCAAACCTGTCTGCCCGTATCAGCTTCTAAGCAGAAAACAAGATTTTGAGAATTTTGAAAATACAAAAGACCCGTTGAGGTGTCTAAAACAGGAATGGATACATTTTCACTGGAGCTTGAAAAACTCCAAATTTGATCCCCATTTTTTGCGTTTAAAGCGGAAATGGTTCCGTCATTGGCAGCAACAAAAACTTGATTCTTAAATAAAGTCGCGCCGGCCTCGACTCCACCTTTAAATTCTTTGCGCCATTTAACTCTTCCTGATTTGCGATCAAGAGCAACAAAGGAACCTAAATTATTACCTTGAAATACCAATTGATCTGAAACCAAAGGACTCATACGGTTCATCTTGCGATGAATTCGAAATTCTCCTGGCACTGTGGGTCTGATCCATTGAGTTTGAACTTTGAGCTCTGTGGGAACCGCCGTTGTCGACTTCAAAGAAAACCGGGAACAACCGGTGAAGGTCAGAAGCAAACTGAGAGCTAAAATTGGCTTCAAAATCAGTTTTGAGTCCACGTAAGAGCCCTTTTATATTTTTGAGCTTCTTTATAGGCCCAGCGATCTGCCTTTAAGTCTTTGGCCGAAATCACAGATTCGTAATGCATAAGAGCTTTATCTTTTTGAGCGAGCTTCTCTTCGCAAAGCCCACTTTTCAAATGAGCCATGTCCTTTAAAAACGGAAGCTTCTTTTGACCCACAATTTGAGCCCAGGTTTTTAAAGCCTGATCACATTGATTCTGGTTGGCGAATAAATCCCCTTTTTTGAGAGTTGCAAGTCCCTCAAGTAACTGACCGTTAGATTTTGAAGGCAAAGTTTCCAAAGTTTTCAAGACCTCAGCTTCTTGACCTAAAGAAGTTCCAAGTTCGACTAACATCAAACTTGCTAGATGAGCGGCCTTCAAGTCTGGCTTATTTTTGATGAAATCAGTCAGCTGAGTTTGGAGCTTTGCCGTGTCCACAGCCGCCGGCTTTTCTTTAAGCTCTGGATTCGGACTTAAAGACATCTTCCAGTTGTTGAATTCTCTTTCTAAAACTGAGAGTTCAGAAAAGGCAGCCGTTTCAGCTGACTTTTTCTTGTATCCAATACCAGCAATAGCAGAACCTACAAGCAGGAGACTGATAAACAGTCCCACTACGATTTTTGCATTCGCAGAGCAAAAGCTAGCAAACTTCTCGAGTCCGGCATTCATTTTGTCAAAAAGCTGAATCATTTCTAAACTTCCTTGTCTTTCAATTTGTTCTTAGTCGCGGTTGTAAACTTCTTTCAACGTTCCATAGGCCCGGTTGGACTTTCCTGGGTGACGCTGCTTCAAGTGCCCGATTGTTTTAATTCGAGATTCAGCCAATCTGTCAGCAGCTGTGTGTGTCCCGATATTTTCCGCTTTTGAAATTTGGAAAACTTTTGCCACATTGTCATAAACACGCTTTGTTTTTTCAAAGGCACGGTCGTGACTGTAACCTTCAAGTTCCACAAACACATTCATCAATCCACCTGAATTCACCACGTAATCAGGAGCGTAAAGAATGCCCTTCGCTTTTAGCTCATCGCCGTGGCGAGGTTCTAACAATTGATTATTTGCTCCGCCTGCAACCACTTTACACTTCAACTTATTAATTGTGTTGTCGTTGATCACAGCACCCAATGCATTGGGAGATAAAATATCACAGTCAGTGAATAAAATTTCTTCGGGATGAACAGCTTTCACGCCAAATTTATCTACGTGCATTTTCACTCGAGCCTGGTCGATGTCGGTGACAATCACTTCAGCCCCGTCATCAACTAAGTATTTCACTAAATTGGATCCCACGTTGCCAAGACCTTGAACGGCAATGCGAAGACCTTTTAAAGAGTCTGTTTTAAATTGTTCTTGAGCGGCCGCTTTAATTCCCATCAATACGCCGTGAGCTGTGTAAGGAGAGGGATCGCCTGATCCGCCGAAGTCTTTAGGAATGCCAGTTACCCATGGAGTTTCCATGTAGATGTATTCCATGTCAGTTTCATTTGTTCCCACATCTTCAGCCGTGATGTATTTTCCATTCAATGAATTCACAAATTGGCCAAAAGCTCGGAACAGACCTTCACTTTTTTGAGTTTTAGGATCCCCGATGATGACCGCTTTACCGCCACCCAAGTTCAGACCCGCAGCTGATGCTTTATAAGTCATTCCTTTAGAAAGTCTTAAAACATCAATCAGGGCGTCTTCTTCTGTTTTATAATTCCACATTCGAGTGCCGCCAAGAGCGGGTCCCAATGAAGTATTGTGGATGGCAATAATGGCTTTGAGGCCGACAGTTTTATCGTGGCAGAAAATAACTTCTTCGTGCTCACCGTGTTTGGAAATCAGTTCAAATGGTCCCAATGGAGATCTCCTATCATAAAAAGATAGAGGGATCATGACGGGTTTTGAGGGCGTATGTTAGAAGTTATGCGCAGCGAAAATAGGATTTTTACTCAAGAATCAAAAGAAAAAGGCGCAAATCTGAATTTGCGCCTTTTTTAAGATTCACTGTTTTTTAAAAATTACTCAACGTCACTGAATTCTTGAGAGATTCGGTCCATTTGCTTTTTTGCAGAAATGGATTGAGCTGATTTTTCTTTTTTGTACTTTAAAAGCTTGGATGAAGTCGGTGTGTTGATTTGATCAGATTCCAAATCCATGAAAACGGCAGCCTGGCTTCTTGAATCACTTTTTGAAGGATTCAAAGCCTGATCAGTGGCTTTCATTTGTTTTTTGATTTCACCATGAAGCTCTTGTTGAGCCGAAATATTGTCTGTAATTAAGGAGTGAAAGTCAGAGACTTTAGCACTTGAAAATGAAGAAAGACCTAAAGCCATTGTGCAAAGACCTAAAGTTTTCAAAATGAGATTTTTCATAATTTCAATTCTCCTTAACCATCATAGAGAGCAAGTCCAATGCCACTGCTCGGGTGTGCCCTCGTAGTTATCCGCCCTGTTTGGCTGTCAAAGTCTCACACATCTGTAAGTCCGCAGATGACAGTCTCAAAATAAGACAACAAGAGGATCATTTCGGGTTAAAGGGATTGATCAATTTGAGTGTTTCGAATAGACACTGAGCTATGATTACAAACCTCTTTTCGACCCCCATTTATCAATCCCAATTGAACTTAAAAAAAGAGCTCAAAAGCACCATTCAAGAAGTCCTTAAAATTAAAGAAATTGATGATCTAGGGCAAAAGTGGAGCAAAAAAAATTACGATTTCGGCTACACCTCTTACGGTTCCATGGATCAGCTGCATAAATTTTCCACGACTTTTGAAGTCTTGGAAAAACAAATCAAACGCCATGTTAAAAAGTACGTTGAAGCCCTTGAATGGGATGTGGATTTGAATGAACTCAGGCTCAGCGCCATGTGGGCCAATGTGATGCCCGAGGGCGCTCACCATAGCTTCCATTTGCATCCCCACTCTGTGATAAGCGGCACCTATTATTTACAAGTTCCAAAGGGCTCCTCAAGCCTCCAGTTCGAAGATCCCCGACTCAGTCGCAGGATGGCGGCGCCCCCTCTGCTAGAAAAAAACATTAAGAATCATTATTCCATCAGCCCCAACCCAGGGGATTTGGTTCTTTTTGAAAGCTGGCTCAGACACCAAGTCCCCACTCAAAAAGTAAAACAAGAGCGAATTTCCATCAGCTTCAACTACGATTGGATCAGGCCCACGGCTCCTTATTAAACTCGATATCAGCAATGAAAAAAATTGAAAGTTTTGAATTGAGGTTGTGTGAATCCCCCCTTTCTTGCTAAACACAGAGTTTCGCTGTTGCTGCAGACCTTTCAGTTGAATCAAGGAACACTTTATTATGCATAAAACAAAAATTAGACTTTCAGAAATTCCCACTGAAGGTAAATCCTATGTTTGGGACCGTAAAAGTGGAGAAATGAATCTTCATTTGGAAGATCTTTTGAAGAAAAATGATTACCTGATCGAGTTCGAAATCAGACCCATGAACACTCGAGATTTCATGATGACCGGGAAAATTCAAGCTAAGGCCCCTGAAAGTTGTTCACTATGTGGTTTGGATTTCGAGTTCCCCGTTCAAATTAAAATCAACGAAATTTTAATCCCTCACCAGCCTCAAGAAAGAACCTCACAATACGCCAGAGTTAATCACGTCTCTGACGCGCCCGATAATGGACCCCAGTCCACGGAATATGAAGAGAATGAAACCTTTGATATGGGCCATTACGTAAAAGAGGCCATCGCCATCACCTTCCCATTTAATCCGAAGCCAGAGGCCGATCCCAAAGGAGACTGCATGAAATGCGGGCTTAACTTTGCGACTCACAATTTTGGATTCGATGAGCCCATGGAAACTGAGCAACCGGAAAGCCCCTTTGCTGTTTTGAAGAACCTAAAACTACAATAAAAGTTGATTTTTAAGCTGTTTGGGTGCAATTATTTCGCACTTCAGGGTTTATCATCTAAATAACGAGGTCTATTATGCCAACTCCAAAGAAGAAAACATCACGCTCAAAGCGTGGAATGCGACGTTCACATGACTCTATCAGCGCTCCTGGTATGGCCATTGATAAAAAATCAGGTGAACTTGTAAGACCCCACCGTGCCTTTAAAGCCGCTGACGGTGCTTACTACTACAAAGGTCAACAAATCACGGCTAGCAAATCTGAATAATTTGCATGCAACCTAGATATAGAACTCGTGTAGCCGGGACCGGTAGTTACTTACCGGAAAAAGTTCTTACAAATTACGACCTCGAAAAGATGGTTGAGACCAACCACGATTGGATCGTTGAGCGTACAGGAATTCACCGCAGACATATTGCAGCTCCTGACCAGTGCACGTCTGACCTTGCCTACCATGCCGCAGTTGATGCCATCAAAGATGCGGGAATGACCGCAACAGATATCGATGCCATTTTCTTTTGTACAGTCACGCCTGATCAGCTCATGCCTGCCAGTGCCTGCTACCTCCAAGCCAAATTAAAATGCCGAAACATCATGGCTGTTGATATGAACGCAGCTTGCACCGGATTTTTGTATGGTCTTACGGTGGCAGATCAAATGATTCGCACGGGTTTTTATAAAAACATTTTAGTCATCGGCGCTGAATGCATCAGCCGGTATTTAAATTATAAAGATCGTGAAACCTGCATTCTTTTCGGAGACGCCGCAGGAGCCTGGGTTGTCTCCCGGGCCGAAGAAAATGATCCTCATATTATTATGACCTCACACCTTCACGCCGAAGGAACTTTATCAGAGCTTTTGACCATGGAAGTCGGCGGGTCTCGCAGGCCTTTCAGTCAACAGGCATTAGATGCCAACGATCAATATATGAAAATGAAGGGTCGCGAAATTTTCAAAAATGCAGTCAGAACCATGGCCACCACTTGTAAAGAAGCTTTAACTGCTAATGAAATGACTCTAGATCAAGTGGACTGGATGATTCCCCACCAGGCCAATTTACGAATCATGGAAGCTGTCGCTGACCAGTTTGATTTTCCAAAGGATAAAGTGATTCAGTATGTCCATGAAACCGGGAATACTTCAGCTGCCAGTATCCCGACTGCTTTTCAAAATGCAAAAAATGTCGGTCAAATCAAACGAGGCCAATTGTTACTTCTAACTGCTTTCGGGGCAGGTCTAACTTCTGGTTCTCTACTCATGAGGTACTAAAAAATGATGTCCATCGTGTTTCCAGGTCAAGGCTCTCAAAGTCCTGGTATGGGAAAATGGCTTTATGATCAATTTCCTGTTGCGCAACTTACATTTCAAGAAGCCTCTGATGTTTTAAAAATCGACGTTAAAAAACTTTGCTTTGAAGGTACCGATGCTGAGCTTCAGCTGACGGCCAATACTCAGCCAGCTCTTTTGACCGTTTCAACTGCGACGGCAAGGGTTTTAAAATCAGAGTTGAATTTAAAAGCTGATTTCACTGCCGGTCATTCCATCGGTGAATACGCAAGTTTAGTTCTGGCTGAAGTTCTGTCTTTTTCAACTGCCATTCAAGCCGTCAGGACCCGAGGCATTGCTATGCAATCAGCGGTGCCTGTGGGAGCCGGTAGTATGATGGCTTTGATGGGAGTCACTGAAGATCAAGCTTACAAAATTTGCAGATGGGCCAGTGAAAAATCTGATGGTCTAATTCAACCCGCCAACTTTAACAGTCCTGGCCAAGTGGTGATCAGTGGCTCAAGTTCAGTGATGCAATATTTAAAAGACCACTTTGCACCTCAAGAAGTCTTAGGCGAAAATATTCGAGTGAAGATGATTCCCTTGAATGTTTCAGCTCCCTTTCATTGTGAAATGATGAAGCCCGCTGAAAAAAAGATGGATGAGTTTTTTAAAGACATTGAGTTCAAAAATGCAACGATGCCCGTGATTCAAAACCTGATCGCAGAGGCCGTTATTGAGGGCCCGAAGCTTAAACAAAATTTGATTAAACAAGTCAGTGGCTCTGTCCGTTGGATGCAGTCCATTCAAAAATTAACTCAATTGGGTTGCCAAAATTACATCGAGTGTGGGCATGGCCAAGTGTTAAAAGGACTGATTAAAAAAACCTCAGAATCGGCGACTGTTTTTAGCACCCAATCTTTGGAAGATTTGAAGTTGATCGAAGCGCATTTGAAAGCAACGGGTCATTCGATTTTCTAGTTGTTTTGAGTTCTTATTTTGTTAGGGTGTTGACCAATGTCGAATTTAAATCAGATGTCATTTTTTGTTACAGGTGGAGGCCGCGGAATCGGCAAATCCATCGTCAAAAAACTTGCAAGCCTTGGGGCTCAAGTTGGTTTTTCTTTCGCAAGCAATGAAACTGCGGCATCTGAAGTTCTTGCTTCTCTACCTGGAACTGGTCACTTCATTTGTCCACTAAAACTCGAAGATCCCGCCAGCATCAAAGCCGCAGTCGAAAAAATCCAAGAAAAATTTCCCAATCTTTCAGGTCTTGTGAACAATGCCGGTGTTACAAAAGACGGCCTTCTGTTGCGTATGAAACTCGAAGACTGGGATCAAGTTCTAAACAGCAACCTACGTGGAAATTTTTTGCTGACTCAGGGGCTACTGAAAGGTTTTGTTAAAAACCGCGCGGGCTCCATCGTGAATATTGCATCCGTCATTGGAAGAACTGGTAATGCAGGACAAGCCAATTACGCTGCCAGCAAAGCAGGTCTTATTGGATTTACAAAGTCCTTGGCCCAAGAAGTGGGATCTCGGGGCATTCGTGTGAATTGTGTGGCCCCAGGGTTTATCAAAACCGATATGACCAGCGGCCTCAGCGAAGATTTACAAAAGCAGTTATTGACGAAAATCCCCTTGGGCTACCTGGCAGAACCCGAGGACGTGGCCAATTGTGTGGCATTTTTACTCAGTCCGGACTCGAAATACATTACGGGCCACACATTAGACGTCAATGGCGGGATGTACATGAATTAATCCAAGCAGGTTGGATTCATTTGTGGTAGATCATGGGGATCAATTTTAAGTAGTTATAAATATAAAGATCTAAAAATTAAGGAGACTTTATGAACGAAATTCTAGGAGGACAAATGTCAGTAAGCCCAAAAGTTAAAGATATCATCGTGGACCAACTTGGTGTGGATCCAGAAAAAGTAAAACCAGAAGCTTCATTTATTGATGACTTGGGTGCTGATAGCTTGGACATCGTTGAACTTGTTATGGCGATGGAAGAGGAATTCAACTTGGAAATTCCTGATGAAGACGCTGAAAAGTTAAAGACTGTTCAAGACGTTGCTAGCTACTTGCAATCTAAAGGCAAAGCTTAAGACCTACTATGAATACACAGCTGACTCGCGGTCAAATTAGTTTAAAACGAGTTGTTGTCACAGGCATTGGGGCCGTGTCCCCGCTTGGCAATACTTGGAAAGACACTTGGTCGCGAGCCCTGGCTGGCGAATCTGGCATAGGACCTATCACTCGATTTGATGCCGAAAAATACGACACTCGTTTTGCGGGTGAAGTGAAGGGTTTCAATTCGGATTTGTACATTGAAAAAAAAGAACAAAAGAAAATGGATTTATTTATCCATTTTGCTCTAGCCGCCACAAAAATGGCTCTGGAACAAGCGAATCTCACAATCTCTGACGAGCTCGCTCCCAGAACAGGCGTTATGGTGGGTGCTGGTATGGGGGGACTTCCCTTCATCGAAGAACAACACTCAAAACTCATGGAAAAAGGTCCCAGCCGGGTCAGCCCTTTTTTCATTCCCTCTGTGATTTCAAATTTAGCATCAGGCCAAATCAGCATGATGTTTAATACAAAAAATGTGAACTACTCGATTACAAGCGCCTGTGCGACGGGTGTTCATAGTATTGGTGAAGCTTTTCGATATATTATGTACGACCACGCGGATGTGATGATCGCTGGTGGTACTGAAAGTTCTGTATGTCCTTTGGCGATGGCGGGCTTTGGAAATATGCGTGCCCTTTCAACTTTAAATGAAACACCAACAAAAGCCAGTCGTCCCTTTGATAAAAGCCGCGATGGTTTTGTTTTAGGTGAAGGTTCTGCTGTTTTGATTTTAGAAAGCCTCGAGCATGCTTTAAAAAGAAATGCTCCGATCCTTTGTGAAGTGACTGGTTACGGTGTCAGCTCTGATGCTTACCACATGACATCTCCTGCGCCTGAAGGTGTGGGTGGTGCTCAAGCCATGACTTCTGCATTGAAAGAAGCAGGTCTTCGCCCCGAGCAAATTCAGTACATCAATGCCCATGCAACAGCGACACCCATGGGTGACGGATTAGAAACTGCAGCCATTAAAAAAGTTTTGGGTGCAGCTGCTAAAAAAGTCATGGTGTCTTCAACAAAATCAATGACGGGTCATTTGCTGGGTGCAGCTGGTGCTCTCGAGAGTGCATTTTGTGTTCAAGCTTTGGTTGATCAGGTGGCTCCTCCGACAATCAATTTAGAAAATCCAAGTGATGACTGTGATCTGGACTATGTTCCTTTAAAAGCCAGACACGCAGAAATCAATCACGCCATGAATAACAGTTTTGGCTTTGGTGGAACCAACGGAACCTTGGTATTTTCCAAATATCCAGGCGTTTCGAAATGAAGGTTTTGATCGCAGCCGATCACGCCGGATTCGATCTCAAAACCCAGTTGATCAATTCTGAAATTTTTAAAAGTTTAAATATTGATATTGAAGATCTTGGACCGATGGATGCTCAGTCCGTTGACTATCCTGACTACGCAAAACTTGTGGCTAAACGTGTGAATGAAGATGTTCTCTTGCAAGGAATTTTGATCTGTGGATCAGGCCAAGGAATGAGTATCACGGCTAATAAGTTTGCAAAAGTTCGAGCGGCCTTGTGTCTTGATGAAAACATGGCGGCTCTTGCAAGAGCTCATAATAACGCCAATATTTTATGCTTAGGTTCAAGACTCTCAAGCTTTGAGCTTGCGAAAAAGATCCTAACAGCCTTTTTTAAGACCCCTTTTGAGGGTGGTCGTCATCAAACTCGAGTTGATAAAATCTGCTAGAAATTCTAGTGTGAGGTCATAAAAAGAAAAGTCTGACTTTGAATGGGTCGTCTCATCTTTTTTCGTTTTTCTTTAAAAAAATGGAGATCATTATGAATTGGTCACTGAATCACAATTTAAAAACTTCTGACCCTGATCTTTTTAATATCATTGAACTTGAGTCTGGCAGACAAAAAACAGGACTCGAAATGATTGCCAGTGAAAACTACGCATCCCTTGCGGTGATGCAAGCGCAAGGCAGTATTTTAACTAACAAGTACGCTGAAGGTTACCCCAATAAAAGGTATTATGGTGGTTGCCATTACGTGGATCAGGCTGAAACATTGGCCATTGATCGCCTCAAAAAATTATTTAATGCTCCATTTGCGAATGTGCAACCGCACTCGGGATCTCAGGCCAATATGGCTGTGTTCTTAGCAAGTCTCAAACTTCATGATGTGATTTTGGGTCTGGATTTATCGAATGGTGGACACTTAACCCATGGAAGTCCTGTGAATTTCTCAGGCATGCTTTACAAAGCTGCCAGCTACAAAATCGATCCTGAAACTGGAAGACTCAATTACGATGAAATTTTAAAAGTGGCTCGAGAAACTAAGCCCAAATTAATTATTGCTGGCTACAGTGCTTACCCCAGGTTTTTGGATTTCGAAAAATTTAAAAGTATCGCTGATGATGTGGGAGCTGAACTTTTGGTGGATATGGCACACTTTGCGGGGCTTGTGGCCTCGGGTCATCATCCGTCTCCATTTCCATTTGCAGACTATGTGACTTCGACGACGCATAAAACTTTACGTGGTCCCCGCGGTGGAATAATTTTGACTCAAACGGAAGAAAAATCAAAGGCCGTGAACTCAAGAATTTTTCCAGGCATCCAGGGCGGTCCACTTGAGCATGTGATTGCCGCAAAAGCCGTGGCTTTTGGAGAGGCTTTAAGACCTGATTTTAGAACATACATTGGCCGAGTGGTTGAAAATGCAAAAGTCCTTTCAGAAGAGCTTTTGTCGCAAGATTTTGAGCTGGTCACCGGTGGAACTGACAATCATCTTTTACTTTTGGATTTATCAAGATCTGAAGTCACTGGAAAGCTTGCCGAAAATGCTTTGGATGAAGCCGGAATCACTGTGAACAAAAATACAGTCCCCAACGAAAAAAGATCTCCGTTTGTGACCAGTGGAATTCGAATTGGAACTCCTGCACTCACGACTCGAGGAATGGGCCCTTCAGAGATGAAGCAAATTGGAAAATGGATCGCGCAAGTGTTGAAAAATCCAGAGGATTTAGCTGTTAAAAAGAAGGTAAAAAATGAGGTCGAGTCTTTGTGCTCGAACTTCCCGCTTTACCAGAATTTGTGATACAATTTGGTCATGGGATTTAATTCTTTTCTTGTGGGTTCTGGACTCCTGGTCCTGATTTTTATTCAGTCCTCGTGTTCCTCAACCATCACTCGAAATCACAGAGAAATGTCTGGCCCTTCCATGGATACCCAAGTGAAGGAAAATCTAAGTCAAATCTTGGATTCCGAAACCACAAGTCAGCCTGCTGAAGTCATGTTTGATTGGCCAGTGGACCGGGCAAGGCTCACTCGAGGTTTTGATGTGGCAAAGCGAAGACCCCATTTAGGAATTGATTTAGCAGGCCCCAGAAAGACACCGGTTTATGCTTCTCACAACGGTATGGTCATCTATGCGGGCCGAGACTTTCGTGGTTTTGGTAAAATGATTTTGATCGAAACTGGAACTGGCTGGGCCACTCTGTACGCTCACCTAGATGCAATCTTGGTCAGCGAAGGACAAAAAGTAAACCGAGGATCTACCATCGCTCTTTTAGGTAATACCGGCAGATCCACCGGACCCCATTTGCATTTCGAGCTTCGTCGGGACAAAGCCCCTGTTGATCCCTTGATGTATTTACCTGGCGGAATGGAAGCGCAAAGGAAGCTGGCTTCAAAAAGGTAATCAGTCTTTTGACTGAGTTGGCCACTCTTTAATTTCACGACTTTCGTTCAAATCCTTGAGGTATGTCGAATGTAATTCTTGGACTAAATTTTCTCGATTTGAAAAGACCATGGTTTCAATATGCTGATCCCACGAGTTCGGAGAAACATTATAGGTTCCAGCACCAGCAACTCCTGATTCTAGATCACTTTCGTTTTGTTTATTCTTCCTCAGTAAAAAAGCTTTAGCATGGAGAGGTCCTTCTTTTCCTACGTACTCAAAAACTCGGGCTGGATTCTCGGGAGTTAAATTCAGTAGCGGCGCGTAGGACTCTGTCGCGGCCTTATACAATTCTTCAGCGATGCGATTTCGAATTTGAGGAATTAGAATAAAAAAGAGTTGCTTGATTAAATTTTCCCGACTGTTTGAAATGACCGTGATTTTAGCTCCACGCTGCGCTGCCCGCTTCAGAGCTGCTAGGTGTAAAGGCTGAACTCGGAACGAAAAGGATTGCCAAAAAATTTCATCTCCTTTTTGACTCGATTCAATGATCTGTATAATTCGATCATTGATCGGAGTTCTGCCATTATCCATCCAAGGCGCTTGAGTGTAAAATTCATCCTGATAAGAGGACTTTTTGGTTTGATCATACTGAAACTCAACTCTGTGACCTTCGGGGTTTTTAGTGAGTTTTTTCAATTGGTCAAACAGCCAGTAAAAATCTTCACTCATTTTTTTAGCGATGGGTCCTGCAATATAAATATCAGTATCTCGCCAAGCCCGAATATTTTCTGTCCTGCCACTCATCCAGTTGTAACCACCGGTGCTTGCATGCCAGCCATCCACCACCATGGTTTTTCCATGGTTGAGCTTGGTGCCATTTCTTTCTTTTATCGCGGTAAAAAGAGTTTTTAGAATTTCAAAGAAGCTTTTTGGCTGACCAAAGTATCTGACGTCAACGCCCGCTTTTATCATGCGAGTCACTTCGGCTCTGGTTGAAAGAGGGTTGCCCCAGTAATCGGTGAAAACTTTAACTTCCACACCTTCATGATGCTTTTGAATGAGGATGTCGGCCAATGTTCTTCCGACCTCATCGCGGGCGTACCAGGCATCAGGCTTAATGGAAAAGGTTGAGATCAGAATCGAGTATTTGGCCTGTTGTAATAGTCGAAACTTTTCTTTGAATCCCACCTCTGCAGAATCCCAAATCGCAGAAGTTTCTTTCTGCTTCAACCGAGAGAGATCCACTTTGACAATTTCAGGGGGGCTGACAACAGTTCGGCAGAATTCGGAGGCTTGGGCAGTTGACGAAAACAGGCACACAGTGAAACTCAGTTTCACCCAGAACTGGAACCAATTGAAAATCACAGGTTTTTGCTGCATCGAAGAACAAAAGGTTCAATTTAAAGACCATGTCTCAGGATGAGATAAAAACAAAAAACCCTTAAAGCTTTCACTTTAAGGGTTTTATTTAACTTATGAATTCAAAGCTTAAATCAAGATTAGAAAATATTGATGTTAGCAGAGAGTCCAATGTTTGTTCGGTCTGCACTGATGTCTTTAGGTGCAATCTGAATATTTGGATAGATGTAAACGTCACGGTTAACAGAGATTCCGATTCCCATTGATTGGTACGGAGTCAACTGCTTGTACTCACCCTTTTCGTTAGCAAATTCTTGGAACTGGAAGTATCCAAAAACTGTACGGAAAGAATAAGTGTCGTTGAAAGTGTACTCTGCGAATGGAAAGATCGCGGGTTCGAAGTTCACTTTTGCATTTCCTTGACCGTCGAAATCTCCAGAACCTTTGTACAAAGTCTTGCTGATAGAAATCGCAGCACCAAAAGAAAGGTTGCTTGTGAGCTCGCCGATCAATGTTTGAGTGATATCGAAGGTTCCGATTGATTTCACATCGCTGACGTCAAAATCGTTCACAGAGTGAATGTAAGTTCCAGCAGTAGAAGCTTGGAGATTACCGATTTTATAAGCCAAGTTGTACTCGAGATACGGGTTAGAAATGTTCAAATTTCTAGCGCCTTTTCCTGAGTTAGTGGATTCGTCTAAAGTTCTGTGAAATGGCTTGTAAAGAGTCAAACCAGTTCCGAAGTTCAAACTGTCCATGTCGCCAAGTCTTCTTTTGATCGCAACATCTGAGTAGAAATAAGTCGCTGTTGGAGTAGCAACGGCACCACGGTAGTTGGGGCGGTTTTGATCGAGTGGCTTCTTGATAGATCCACCTTGGAAAGCAGAAGCAGTTCTAACAGACCATTTAGATTTTGAACCAAGAGTCGCACGCAATCTTTGGTTGGTGATCTCATCGTCCATATCCTTCATCTGTTGGTCTTTTTGCTGCAAATTTTCAATCTTGCTTGAAGATTGATTTGCCGTTTGATCAGCAGCAGCCTCTGTTTGAGCCTGTGCCATCGATCCGAGAACCATGATCGCCACTAGTAAGTTTTTCAAGAACCCCTCCCCTAAACCAATAGGTTTTTTTAAGTGTCACAAATCTGACAGATCTGTATCACAGCAAAAAAGGTACCAAGCCACTGGTGCCATTTCAACACTAATTTCAAAAGTTTATGCCGTAGAGTGTTGACTCTAAAGACTGGAGTCCCATTGTTGATATCCGGTCAGCTGGTTCTGACTTTCTAAGTCCTTTGCTGGCTGCGGCTTTGAGGCCTTCTCTGACCATTTCTTGATGTCAAAGTCTTCTGGTAAGGGAAAGAAAAACTCTTTGGCTTGCATTGTCTTTGTCGCTTTTAAGTTGATCAAATAGACGTGGGAAGATTTTTTAAACTGAGCTGACACGCGATTTTCAAACTTGAAATGAACAGTCAGCATGTCTTGATTGTCTGCCATTTTAAATCGGTAAACTTCAAATCCCAATCGAGAATCTGGGTTCAGGTCATAGTTTCTATTTTCAAAACTTTTGATCTCACCTGTTCGTAAATCAAAGCTGTAGTTTCGATACCCTTGATCTTTTTGATTCAGTTCAATCAGGGCGCCCAAACTGACCACATCTGCTGTGGTGTTCAAAACTCGTAAACTGTCCTTCTTGATATCCAAAAGGACACCAGCTTTCATGGCCTCATCTTTTAACTTTTCACTGATATCGCCAGGGCCTGGCTTTTGCGGCTGAACTTTTGTGGTTTTCACGTTGCGATCAAACCCAGTATCACTGCATCCCAAAAAAGCGAACGAAGCCAACAAAGGTAGAATTATCAATTTTTGCATAGATGGGGTCCTCTAAAAGTTTGTTGTAACACGAGAAAGGGGCGGTGCCCAGGCCGCGAAGAATCATAGTGAAATCACGACAAAGGCCCGGCCCAAGTTTGACACTTTGACTGCGACCATGAAGCCCCTTGAAAATAGAATCCATGAACACATCATCCATTGCTCTTGTCTTATCAGGTGGAGGCGCCCGGGGTGCCTATCAAGTGGGAGTTATTCAAGCTCTCGGTTCTCTTTTTGAGGATTGGGGGATTGAAAACCCCTTCCCGATCTATTCAGGCGTCAGTGCTGGGGCCATTAACGCCTCCTTCATGGCCAGCCAAGCCGAGAACTTCTCTTTGGGGGCGAAGCAACTGGTGGACCT
>CAZPBD010000020.1:0-39500 GCA_964584655.1 uncultured Pseudobdellovibrionaceae bacterium | reverse complement strand
GCATTAAAAAGTGGTTTTACCCACAATGTTTGCTCGCGGCCGGGGCCTACCGAGATCACATCGATGGGAGTTTTAACAAAATCAGAGATAAAATCCAGGTACTGATTCACGGGGCGTGGAAGCTCTGACAATTGATTAATTTTTGTCAGGTCCTCTTTCCACCCGGGAAGTTCCACAAGCACGGGCTCAGCGCCTTCTAGCTCACTTAAAGTGGAGGGCCATTCGGTCACAACTTGGTCTTTGATTTTGTAACCTGTACAAATCTGAAGCTTATCCAAGCCCGATAAAACATCTAATTTCATCATTGCAAGGGAAGTAATGCCGTTAAGTCTGATCGCATACTTCAAGGCCACAAGATCCAGCCAACCGCATCTGCGAGGTCTACCAGTTGTGCTGCCGAACTCTTTACCTGTAGTTCTTAGGAATTCACCTGTGGACTCTAAAAGCTCAGTGGGGAAGGGGCCAGCGCCCACGCGAGTTGCGTAAGCTTTAAAAACACCGATCACTTGTTTAATATTTTGAGGACCAATGCCTGTGCTGGTCAGTGCACTGGATGAAATCGTAGGGCTTGAAGTCACATAAGGGTAAGTCCCGTGATGAATATCAAGAAGTGTTCCTTGAGCTCCTTCAAACAGAACTTTTTTTCCGCCCTTGATGGCTTTTAAAATCATTTGAGAAGTGTCTTGGCAACGGTGAGGCAATAATCTTTCAGCGGCAGCCGACAGTTTTTCAATCAGTTCTTTGGTGTCAAAGGCAGGTTGGCCATAAATTTTTTCAAATAAGACGTTTTTTTCTAACAACGCACGCTCGAGCTTTTCCTTCAAAGTGTTGGGTTGGAAAAGATCAGAGAAAATCAAACCCCTTCGTGATGTGCGATCCTCGTAAGCAGGTCCAATACCTTTACCAGTCGTGCCGATTTTCTCTTTATTGAGGGCGGACTCTCGGGCTACGTCTAAAATTTTATGATAGGGCATCAGCAAAGAGCAGTTATCAGAGATCAAAAACTGCTCAGGCTTTTTCATCAGGCCTTGGGCTTTTAATTTATCGATTTCATCTAAAATTCCAAACACATCCAGCACCACACCTGAAGTGATCATGCAAAGTGTATTGGGATGTAAAATTCCTGAAGGGATCAGGTGAAGGATTGTTTTGTGTCCGTTGACGACCAATGTGTGTCCAGCGTTGGCGCCGCCTTGAAACCTGACGACTAAATCTGCTTTTGAGGCCAAAACATCGACAAGCTTTCCTTTGCCTTCATCACCCCATTGAGCGCCCACAACGATACTTGCTGACATGAATTGATCCCCCTCAAAATTTATTTCAACCGCCAGAAGAATGCGGAAAACTCTGGCTTTCCGTCAAGTTGAAATCAAAAAATTAAGATTCCTGATACCACGGCGCTTTGGGGGGCAGGGTGTCGGAGGTCACTCCGCTTTCAAAAAAGTGTTTCAGTTTTTCAGCTGCCATCTGCGAAGCCTTTTCTAGGGCCTCTTCGGTGTTTGAGCCAATGTGCGGAGTCATAAGCAGCCTAGGCGCTTTTCTTAAAGCTGATTCTAATGGCAAAGGCTCGGTATCAAACACATCTTGAGCGGCAGAGATAAGCCATTTTTTTTCTAAAGCCTCACATAGCAATTCTTCGCTGATCACCGAACCCCTGCAGGTGTTAATGAGAACCACCGGTTTCGGCAGATCACTTAAAATATGACGATGAATCAAATTTTGAGTTTGAGCCGTTTTAGGAACGTGAAGACTGATGATGTCGGCTTGATGAAAAACTTCTTCTAAGCCCAATCTTTCAATGCCCCGAGACTCAAAAGTTTCGCGGTCCTGATGGGGATCAAAGGCCACCACTTTGAGGCCAAAGGCTTTTGCCATTTCTGCCACTCGAGTGCCGATTCTGCCAAGACCGATGACACCGTAAGTTCTACCAGAAAGCTCAAAACCAGTGAGGGGATCTCGGGCCCATTGATGATTTTGAATTTGAATGTGTGCCGGTACCACCTGCGTGGCTAAGGCCATCACCATAGACCAAGTCAATTGCGCTGCACTTTCTCTGTGAGCCCAAGGTGTGTGCATCACAGTGATGCCCCATTTGTGGCAAGCCGCTAAATCAATGTGATCAAAGCCACTGGTCATAGAAACAATGACCTGTAGATTTCTGGCCTTTTCTAGAAGCTCTTTTGTAATTTGAGTTTTAGATCTGATCAGCAGCGCATGACAGCTGACTAGGGAATCCAGGGGCAAATCCAAGGGGTGAGGAGCTTTTAAAATTTCAAAGGGACCTTGGCGCTCCAGGTAAAGTTGGGATTCGAACGAAAATCGATCTGTGATCAGAATCTTTTTTTTCACTTAAACATTGTCCTTTAAAAAATTCTGACAATCTTGATAAAAAACTTCCTCAAGAGGCAAATTTTGTATTCCAAAATCTTTCAGTGAATGAAACAACGCGCCCGCAAAGGCCATCAGATCAGAATCCAAAATGTAACCCATGTGTCCCACTCGTAAAATTTTTCCTTTGAGCTGATCTTGGCCGCCCATCACTGTTAAATTGTACTTGGATTCTAAATGCTCTCGCAGTTTTTGTCCGTCCACGCCTTCAGGAACAAGAGCAGCTGTCAAAGACGGGCTGGGGCTTTCAGAATAAAGCTTCAATTTTAAATTTTGAAAAACAAAGTGTACGAACCTGGATCTTCTTGAAATTTCAGAATACCATTTGGGTAAACCCATATTCAGCATGACTTCTAAGGATTTATCTAAAGCTTTAATCAAAGCCACAGAGGAAGAAAAATAAGTTTCACCTTTTTTATTGGCTTGTACTTCAAGCCGTAAATCTAAAGCGTACCTGGGTGTTTTAGAATTGAGAAAAGCCTGATCTGCTTTTTTAGAGAAGGCCACAAAACTCAGTCCCGTGGGTAACATAAACGCTTTTTGAGAGCCAGCGACAACAGCATCAAGTCCCCACTCATCCATTGGCAAAGGCAAAGTGCCTGCAGCTGTGATGGCATCCACCAAAAAAAGTGCGTGAGGAAATTTTTTGACCACGGCTGCTAATTTTTGAACGGGATGAAGAACAGCTGTTGACGTTTCGCAAGCCTGAGTCAGCACCGCTTTAATATTCGAATTTTGATTCAAAAAGTTTTCCACATCCTGAGGATTGACGGCCTTTCCCCAGGGAACATCAATGGCATGAACATGATAATTAAAAGTGCGAGCCATATCCCGCCAGCGCTCACCAAATTTTCCGCTATTGATGCACAAAATTTCATCACCCGGAGAAAGCAAATTCACAAGGGCGGCTTCCATGCCCGTGGAGCCCGTGCCGTTGACGATCATCACAGGCTGTTCGGTTTGAAATACTTTTTTTAAATTTTGCAATGTGCGCTTAAGAACTTGGTCAAAAAGTGGTGTTCTGTGATGAACCATTTCTGCTGAAAGCTGACACAGAACTTCTGGATGAAGAGGCACAGGGCCTGGCGCCATAAGCCGGTATTTTTGGAAGGAATTCATTGTCCAGTTCATGGTTCTCACTTATACTTTAAACAATTCAATGAGTAAAAAAATTAAGATTACCAGATATTTAACTGTGCTCTTCCTTTTTTGGGTAGGCTTTTTTCAAACTTCTTGTGCTTATCAAGTGGGGGTCAAAGGTCGAACTTTGCCCGGTGGATACGCCGTTGTTGAAGTTCCCTTGTTTAAAAATTCAAGTACCGAGCCCGGTGTTGAAGTGGCTTTCACAAACTCATTGATTCAAGAATTTGAGAAAAACAAAGTCGCTGCCGTGCAACACGAAGGTGCAGCTCCTGTTGTGATTAAAGGTGAAATTACAAATATCACTTACAAACCCACGGGCCCCATTCAAAAGGGTGACGCAGCTCCTTTGCTGCCAGATGAAACAGTTCTTGCCACCGGTTACCGCGTGATTATGAGCTCGCAAGTTTCACTTGTTGAAAAAGCCACAGGCAAAGTGCTCTGGACAAGTGAGCTCAACGGGGAAAGCTTTTATTCCTCCCCGCAAGTGACAGTGGCCAGAGTGAACAGTGTGAATCCGCTTTATAATTTATCGGCTCGAAGACGTGTGATCGAAACCATTGCCCAGGATTTAATGGTGGAAGCTCACGATCGAATGACCGAAAACTTTTGAGATAAGGACGTCTGATTTGGCTTGGCTTGAGGCCCGCGATTTTTATGATCAATTACAAAGTCCAAATTTTGGATCTTTGGTATTCCTTATGGGTGAAGAACCCTACCTGATTGATCAAGCCCTCAAACAGATTGAAATGGCCAAAGTAGACGAATCCATGCGGGATTTCAATTTCACCAGTTATCATGCAACCGATGCTCAGCTTGAAAAAGTTCGCGACAATATCGAAACTTTGCCAAGCTTTTCCAATCAGCGAGTGATCTTTTTAAAAGACGTGCATGAACTCAGTGACAGTGACTGGGCCACGTTGGAATCCATCCTCGTTGATCCCGTTTCATCCACATTACTTGTGATGACGGCAGCCAAATTTGATAAACGAAAAAAGATATTTAAAATTATTTCAGATAATTCAGTGTGTGTGGAATTTAAAAAACTTTACGACAATCAAATTCCCTCGTGGATTTCTTATATCTGTGGTCAGCAGGGTCTGCAAATTTCTGACGAAGCCACTCATTTACTGCATCGTAATGTGGGTTCTCACTTGCAAGAAATTGAATCTGAAGTCATTAAGCTCAAAAGTTTTATTTCTCCGCGCACACGGGTTGAAATTGATGACGTGAAAAGTGCGGTCTCAAAAACCCGCGAGGAAAATATTTTTCAGTGGACGGAAGCTGTGGCCAGCCGAGACCGCGTACGAGCTTTAGAAAGCCTTGTGACGTTACTTGATCAAGGACAAAACGAAGTGGGTGTGGTGACATTGATGGCTCGGCACGTGCGACTTTTAATGAAAGTCAAAAAGGGCCAAGAATTGGGCTACGCAGGATCCAAGCTTGCGCAATACGCTCAAGTTTCTCCGTACTTTTTAGCAGGCTACGTAAAGCAGTCTGGCCTTTGGTCGGCTCGCCAACTGGAACAGCTTATTTTGACTCTGAATGAAACAGATTTAGCTCTGAAAACCTCACCAGTTTCGGCTCCTTTGTGGCTAGAAAATATGGTTCTAAAAATGACCTACTTAAGGGCCTAAATTTCAAGTTTGACAGCCAAAAAGTCGATAGAGACTTGTGACCATAGCTAACAGCGCTCTTCCCTTATTTAGAAGAAGTTATCCACGTCGGGTTTTCAAAAGAACCGTCAGTCTTATATTTAAAGGCCAATACATTTTAGTTCAATCCGGTGAGATCGGTGAGGGCGGAATGTCGGTATTATCAGACATGGTGCTAACTGAAGGGGAACCCTTAGTTGTGAATTTTCAAATTCCTGGGGGATCGTTTGTTTCGCTGAGAGCAGAGATCAAATCCACCGTTCAAGAAGGTGTTTCTGGCGGGATGGTGATTCACGGAATCGCGTTTACTGAGATCGAATTCGCTATCAAAAGACAAATTCGATCCTTCGTCTCTTCACGTAAGTTCTAGGATTTTCAGATCCTAGAACCAACAAAAATTACTTAGAACCAAGAGCTGCATGAACTCGTGATGAGAGTCTTGCAATTTTTCTTGAAGCCGCTTCTTTTTTGAAAAGACCGCGTTGAGCTGCCTTCATGATTTGGCTTGTGAAAGCTTTCAGAAGTTCAGGCATTGTCTTCGCATCTTTAGTCGCAAGCGCTTTAACAAGGCTTTTTTCGAAAGATCGAACAGCATTTTTGCGGCTTGTGTTCACTTTATTTTTTCGAACTGTTTGACGGGCTCTTTTTGCAGCGGACTTATGAGTTGCCAAGGGATCTCCTTAAAAATAGTATTAACTGAACCAGGGCAAAGTGTTAACACACCAGGCGCCCTGCCGCAAGAGTGTTTAAAGGGGAATCTCATCGAAAAATCACAGGAAACCCGTAAAAGTTCAGTGATTTTCAAAGCTTTTTTGATGTCCTTGGGGACCTTAAGCAGTCGATTTCTTGGCCTTTTTCGAGAGGTCTTACTGGCGGCCCTGTTTGATCGAACCGTCACAGATGCCTGGGCCGCAGCCTTTCGAATCCCCAATTTGTTCCGCAGACTCTTCGGAGAGGGCTCATTGGCTGTTAGTTTTCAGCCCATTTTAATAGAAACCCAGAACCTGGATTTAAAGAATAAAACCAATCAAGCCCAGATCCTCAGCCATACCTTGCATGCTTTTTTGATCGGAATATTAGCCCTATTGACCGTTGGGGGGATTCTTTTCTCTCAGGAAATTTTGGGTTTTATTCTGGATGATCAGTATGTGGCCAGAGTTGAGGCCTTCAACATGACGGTCAGGCTGGCTCAAATTATGTTCGGTTTTTTGTTTTTTATCTGTTTGTTTGCCTACTACATGGCGATCCTCAATGCCCACGGCAAATTTGGTTGGCCTGCGGTGGCTCCTGTTTTTTTTAACATCAGTTTGATTGTCACCACTGTTTTACCTCAAGACTATTTGCAAACTCCTGGGGATTTCTTAGCCTGGGGTGTGGTGGTCGGTGGATTTTTACAGATGGCGATTTTAATTCCGCCGCTTTTAAAATTGGGAATTTTCCCAAAGCTTTCCTGGTCTTTTAAAAATCCACAATTTTTACGGGTCCTCAGAAACATGATCCCTGGATTTTTAGGTTTGGGGCTTTCGCAAATCACTTTGATCGTGAACACAGGTTTTGCAAGCTCACTGGGTGAGGGAGTCATTTCTTATATCGCATGGGCCGACAGACTGCTGGAACTGCCGCTTTCTTTGATATCAGTCAGTCTAGGAACTGCCATGCTTCCCACATTGGCGCAGTATTGGTCAGAAGGGGATCCCAAGAAAATGATTCAGACCAGTGAAAGAATCATGTCGATTAATTTATTCTTAAGCGCGATTGCAGCTGTGGGACTTTTTATTTTATCAGAGCCCATCGTCAGAATTATTTTTGAGCGTGGGAAATTTTTAAGCTCTGATTCTTTGGCCGTGATTTCTGTGGTGCAAGTGTATGCCATCAGCATGATTCCGATCAGCCTGGTCCGAGTCCTAGTGCCCTCTTATTATGCTGTGAAGAACACTTGGTTTCCGGCTCTGGTGTCTGGTGTTTGTTTGGCCGTTCATTTAATCATCGCGCCTGTTTTGATGGATCGTTACGGATTGCAAGGACTCAATCTATCAAGCCTGATCAGTGCCACTCTTAATTTTTTAATTTTAATTTGTGGATTTGGTTATCTCATTCACTCATTTATTTGGAAGACTTACTTTTTGAAAACTGTGCAAGTGATGGCCTCAAGTACCGCCATGGCAGCCGTCATGATCGGCCTTCTTCAGATTCTTCCCAAGGAATCAAATACTTTGTCTTGGATTTTGCAAATTGTGGTGGTGGGTGGCCTTGGTATTGCGACGTATTTTTTATCAAGCCTGTTTGTGGGGCATCCAGAGACACGGTTCATCTTAGATAAATTAAGCAAAAAAATTCGTAAGAGCTAAATTTTATTTTTTTGCAGGCTTTTGGTAGCTGCAAGAGGCCTGTAGTGCGATGGACTTATCAGAGGCTTTGTACAAAACCATTTCACCAAAAACTGTGGGTTCTTCGGTTGAATAAACATCATTCACTGTTCTTTTAAAGACAAGATGAAATTCAGCCCCACCGATATCAATGTTCTTACGAATCACGGTGTCTGTCACAGATTTAGGAACTCCGAAGCGATCTGTGATAAAACCAGCAGACAGGTTTGTCATAGGAATCATCGTGCTCTCAACATTTTTGAGTGTGTCTTTATCACGAAGTTTTAAAAATCCCGTAATACTGGGTTCTCTGTCTTTGTTTCCAGATCTGATGGTCCACACTTCAAACTGAGAGATTCGATATCGACTTCCAGGAAGATCAAGTGATGTGGATTTGTAGATACATTTAGCATCTGGGACTTTCTGTGGCGTAATGACAGGTGTCTTATAAGTCAGCGTGGTACGACCAGCAATTTCAAAAGACGCCGCAAACACTGGGGAATTTGAAAGAGTGAAAAAAATTAAGACAGTGAGTAGTTTGATCATAGAGTCTTGAGTCTTCAGGTTTTGTGCCAAAATGTATCAATTTAAGGCACGATCCTTGAAACCCAATTTGGCGTGAAAACAAATTTGCTTCTTTTTTTATTGCTCACATCGATTCAATCCTTGGCGGCCCTCCAATTCTGGAAACCGCACGGGCATCAGCACACCTTTGTGTTACCGGAAAACGTCACACCGACTGAATTTCTACAGAAAGCTAAAAATCATCCAGAGTTATCCAAATATCTTGTGGACCTCGAAGTCAGCACTCATGATCGCGTGAGCAAAGTTCAACCAAACGCACAGGACTCTGTGTTTCGAGCCCTATTAGTTGCAAACACGACTCAAGATCACAGAGCAATTCCCAAGCGTGTGAATGATTTTGCACCCCATTTACAAGAATCAACCATCTTGCCACTGGGAGCCGCCCATTTTTTGTCGAGTGAGGAAAGAATTCAGTTCTACAAAGAGCTGACAGAGCACTTTAAACTTTTAGTGCTCATGGGTGGTGATGATGTCGCACCCAATTTGTACAAACAAAAGGTGACTTGGGCTCGAGGTTTTCATGAGTTTCGTGATCGATTAGAAATCGAGCTGATTCAATACTTCTATAAGAATTCTGACAGAAGCATTTTTGGAGTTTGTCGTGGTTTGCAAATCACAGGCGTGGCTCTGGGTGCCAAGCTCGTTCAAGATTTGATTGAAGAATTAGGCACAAAACTTCCTCATAATGACGGAGCCATGCATCCCCTTCAGCTGACGGAAAAGTCAGATCACATTTTGGTGCAGTTTTTAAAAAATATTAAACACGTTCTAGTGAATAGTTATCATCATCAAGCACTTAATGAAGACTCTTTAAAAAAGACGCCACTGACGGTCATTGCTAAAACTGCGGACGGAGTTGTGGAAGCCGCAGGAACTGCTGATGGCCGAGTTTTTTTGATTCAATCCCATCCAGAAAAATCATCAGAGGCAAAAAGCTTCTTTTCAGCTCTAAAATCCATGATGAAAACAATCAAAGTCAGATCATGTAGAAGAACCGTTGGTTTATGATTGCGGTTCTTTTTTTCATTTTCACAAGCCTGATTTCTCAAGCAGAAATTTTAAAATGCAGCCTGGCTGTCGAGAGCTATCCCAAACTGCATCCCGCTAATTCCGCAAAATCTGAAGTGGTCAGTGCCTTTCGAGATGCTGATGGGGGCGTGTGGTACGAGTTAAATGTTCGAGTTTCAGCTATGAATTATGAAGTGGAAAATCAGTTGGGTCTGAACACGGTAGGTCTGGGTGGAAATTCGGCATTGCCTCATCCTGAGACAATGAATTTAAGGCTTAGAAAACTGCGCCCGCAGAACAAAATTCAATTTATCGCGGACTCTGCAGGAACCCTTAGATTAGACGACTATTTAAGGTATCTCTCAAAGGATCAAATTCCTGTGGGTTTTGATGGGCAATTCATTCATGATCTGATGGATCACTCGGCAGGTTACGTTTTGCTTTCGGAAACTCCAGTATGGCCCGTTTTAAAAAAGACGATTCAAAACGTACTCGAACCAGATCCATCAAAAAAAGTATCAGCTCAAAGACTGATGGCAAAAATCAATGCCTTCCTCGAGGCCTCAACCACCGGTCTCTCGATGGTTCACTCCGAGGGGCCTACTGCTTATGCAGTGGAAGTTCAAAGACTGGTCAAAATGGTGGAAAGAATCCATCAAGAGTCGCAACTTGTCCTAGTGACTAATCTGTAGACAGGTAAAATTTATCTCAATCGATCCAAGCCTGGCGTAAGACCTGCTCTAACTGTTGATTGGTGAGGTGACTTCTATGAAAAAATACTTCGTTCTTTTGATGGCTTTGATGATGCTGATATCAACTTTTATGGGATCCTTTGCCCAGGCCAATCTGTTTGAGAGGGAGCCTAAAAAAGTTGACGAAGTGATTTGTGCATTGGTCGGCGGAGTTGCTGCTGGTGTTATCGCCCACAACGTCGTCGGTAAAGATCCTGTGACTTTCATTGCAGCCCTCATTGGTGGAGCCATTGGAAATGACTACTGTAAGAACTATGTGAACAATGCAGAATATCAAGCGATCAAAGATCTTATGAACGGTGGCTTAGGTCCTAAAAACGGTCCACGAATCGTTCGACGAGAAAATTCTCAGTTTTTAGCTGCCTTTACAATTTATAATCACGGATCAAGAAACTCTCGAGGAGACTCTGGAACCTATGATCAGTGCGTGCAGTTTGATGCGAGTGTCTGGAAAAAAATAAATTCAAATTCAGCTAACGATCGATTTATGGGAAATACAGGCCGTTACTGGGCTTGTCAAAATGGCAACAGTGATTTTGAAATCGTTCGCGGAAGTTCTGGGATCTATATCGATAATGCTGTCTCTACATCTACAACTGTTGGTGGTGGATCCGGTTCTGGCTCTATCGGTGGTGGTATCAGTGCGAGTGCTGTTTCAACATGGGCAAGACTTGATTTTAAACAAATCGCGGTTGGATTTCGTGTTGAGGATGTGGGTACAAAAGAAAAAAGAGCTGTCTACATTCGGACTCGTGCACGTGAAGGTGGATTCTTCGCAGGCACAGGGACAACTCAAATGGGGACTCCCGGTGTGAAAATGGCCATTGATACTGCAACTGTGGACAGTGGAAGAAACAGTGGCGTTATCATTGATGAAGATCAAGTGGCTATTGAGTGTGATGTTTTACCCTACTGCCAAAGTTTTAAAGTAGAAAATTTTAAATTCAACGGCATGGTCCTCAACGGCCGAGCGATGTACATCTTCAAAAATGGAGATATGATCGTGATGGACCAAGAAAATGGCCGCGTTATCGTTCCTTTGAAATTACTTGTTCGTTAAAATTAAGAAGACCGTTTAACTTTTAATCGGTCTTTTTCAAATTTTCCAATCCTGTCTTAGATTATTTTTTCCCTTATCCTGTGTGGTAAGTTCACATTCTTGAAATCTATTTTAAGAGGTGAATTTATGAAGCATAAGTTTAAAAAATCTGTTCTTAGTTTCTTGGCATTCACAATGGTGATGACGGGCAGTGGATCAGCACTGGCCATCTCACTTGGAGAGCTGATTGTCGGAATTGGTACAGGATTGATTTCTGGAGCCATTTGCCGAGAACTCGGTGCTTCTCGAGATCTTCAAGCTTTTTGTGCCATTGGTGGTGCCTTCCTTGGGGCCGAAGCCGCTAAGGAAATGAACAGACAGGACGCAGAAGCTTTTAATCGCGCTCAGGAAGATGCGTTTCACGGTGATTTGAATCGTCCCTATGATTGGGATGCTCGCTCAAACACTGGCGTTCGCGGAAGACTCATCGTTGTTGAAGAAGGCTATCATTATCAAACTCGTGAAACTTGCCGTGTGTATGAAAGCCAAGTTTATTACAGTCGCGGTCGTTCTGAAAACAAAAGAACAGTGGTTTGCCGAAGATCCAATGGTGGTCTTTACACAATTGAAAGCGTGAACTATTACAGAAACGGTCGATGGACAGGTGGACAAACTGTTGAAACGGAAACTCGTCCCCAGCCAAGACGTCCCAGAAGAGATCGTCCAGAACCTATTCGTCAATCTTGTCAGGGTTGGACAGCTCATAATCTGAGACTGGGTGAAATTGTTTATTCTCGCCAAGGATCTGCTGGAAATTATCAAGGTTACAATAGTTATGACAACAGCGTCGCTATTCGTCAGCATGGTTTTGTTAGAACTTATTCATTGCAGGATATAGCTGTCAGTGGATGTCATTATGGAATTCAAACGGGGAGAATAGTTGCCACTAATCGTGGAAACTCAGGCCTTGTGGTTGGAATTTTCATGAACGGAGACGTGGCAGTTCAAATTCACGGCTTTATCCAAGTTCTCTCTGCTCGTGAAATCTATCTGTAATATTGAAGAATCAAAAAATAAAAAAAGGTGACTCAATTGAGTCACCTTTTTTATTAACTCGATCCGTAGAATCTATTTTTTAGCTTCGGAAAGATCTTTAAACTGGCTGTAGTTCTTTTGCTGCTTCTCGATTTCTTTATTCCACCTAGAAACTTCACCCTCGTAGCCACGCTTTTTATTTTTCCACTCGGCTTCCTGAGCGTTCACAGTTTTGCTTCGATCTAGCACTTGCTTCTCTTGTTCTTTGAGGGCTTGAGATCTTTGCTCCCAAACTTTTTTCTCTTCCTGGGCTTGAGACAACTGCACTTTGTAGTTTTGCAGATTTTGTTCGCGCTTTGTTTTGTTTTCTTCTAATTTTTGAATCATGGCTTGAAGATCTTTGATCTTTTTCTCGTCTGCCAAGGCTTTTGACTCTTCATCTTTGATCATCTTCTGGACTTCTAATTCACTTTTCTGAACCTTTTGAAGGCCGGAGGTGTTTTCTTTTAATTGAGCAGAGATCTGCTTTTTCTGTTCCTCCACTTGGGATTTGGCTTTCGCCACCTCAGAGATGTTGCCATCCACGATTTTTAAATTCTTTTGATACTCAGCCAAATTGGCCTTTGAGTTATCCAGGTTGGCTTTGAGCTTATCAAGACCTGATTGTGCGGTCGACTGCGACCAAGCCATTTGAGAGATCATAAGTAGGGTAGCAAGTAATTGTAATTTCATAAAAGTTCCTTTATTTTTCATCTGGAGGACATGCGCTCTTCAGGCTTGATCTAAAGTGACCAATTTCATCTTCCCAAATTTCACCTTTAAAGCTCCACTTCATGGCCTTATTTTTTTCCACTTTCAGTTCTTCACCTTTATCTTTAGTCACTTCTCCGCTGGCCGTTTGATACCGAATGTGTTCACCGGCTCCAGAGTAAATTTCGTATTGTAAAACTTCATTTTGCTCGAGGAGTTCTTTTAAGTCAGTGGTCATTTTAGCAAAGCGTTTTTGCAAAGTTTCGCTGGCCAATTTTCTGACTTCTTTTTTGTCCTTATCAAGCTTCACAAGGGCCTGGTCTCGAATGACTTTCACCTGATTTCGGGCCCGGTTGGTGTTAGAGGATTCATACTTGTAAGCCGAGAGCTGAACAAGGAGCTTCGCTTCTTCCTCTTTTAAGACCACTTGATTGCTTTTAGGATCATTAAATCTAGATCTCACATCTGAGATTTTTTTATTGGTGTCAGCGATTAAAACAAGGAGGTCTTTTTCACGCTGAATCAGATTCAATGTGACTTTGTTGAAATTATTCATCTCATCTTCAAAGCTATTCATATTTTTTTGAATATTCACAAAAGCAGGATGCTTGGCCCATTCCACGATCACAGATCTTGGAATGCCATCCACATCTTTTTGAGCAGGGTTTTGCAACCAAGCTCTGACGGTGTCATAAAATTCACCGGCATCTTTTCGAGCTTTTTGGTAGGCTTCCATTCGACCGTAAATCGGGGCATACTTCCGACCTAAATTCTGCAATGAACTTGAAGCATCACCAAATTGGCAAAGATTCAAATAGGCCACAGTTCGGACCACGTAGGATTCGGCATTAAACGCATTTTTGAAAAAGTCTGTGTGAAGGGGGAACATATTTCCTGCAGCACCCTCAAAATCTTTACTTAAAATTTGAGTCCAAGCTTGCTCGATCATGGCTTGCATCCAAAAAGCATGGGATTTATCAACTTCCAAGTAGGCAGTGAAGGCTTCTTTGAATTTGTTCTTTTGAAAGTAAATACGAGCTAATGTGATTCCAGCCACAGATCTTACCGGGCTTGTTTTGTCGATCACCTTTAAAATCTGCTCGAGCTGTTTTTCCGCTTGATCCACTTTGCCTTGCCGATAGTTAAACAAAGCAGAAATCAAAAGCGAATCTCCATAGTACTTGGATTTTTCTGAAATCATCGCAAGAGCGTCTTCCACTTGTCCCAGGTTGCCTTGTTCTAAGTAGTACTTGGCTCGGAAAAAGTTGTAGCCATCGTTTTTTGAAACATCCACTTCGTTTTGCAAGACCACAGGCTCGATTTCTTTGATATCGCTAAAATCCAGCTCTTCAATGTGGGTGGCCAGTTTGGCAGCTGCCGCTTGCTTCAGTCCAGCTTCTTTGGCTTCTTTTGTCACTGCCAGCATATTGCTTTTGAATTCTTTGGTTAGTTGCAAATTCCTAGCAGCATCTGCATAAAAATACTGAGCTTCAGATTTTAAATCTTTGTCTTTCAAAAGCTCCGAGAAAATGGCAAACGCCATCTCATAGTTTTTGTGAATCTCTAAAAAGATTTGAGACTCAATCATTTTAAATTCATTGGCTGTAAAAACTCGAATGTCTTTTAATACTGGTTCCGGTTCTTTGACCTGAGGTTCTGGTATAATGTTGAGCTCTTTAGGTGTCGGAATTTGATTGATAGCAGCTGTCGAGAATAGAACCTTCGGGGGTTTAATCAAATCTGCTTTTTGGTCCTTTGGAACTACGATGTTGGCAAGTTCAAGACCTTTTTTTGCACCAGGAAACAAAATTTGAGGTTTCTCTGGAACACTCAGTGAAATCGTTTGAAACTCAACAGTTCGCTCTGTTCCGACTTTGAGTTGGGGAATTGATTTAGCAGTTGCGGATTCAAATGTGGGAACACCTGAAGCCTTCATTTTAAGGCCACTGGATTTTTGAGCAGGGGAGGTGATTTTTAAATCACTTCCGTGTGCAACAAAACTCGTCAGTAGTATGAGAACTAGTGGTTTCATGATGAAGATTCCCCTTAATGTTGTTACTTTCTCCAGTCAAAAACTGTGAGACCAATTAACAGCATTGTGTCGTTAATACTTTTAGATCCACTTTTTGCACCTGTGGTTGAACCATAGGAGACGGCATTCTCGGTGGTGTAAGAATTTGTAAAGTCCACTCGGATCGCCATATTTTGTTTAAAGTAGAACTGCTGCATAATTCCAAAACTATAGCCCACACTGGAAGCTTTTTTCGAAGTCTCAGTCAGTGTTGGTGAAGGCGTTGTCGAATAGGGATTTTCGTAATTGATCTGGTGAACTCCGAATGTCAAACCCATATCAAAGTGAATAATACTTCGATCAAATACCGACATCTTTGCATAGATCGGTGTCCATACACCATTGACACTTAATTTACTTTTGAGTTCATTCACTTCAGGACCGCCACCTCGAGCTAGGATCTCTTTGAAAGAGCGGCTTTTATCAAAATTTGAAGTTAAATAGTTGGCCTCTAATCCCCAAGATTCGCTAAAGAAGTATCCTCCTGAAGCACCCAAATAACTACCTGAGTAGTAGGGATCGTTGATGGCAACTCCTAAGTGAGCAGTTCCAAAAAACTTTCCTTTTTTAGAAAAGGCTCTGTTTTGAACCACGCTGAAGTCATCATCTTTGGCCGTCCAGTATTTTTGCTCGAGGGCTTGCACATCCAGCTTGTCGCTGCCGGCTTTTTGTTGAGCGAGTGCAAGATTTGAGAGCATCAAAGTGATAGCAATGCTAGCTGTGATCATGGGTGTTTTCATCGTTCATGTCCTTCCAATATTAATTCGTGCTCTTAAACAGGAACGGGTAGGTTACGATCACCTTCGTTCCTCCGTTCGGAGCAGGAAATGTCCATTTGGCAACGCGGTTGAGGATACAACCTTCAACAGTCGCGTCTCGCATGGTGGTTTCAGTAATATTTTGAGTCTCAACGGAACCAGTTCCGCTGATCGTAAACTTAACAGAGACTTTTCCGCCGAGATCTTTTTTCGCAGTTAATTGGCGCTCGTAACAAGCCAGGATGTGACCAATTTGTCGCTTGATGTGCTCTGCGATCACGTCTCGATCAAGACCGCCACTGACTTCACCTTCATCTTCGATCAAGCCCACGCCACCATCGCCAGTTTTTCCAGCCTTCAAGCCGCCCATGCCAGCCAAGGAATTACCACCGGCTTTACCAGCTGTACTGACAGCCACACCTTGGCCATTACCTTCAGCACTCCAGTCTTTGCCTGGTTTGTTGGTTGTTCCTAAAGCTGCGAGTGCTCGACCCGAAGGACCTGAACCCGCTTTGATGCCTTGTTGTACGATGATGTTTTTGCTGTTGGCGTTTCCGGCAGAAACTTTACCCACTAAGCTTGAAATTCGTCCGACATTTAAATTTTTCAAAAGTCCTGAAACTTTGCCAGAACCTCCGGCTTGTTTTTGAACTTCTTTTTTCTCGATTTCAACAGCTTGAGCTTTGGCGACTTTTCGCTTCTGCATGCTTTCCATATTCACAATAATTCTTTGAGCTTCTTTGGGTTGCCAGGTTGTTAATTTTTGCTCGTGCTTCGGCATCAGCATTCCAACCAGTGCCAAAATCAAAGCTAAACTTAAGGCCACAACGGCCGGCTTTTTAGTTTCCTCATCGACCAATGTTTTGGCATTGATCTGACTGATTTCCGAAAGGTCTTCAATTTTCACAGTCTTTTGTTGAAGTACGTAGCCTTCAAAAGACTCTTTTTGCCAAACATTTGTTTTTTTCACAGGCACTTTTATAGAAGGATTAAGCTCATAGATTTCAAAGTGACTTTGTTTCTCTAGAATTTCTGTGCGAATCATATTTGAACCATGGCTCAAAATGAAAAGTTGAACTTCTTCAGAACCATTGCCAGTTTTTTCAAATTTTTGAAATGATTGAAAGTGATCATAGTCCTTCTCAATGATTTCAAAACTCATGGAACTTTTATCAAATTTTAAAGTCGTTTTATCAGTTAATTTGTGAGATTGATGGTTATTCACGCGGGTCGGGTTAAGATCCACATAAACCCATTGATCTTTTTGAAGTTGAAACACACCCTCAAAAGCTGTGACAGAATCATCAATAGAGTTCAGCTGACTGATTCGTGAAGATCCAAATGTACACGGACTTTGGCTGGGCTTGACCTTCCAAACTTTTTGGACTCCATCATTTCTTTTTTGTTTTACTAACAACGTCTTCATACGCCCCTTTAAATTTAACTGTAACTACTTGATGTAAAAACTTGCGTCCCTGATTCTTTCGTCCATATCTTTTTTAACATCGTAGAGTGGTAAAAATTTAAGTCCTCTTTTTTGAACGAGATAAGCTCCATCAGGATTTCGAATCGTTCCCTTCACTGACATCTCAGCAAAATTCACTTCTTGAACTTTTCGAATTGTTCGCTTTTTGCCCTGGGCCAATGAACCTTCAGACATTAATAAAAATAAACATGCGAAAACAAATAATTGAGCCATATCTCAAAACCTCTCTTTATAGCTTACGGTAAAATGGGGGTGTTTCTGGAGGTAAAAGTGATGTCGTCTCAATTTGAGGCAGGGTAAGAATATGAAATCTTTGAATTATTCGAAATGTGACGAACTTATCGTCACATTATTGCTTTAAAGTTTTGAGGTAATCGAGCTTTTTTTCAATCCACTGACGTTGCTCGGGCTCTTGGCTTGAGCTTAAAGCTTTCTTGTAAGTGCTGACAGCAGAACTGTTGTCACCGGTTTTGGCTTGAGCTTCTGCTAACAAGAACGTCAGTTGATGTTTTAAAATCGTTTTTGAATCAAGATCATCCAAAACATCTAAAGCTTTTTTCCAATCGCCCTGCTGTGAGAGATGCACGGCTTGAAGAGCTTTAAGATCAGGTGATGAAAGTTGCTGGGAATTAAACAAAACAACTAAGTCCGATGCCACACTGGAAAAGCCTTCAATCTGAGACAGGATGCGAACTTTCTGATATTTAAAAACATCATTTGTGGGATCCAATTGAATGGCCTTTTCGATCAGCCAGTAGGATTTCGTGTTCAGTTTCTTTCGCTCACTGACTAAAGATAAATAGAAGAGGCCCCAAGCTCTATTGGTGGGCGTATCCGTTAAAGCTAGGGCCTCATTTTCAAATTTTGAGTATTGATTTAAAAAACAATGTCCGTACCACTCAGCGAGGTCTGATTTTTTACTTTCACAATTGAATTTAGATTTTTTAAGTGAGCTGTAGCTTTTTGCACTCCACTCATCTGGGATGAAAAAATCAATCTGTTGAGAGCTGATATATCCAAAGTCCACAGGAGCCACTTCTTGAACTGATAGATCCGCCCAGTTCACAGATTTTTTCTGAGTCGTCAGGCTTTTCTTCGCAATTTCAGTGATTGAACTTCGATTCTCGGCTTGTTTTTCTTGGATAGGAGTAGTTAATTTTTCGATTTCACTGCGCAAAGTTTTTTGATCTGCTTCACTTAAAGATGCGGGTAGGGGCATGGTGCTTAAGGCACTGACGAAATGACCGTAACAACGATCCAGTCCCTCTAAGATTTGCACTGAAAGTTCTGGATCAGTGGTCATCTTAGCTGCTGAATTATAAGCCGTCAGAGCTTTATCTAATTTTTCGGTCTTAATATTCAGAACAATGGACAAACGATCCTCTTGGCTGGCCTTCACACTTTGAGCAGTGAACTCTTGTTCTAAAATTTGAGCCTGAATGTATCTGGCGGTGGCTCGCTCACTTAAGGCAGAATCCCTGGACATGGCTTTGGTGGCTGAACTGAAACTTTGAGAAAATTGCTTTTTTTCAAACTGTTCACGAGCGATGTCTGTCCAGTACTGAGTGGCATAGGGCTCTAAACCCTGAGAAACAAGTCCATCGATAAATTTCTTGTATTCGGGACTGCTTTTTTCTGCTGGAGTGGTGAAGGAATTCAGATATTTTTCCTGCAACAGTTTTTTCTCAGTGGAGCTTGCAGCTTTAATCGAATCCAAAATCATTTTTCGAGCAATGGCTTTGTCGCCCTCTAACAAGTGCAGCTCAACTGTCAGGTCTTTCAAAGCTTTTTTATCAGCTGGATTTGTTTTTAAAAGTTGCTCATAGGCCTTCAAAGCCAAATCAATTTTACCCATCAAAAGGTAGGAATTGGCGGACTCTCGAACTGCATCAATGGCCCTTTTATCTGTTGGGTATTGCGAGGCAAAGTCCATGGAAAGATCAGCCCCTTTTTGCGTGAAGCCGTCAGTGAACGACAAGGAAACAGCCTGCCACAGAGCTTCCTTAGACAATGCACTTTTAGGATGGGTTTTTCGAAATTCGATGAGCTGCTCTGCCACTTGAATTTTTGGTTGCGTGGTCAAAGTTCTTTGAACCTCTGAATAGTGTGCTTCCTCGTAAATCTTTTGCAAATTCTTCGAGCGCTCTGGATTTTCAGATTCTTTCAAAAATAATGAAGATTGAATCTTTAAATTCGTAAAGTCTTTTCTGAAGTTCAAAATATCAAGCATCAAATCTTGTGCTTTGAGTTTGATTTCCTTTGATTTCTTCTGAGCGAGTAAGGGTTTTAAATACTCTTCAGATTGTTTGTCATTATTGGCCTCGTACTCGGAAATGGCCAATTGCAATTGCACAGGGAGGCTGTGAACTCCTGTGGGATGTTTTTGGATATAGTTCAAAGACAAGTTTTTAATTCGCAGTTGTCGCTCGGGTGTTTTATTTTTATCAATCAATTTTTGAGCCGAAAACAGAGCTGCATAGTTCGCATCATGAGTCATTGTCGTGTCAGTGGAAGTTTGACCCACCTTTTCGTACTCAACACTGGCATCATCAAACTGATTTTGTTGAAACAAAAGCTCTGCCAAAGCATAGCGTGTTTTAAAGTCTGGCTTCAAAGGGTCATCACTTTTTAAAACTAAACGCAGGGATTTTTCTGTGAGTTTTGAAAACTCCACATGGGCTTTGTTTTTGAGCCAAATATCCCACCATTTTTTTGCAATTTCTAAGCTTGTTCTTCTGAAATCGCCAACACAGGTGGTGTCTGCCCAGGTGGGCTCAAGCTTGGCTTTCCAAATGGAATTGGTTTCACACAGCTGGCCTGCTTTTTCTAAATTTTGCAACACATCGTCACGTTTTTTTAAAGTCTCGTTCGCTGTCACCAGAATCATGTGGGCACGAACTTGAAACGGGTGATTCTTTTCTTTTTGAATGAATTCATTCAAAAAAATGTGGATTTCTTTTTCCCGGCTGTAGGATTCATAAAGCTTGGCCGTTAAACTCATGGCCTCGCCGAGCTCTTCTTCGTTGGTCAACTTTTTGAAAAAGCTATAAAGCTCGTTAGCTTTAATTGTATCACCAACAAACAGAACCATATCTCGAAGGGCTTCTTTTCTAAGGTCGTAGGATTTGGTTTGTTGAAATTTGAGTGGATTTTTTTGAATCACTTCAGAGAGCTTATCGATGGCCTCATCGGATTGCTTTAAGTTGTAAAGAGTCCATGCCCATTTGTACAGACCGTAGGAGTAGACTTTACTTTCTTTAAATCGCTCAATATTTGAAAAACTACTGACAGCTTCTTTGAATCTTCCTTGGTCATAAAGCAATTCACCCAAAGCAATCAAGCCATCAGGAATCAAAGATGAGTTCGGGTGCTGATCCAAAAGTTTTTTGTATAGCACTTCTGATTTTTTAAGCTCTCGTAATTGCTGGCAGGCAAAGGCATTGTTAAATAAAACCGAATCCATCTCAGAAAATTTAGGAAATCGGTTTTCGATATCAGAGTAAACAGTGGAAGCTTTTTTGATCCAGTCTTTTCCCTTTTGTGGGGGAATGGGAAATGAGGACAACTTCAATGTTTTAGAATCTTGATTCAGGTCAAAAAAGCGTCCTGTTTTTGATTTTCGCATGTACAATTCAGCCAAGCGATAAAGTAAATCAGGTTCTTGTGAGGATCCCTTATTTCGTTTTAAAAGTTTTTGTAAGCTCTCTAAAGCTTTGTCTTCTGTTTTTGAAATCATCAGCTCTGATGTGAGCTGTTTTTTTTCTTCGGCGTCTTGATCAGTGGTCTGATTCAAACGAAGCTCAGGCAGAGTGCCTTTTTGAGTTTGTGCATAGGTGGGTGAGCTGATGAAGAGAGTGGCAAGGAGTAGAAGTTTCGTCATGGTGGTGTTCCTAGCTTTAGTTTCCTAAAACTGTGACAAGCTTAACCTGAGGAAACCCTGCCATACTGGCCGTGTACATCACTTTTCGAAGGGTTTGATAAGGTAGATTCTGATCGGCTTGTAACATAATTTGGTTTTTTTCGTCTTTTTTTACATTGGGATCAAGTGCGATGGCTTGAAGCTCTTTAAATAAGGGCTGAATGAAATTGGTATCTTGAGGGTCCACATCGGCGGACGCAATATCACGATTCTGGATTCGCGCGACAAGTTTATCATTCACCTTGATATCATCCGTGCTGACAGAAATTTGCACAGACAAGATGGGATTTTTGTAGCTGTTGGAAGTGGGCAGTGCCAAGTTTTGTTGAGGCTTGATTTCGACACTTGAAGTTGCAAAATTTTGCAACAAGAACACAAGCAACAGTGTGAACATATCCGTCATCGAAGCAATGCTTAGAGTGAAGGTTGAATTTTGATTGATGTTTAAAGCAAAACGTTTACGGCGACCCATATTAACCTTCCATCATATTCACAAAGACGATTTCAGGAAACATGTAATCGGTCATCATATCTTGACCCGTTTTTTCGTCTTTGACTGGAAATCTGACTTTTTCATCACGGCTTCGTCGGGCCTCATCCATAATACTGACCACTTCTTTGTAAGTCACTTTTGAATCAGGAGCGAAATCAATTTTAAAAATATCAGGATTTTTTTGTTTGATTTGTTGTAACAGAGAATGAAGTTTTGGTCGGTCCACTTGGGATTCGAGTCCTGGAACAGAGTAGGTGGATTTTTTTCCATCAATGTCCAAAGTCACTGTGACAGTCCGTTTTTCATCCACTTCTAAAATCATATTTTTTTTCTTATCGTTGACCTGTTTGTCAATCGCTTGAGTGACAGCTTGTGGAAGTTCCGTGTCGATGACCATCACTTGCATAAATGCGCTTGAAAGCAAAAGAACGGGCACAAGCTTCATAATCACAGCTAGCAAAGAGGCGAGATCAAGTTCTAAATCTGATGTTGAATGTATTTTTAGTTTTTTCATTTGATCAGCCTCCTTTCAATTGCAGAGATTTAAGAAACTTTTGTGTTTGGAGTTGGAGGTGTTGCACCATTTGAAGTGGACTTCACAGGCACATCAGGGAAAATGTTGGCGCGGTTCAAGCTTGGAATGTGTGAACCTGTTAAAAGCTCTGTTAATTTTCCACACTTTTCTTGTAACTGCTCGAGCAATTCGTTTTGACGAGAAAACAAAAACGAATAGAACACCATTACAGGAATCGCAACAGCTAAGCCCAGTGCAGTCGTGTAAAGTGATACGGAGATACCATTCGCTAAAAGTTGTTGTTTCGTTGCAGGGTCAGCTTGCGCCACGGCTTGGAAGGAAAGGATCAGACCGTGAATCGTTCCAAGAAGACCTAATTGCGTTGCCACGTTTGCGAGCATCGAAAGATAGTGAAGTCGTCGAGTGTACATGGGAACTGCTTCACTCATCGCAATGTCATGAGATTGAAAGATCGTCTCATCATCACGATCTGCTTTTTCTAGAATTGTTTTGAAAGCTTTTGCTAAGGGCTTTTTGTCCATTTGGTTACAAACCACAATGGCCTCATCGATTTTCTTGGATAAAATCAGGTTTTGGATTTTATTCATAAACTGATCTGCATCCATACCAAATGAAAGGTACAAAGCTCGAGCTCGTTCAACGACAAGTGTTGCAGCAACAACGCCTGTGATGACCAGAACCCAACCCATGAATCCAGCTTGATTGATAAAACTAAGTACGCCGCCCATAATTCCTCCTGGAGATAATAATCACTACGACTTGAACAGGGTTTTAATCTGGTCGAGTCCATCTGTTTGCACCTGGAGGAAACGTACGGCATATTGCAAAGCAGACTTCGTATTAAGTCTTTGTTTCGTAAAATTCTTTCGGACTACCTGAGCCAAAACTTTAAAACCATTATGAAAAGTGGCACTTTCGTTGAAGTGAATGACCACTTGATCGTCAGGAAGTAGCAAAGGTGTGTTGATCAGGACCAAAGCCCCGTTCTCAGAAATCGAGGTGCACTCACCATCAAAAAATGTTGTCCCATTATGACCCAGGACTGGCGATTTGATATCGACCCGGGCCGCTTCACGTTTTGAAAACTCATCTCTGAGTTTTTCGTTCTCACGAATCAGCAAAGCCAATCGATCCTTAGAGAAGTCCACACATTCGCCCAGCATCTGCCAGCCTTCTAAATGTGGAGCCCAGACGTAATTGTAATCTTGAATTTCATGGTTTTGAACCATACGAATCATGGCCCCATATTCGTAGGGGCCATACTGAGTTTCACCGCGAAGGATGTACCAATTTTTGAGTTCTAAGTTGATCTGACTGTAATTCATGCCCACCACCGTTATGCTTTAAAGTAATGAAGTTGGATCGTAAGTAATTGAAATATTAGAATCAGCTGACAATGAAGTTGCGTAACCAGTTGCAAACCTAACTGAGTTTGTCACTGATTCGTAAGACCAAGTGGCCACGCCTGTTGGAATTGTCGCGCCATCGACTTTCACTACGATTGAATCAACAATCGGTGTGCGGTCTAAAGCAAACACTGCAGCAGCAGCTAAAACTGAGTTCTTGATGTTATCCAAAACAGTCGAGAAGTTATCACACAAACTGTTTTTTGATCCGCCCGTGATATCAGCAATCTGGTCGTAACGTTGCTGAATCTTTTGAGAAGAATCACCCAATGAAGCCAAGCAAGCCGCATCACGAATGGAAATGTTGCTCACTTGGTAACGGTCACGACGGTTATCAGCCGTGGAAGCCGTGAGGGTGTCCAATGATGACACGTAAGAAGCCACAGAAATCAAATTTGGATTTGAGTAGCTTTCATTAAAGTCACTGGTGTTTGTTGAAAAGTCTTCTTCGTCGCTGACGATGATAATCGATAAGAAGGCATTGCTTCTTCTGAAGTCATTATTAGCACCGTGGTTCAGAGATCTCAACATACTTGCAAAAGCACGCTCATCACCATTACCTTGAGTTCCGACACGGATGTTTGTTGTAAACACAGAGTTTAAGTTTGTCGTGTTTTTATCCATCACAAAAATTCCACTGTCAGTGTTTGCACCTTGGGGGTTGTAATTTGGATTAAAAAGACTGGCTCTGTTTCCTTTTCTCCAGCGTGGGCTGTAGAAAGCATTAGAATTGTACTGATTAAACCACGTGTCTGATGTGGTCACAGCCATTCTAAAGTCATAGTTCAAAGCTACGAAGTCTTGGATAAATGAATTAAAATTAGCCGCTAAATTTTGTTGTGAAGAATTCATTGATCCAGAGTTATCAACCACCCACATTATATCGATGGGGCGAGGTTGAGTGCTCAAAGACACTTTGAAGTTTTCTTCAGCTGCGAGGATTGAAATACCGCCGCCTGATTTATCGCAGGCACTGAGTCCCATAAGGCATGTGAACATCAGAGTTACTTTGGCACTAGCAGTTCTCATCATTGAGTTTTTCATTTTGGTATCCTCCATCAGCATGAAATCAAGTGGCATCATTCCAATTGAATCGTGCATCTGTGATATCAGTTTCAAACTGTTGAAGAGAAAGTGGAAGCCTGTGGCTTAAGTGCTTGATTTGATCTTTGATTTTAAACTTTCATCTAAAAATGAGACAGGCTAAGTACCTGACAAGACATAAATAAAAAATAATTTAAAATGAACTCGCATTTAGTGTCGTCAAACTTTTCATCAAAACATTCAAGATTGACAGAGCGAATTTCAAATTTTTTGATGATAGTTTTGACGATTCGCTCAGCAGTCTCTAGATGGAGCAGAATTACAGTAAATCCAGCTGAGGCTTTATAGATTTGATCTGATTTAATTGCTTTAACGTCCCCAGGTTCGCGAGCAACTGCTCGGGACGGCTAGCCCCTAAGATCACTGTGCTGACCTGAGGATTCAGTGTGCACCATCCTAAAGCGATCTCTGCCATTGTCAGATTTGTTTGCCTTGAGAGTTGATTTAAACCGTCCACAACCTTTTGAGCCCTTGGATTTTGCAATTCCTCTTGAAGCCAGCTCATGCCAGGCATCGCAAGTCTTGAATCCTTGGGCACTTCTTTTAAATATTTTCCGGTCAGAATGCCAGAAGCTAACGGACTCCAGATGGTCAGTCCTAAATTCATCTTTTTATAAAGCGGAGCGAATTCGACTTCCACTTTGTTTTTATGGATCAAATTGTATTGAGGTTGTTCCATCACGGGACGATGAAATCCGTTTTGAACCGCAAAGTCATAGGCCTTTTCAATTTGTGTGGCTGTCCATTCGCTGGTGCCCCAATAGAGTGCGTAGCCTTTTTGAATCATATCATGCATGGCCATGACAGTTTCTTCGATGGGCGTTTCGGGATCGGGGCGGTGACAGTACACCAAATCCACGTAATCCATATTCAGCCTTTTTAAAGACCCAGTGATCGCGTGCATCAGATATTTTCTGTTCAATGTATTTTTAAAGTTGATGGCATTTTCAATGCCCCAAAAAAACTTTGTTGAAATCACAATTTGGTGGCGAGGAACTTCCATTTGTTTGAAAGCTTGGCCCATCAGCTCTTCGGCTTGGCCATTGGCATAGACTTCGGCGTTATCAAAAAAATTGATCCCGTAATCTAAACAAATTTTAAATGAGTTTTTAACAGCTGATAGATCCATTTGTTTTGAAAATGTGACCCAAGAGCCATAGGAAAATTGACTGACACGTAAACCTGAAGCACCGAGTTTTCTGTATTCCATAGTGCAGGATTATGTCTGATTAAATTGTGTGTGAAAATGAAAAAGCTAAGCGGACTTCTTTTTTCTATTCAATTGACCCACAGAATCACGTCTGTAGGTGTGACGCTCAGCCCACTTCCTTGAATTAGGTAATAACAAAAATAAAACAGGCATCAGCCATCTTCGAGGCAAAAGTCTTCTAAATAGATAAAACAACACGGCATCTGGTGTCGCAGGCACCCACAGGGGTGGATTTTCTTTTTGAATGGTTTGAATTATTTTTTTTGCCACATGCTCAGGTGTGGTCCAAGAAAATTTCATAAGCTTTGCTATGAAAGGGGCCATGGCATGATAGACATCAGAATAGGCCTTCGTTGGATCATCTAAACCTTTTTCAGAATTTTCACTGTAGTAAACATTTTCAAAGGACTGAGAGTGAATAAATCCAGGCTGAATCAGGCTGACATTAATTCCAAAGGGTTTCATTTCGTACCACAGGGCCTCAGAGGCCCCTTCGAGAGCATGTTTTGATGCCGAATAACTGGCCATGGTGGGCATCGCAAGCATGCCGCTCACACTTGAAACATTGATGATTTTTCCGCGACCCTTTTCACGCATCGTCGGCAAGATGTGGCGAGTGAGTGCCATGGGGCCAAAGTAGTTGGTGTACATTTGTTTTTGTTCATCGTCTTCGCTCATGTGTTCAACCACAGAGCGATAGGAAATACCGGCATTGTTAATTAAGATGTCCACTGTGCCCCAAGTGGTTTCAATGGTGTTTAATGTTTTGTTTCTCGAGTGAGAGCTGAGCACATCCAGATCTAAGATTTTAAAGTGGCTGTTTTCTTCAAATACATTTCGAAGTCGAGCTAAAGAAAGCCTCCGAGCTGTCACCACAGTTCTGTACTGAGGTAATTTGTAAAGCAGATGTGCCAGTGCTAATCCAACACCACTGCTGCAACCTGTAACAAGAATGATAGGTTTATAATCCCTAAGAACGATGTCACTCGACATCATATGATTATGCCCCAGAGTTTCGTGTTCTTCAATTGACTGGTCAGCCAGTTTCATTTTGAGAAAAAGGCTGACAAACTGTTAGTCAAATTATCTTGGAAAATAGATGGAGCCAGAGAAGACTCCGCTGGGGATGAGTTCTTTGGTTTCAGAGACTTGGAAAAATTGAATCCCTTGCTTCTGAATATCAAAAGTCACAACAGCCACCATTCGACCTTGTGCCTGTTCAAATCGTTTATCATTGATTTTCGTTGATAAGGTCTGAATACGGCTCAGTCTATTTCTATGAGAATTTTCTGATTCCAACAGGTAAACAGTAAATGGTTTTTTTGATAATGTGACTTCCTCGCCATCGAGTGTGTAAACAATTTTTTGACCACTGCCATCGACAAGATCATAAACTAATTGGCCCGTGATCGGATAAACAGGGACCCCGTGAATATAGGCATTTCCATTGGACGCCAAGCTGAAGTTAATTCCACCAGAATTCGACAGGGAATCTTTATATTGAATGATCATCTCTAGATCTAAATTAAACAGCAAAAGTCCTTGAGCTCTTCCTTTGAAGTTTTGGGCTCGACCTTGCTTGTAAAAGAAGTCGAATTGTTTTTGGGAGTCGATTGTGGGGCTTTGATCTGCAGTTGAGCTTTGAGCCCAGCCGAAAGCAGAAAAAAGAACTAAAAATGAGGCAGCCAACGATTTCATTTGAGTTTCCTTTTTTGGGTTTGCCTACAATCAATGCAAAAAATGAGCACATCGGTAGAACTCGAAGTTTTTCATCCATTAAACAATAGGTTTGCTTTTGAGAAGGATCATGCTGACGTGACTGAGTGACTGACTTGTCAAACTTTGAAACATCAGAGGCTCAAAATTTTTCTATTTGAAAAGATGAGCTGCTGAAAAACTCTTTTATAAAATCACAGCTGCCATGGAGGCCGTCATGAAAGAGGACAAAGTTCCCCCAATCAGGGCCTTCATGCCCAGTTGGCTCAAATCCTTTTTTCTATCGGGGGCCATGGCGCCGATACCACCCACTTGGATAGCAATGGAAGAAAAATTCGCAAATCCACAAAGGGCATAGGACAAAATAATCACACTGCGCTCGGATAAATTGATGGATTCTTTTGTGAGACTCAAATACGCAACGAATTCATTCAAGATGGTTTTTTCGCCAATCAAGCTTCCCGCGATTTGTATGTCTGAGATGGGGAGACCCAAAAAAACCATAAAGGGTGAAAAAATCCAAGACAGAATCTTCTGAAGGCTTAAGCCATCAATTCCAACAAGTAATCCAGCTTCAGTGAGCAAGCCATTGGCCATGGCAATCAATGCAATAAACGCCAACAGCTGTGCTGCCACATTCAGTGCTAATTTCAATCCTTCAGAAGCTCCCTCGGTGGCTGCTTCGATGACATTTGTATAGGGTTTTTGTTGATATTCTTGAGGCAGTTTCCCCAAGGTCACGGGAGTTTCAGTTTCGGGAAGTAAAATTTTAGCTAAAATGAGCGAGGCCGGAGCGGACAACACACTGGCTGTGATCAAATGCCCTGCGATGTCGGGGATGCGATCTTTTAACAAAGCCACGTAAGCTGCAAGCACGCCACCTGCCACGTTGGCCATTCCACCCACCATTAAAGCGAGTAACTCAGATCGGGTCATTGTGGACAAGTAGGGTTTAATGACTAAAGGAGCTTCTGTTTGACCGACAAAAATATTAGCTGAAGCCGCCAGCGTTTCAGCACCTGATGTTTTTAAAATTTTAAAAAAGATCCAAGCAAAAAATCCCACAATTTTTTGCATGATTCCCATTTGATAAAGAACACTCATCAATGCCGATACAAAAAGAATGGTGGGTAAAACTTGAAAGGCAAAAATAAAACCGAACTTATCAGTTTTCAGGAGGTCACCGAAAATAAAAGCAGAGCCTTCGTTGGTGTAATTCAAAAGTGCAACGACCCCTTGATTAAGACTTTTAAATATGAATTGTAAAGGACCGTTTAATTCCATGGCAGGAACACCAAGTACGAGAAGCACAAGAACTGCCTGCAAAAGCAAGCCTTTGGCAACCAATGTCCAATCCACTTGTTTTCGGTTGGCTGAAAAGCCCCAAGCGATGGCCACCCAGAGTCCGATTCCAAAAAAAGCTAAAAATCTTTCCATGTGGGGACTCCCTCAAAAATTGAACCCACTAACATCTAAAAAATGTTTTTCAGTTTGTCCACGACAAAGGTCTGCCCGGTGATCGATTTATGGCCTAATGTTCATTAGACTATATTTACAAATGAAATATATCTACGTTCTTGAAGACGAAGCCAAGTTTCAGGATCAAATTTTCGATGCGATCAAAGTCTCTGAGCCCGAGGCTCAAGTTCGTTTTTTTTCCTCTATTTTTGATTTTCAAAGCTGGATTCCCATTGCCATTAAATCCGGGCCCCTGGCTCTTGCCGAGGGGGGATTTAAAATCACGAAAGATACCAGCGTAAAACCGGATCCCATGGCTGACGACAACCTGTTACTTTTGATCTCAAAGGATGAATGGTTAGGAAGTCGACAGATGGCTTTGGTTCGAAAAACCCAAGACATGTTCATTCGGAAAAAGATTTGCACCACCGAGGATCCGACAAGACTTGTGATGACAGCTTTTGAAAGTCCTGATTTTGAGATCAAACTGGTGGAAGATCGAATTGTCTCAAATGTGATTTTCAAACCCTTTGATGAGCTGATCTTGCAACAGCATCTTCACTTTGCATTGAAGGGTCATCACCCGGGCAGTGAAGTTTTCGTTCATGCCGTTCAAGTGAAACAACAAGTTGAGATGACAAAAGAAGTTCAAATGGAGGCTGTCAGTGACACTGGTTTTGTCACTCGAAGTCCCAGAAAAATTGAAGTTGGCAAAATTTCAAAATATTACGGTGAAGTTTTTAAAGGTCGCAGTCGGATTTATGTGATGGGCCGCTGTATTCAGTGCGTGCCTCATCCTGAATTTAAAGACGAGTTCCGAGTGTGGTTCACTTACATGGGACTTCCTAGCTTTCAAATTTCAGATATTCGAAAGAGCATGATCCAAAGAAATGAGATTGAATTTTCTGCGGATTCTTTTCACAGGCCAACTCAAGCGCAAAACAACTGGGTGATTTTAGATCCCAATGCTGTTCGAGCTCAAAAGTGGAAGGATATACTTCACAATTCCTTCAAAGTGACCTCAGATCACATCACAAGTTTTGAGACCTTCTACTTTCAAACAGATCCCGCAGCTGCAGATCAAAATCAAAAGGAAAAGGCGTGGACAGCGGCGCCGTCAATTAAGCTCACTTTAGATATTAAAAATCACCAAGTCCTAAAAGTTGAACCAGAGACCGTGAAGGCCACAAAAATTTTAGGTTTGTCCTGGGGCGAATTAGAAAAAAAGCCATTGCCTCATCTGCTCAGTCCTAAAAGCCAAGCGCTTTGGGATCAGTGGATTCGAAAGGGATTAGCTCATCCTGAAACATTTATGATCCAATCCGGTGGTCACTTTTACTTGTTAAATGCCTACGCGGATGTGACAGCGCCTCAGTCCGCCGACGAGAGAGTCATTGAACTGATCGAGCCCTCAGCTCAAGAAAAAATGGCATGGTATGATCAAAATTATCCAAATCCACTGAAATCATTTTGTATTTTGGTTTCCTCAGAATACGTAAAAGAAGAAAAGATTCCGTTTTGGGTGGAGCTGATCAAAAATGCGAAAGCGAAATCTTTGCATGTTCGAGTGATTGTATTATTTGAAAAAACACCTGAAGAAAAAATGGTCAGACTTTTAGATTGGGTCGAAGACATCTTTGACGACACAAATGAAGCCCCCTACATTGAGCGAAAGCTTCGCTGGCACTACTTCGGAGAGCCCAAAGAAAAAATGGCTTTGCCCTTTTTGAATGCCTGCAAAGAAATCATCAGGGTCGCAAACCCCGTGGAGGTGGCTGAAATCTCGGAGGCGGGCCTTGTTGTGAATTACTACCGCAACATTAGTTTAGGTGCTTTTCGCCATTTCGTACTTCCCAATAACGAATCCGATTCTTTTTTAGAATTTCGTACGAATTGTAATTACTTTTCCGCCCATCCAACAGAAAAAGAACAATTCCAAAATCACTTCGTGTTTTTTGGAATCACCGATGTCTATTTAAAAAAAATCAGGGTCTGGATTTTAGAGAACTACGTTTTAAGTAAACAAAAAGAGAATCAATAATTCTTAGATTCTAGTTCCAACAATCTTTGTTTAATCTGAACGCCACCTGCATATCCACCCAAAGTTCCATCAGAACGAGTCACACGGTGGCAGGGAATAATTAAACAAATTGGATTTTTGCTGTTGGCAGTTCCCACGGCTCGAACGGCCTTAGGCACTTTCATTTTTTTAGCTTGATCGGCGTAGCTGAAAGTTTTCCCGTAGGGAATTTCTGATAATGCTTGCCAAGCCTTCACTTGAAAGGGTGTGCCTTGTAAACTTAAAGGCAAATCAAAATCTTTTCGCTCACCTGCAAAGTATTCTTTCACTTGCGTTTTAAGCTCTGTCAAAAGGGGATGGGATTTTACCATCACAGCTTTTTTAAAGGCAGCCTCAGTGGCAACTTCGAAATCCCAAAGACAGTAATGGAAAGCCTCTTCACTGAAGGCCACATGCAATTTCCCAACGGGAGTCATGATTTCAGATTTTTTAAGCGTGGGGAGTGGGGACATGCAAATCCTCTTGTTCTTTTGGAGTTAATTTTCGCGATAAATAAAGGGCCACAAGACTAAAGAAAATGGCAAAATAGCCAACATAATCAAACCGGTCCAACTGACCGTTACTAGATCGAATCACGATAAATCCAGCAAGTGAACTGGCAAGGGCTGAGGCCATTTGTTGTGCACTCGACACAAGGCTCATAAAACTTCCACGCTCAGAGGGGCTGACACTGGCTGAAACCATGGCCATGGCAGGATTCATACGTCCACCCACAAAAATGAAAAAGAAAGCCACCGCAATCAAAGTTAAATACAAAGGCTGCACGGATTTAATTTGAGTCAACCAAAGCAAAGGCAAAAGGCAGGCCAAGTTGGCCACTGCAAAAATAAAATGTTTTCCTATTCTATCTGATAAATATCCAATCAATGGACCTGTGGCCAAAGACATAATTCCACCCACCAGATAAATCAGAGGCACTTGGGCTTGAGTCATGCCGGCATTTGAAATCAAACTGGGAGTTAAAAATGAAATCACCGCAAATTGTCCAAGCACCAAAAAGAAAGAAAACATCAGCGGAGTTAAACTTTGCTTGCGAGTCAAATGCTCAAAGATCGGCTTCAAAGGATTTTTCGGATACTCAGCTTTGATATGATCCTTCATGGAAGGAATTCGAAGCCAAATCATCACAAGATTCACCAAGCATAGACCTGTTAAAAATAGAAACGGAGCATTCCATGAAAATCGGTTAGCTAAGTAAAGACTAAAAGGAACCCCGGCAATGGAGGCAAAAGAAAAAGCCGTCATCAAAAAGCCCATGGCCGTGCCACGTTTATTATAAGGAATGGAATCACTGATAATAGAAAGTACAAGGGACGAGAGCACGCCTCCAAAAAATCCTGCGAGTGATCTTGCCACCAATAAAAATTCGAATGTGGGGGCCACAGCACAGGCCGCAGTGCCGATGGTAAAACCTAAGAAAAACACGATCAAAACCTGCTTGCGATCAAAGCGGTCCACAAAAAGTGCTGTTAATAATGAGCTGATGGAAGCGCAAAAGGTGTAGCTTGCGACAAGTAGCGAGAACTGTTGGGGCGTGATGGAAAACAAAGTCATCAACTGATCACCCAGCGGCATCAAAATCATGAAGTCCACGATGTGATTGAATTGCACAAGGGCTAAGTTAAAAATAAGAAATTTCTGTTCGCGAGTCAGCATCGTGATTTTGAGACCTTTTGGTAATGCAAATGTGAATTTGCAATCTAACTTAAGATGATTTAGGAATGTAGTGATTTTATAAAGCTAAATAGGGGAAAACCGATGAAAAAAGCCATGATGACTCTGATTTTATTTTCACTGACGGTTGTGATCGTGATCGGCCTGATTCGCTTCTGGCCCTATATTTTTGCTAAAGACATCGAGGGGCAAGTGATCAAAGTCGAAAGACTTGTGGATCCCATGGCCGTGGCTGTGGTGAATGGCAGTGAAGGCCCTTCTACTAAAATGTTTTCCTTCGCAGTGGCTGTTAAAGATCAAGTCACAGGCGAAATTTTCACAGGATCCTCGGAAGATCGCCAGTGGGCGGCTGTTGACGGTGAAGGTTTTTGTGGAACTGCCAGGTATTTTCCGTACCCACCATGGCAATTTGATAAAGCGGGCACCTATTTTGGTGTGCGATTGCTCAAACTTTGGAATTGTGCGGACCTAAAACCTAAAGAATAACGCGTGATGACTTCTTGACCTTGAATCAAGTTATGCTTTAAGGTTGGGAACATTTTTGTCGCGGGGTGGAGCAGTCTGGTAGCTCGTCGGGCTCATAACCCGAAGGTCGTAGGTTCAAATCCTGCCCCCGCAACCAATTTTTCCCAAAAAAATCAATAATTTACAAAGACCCCCGCAGAAACGTCGACCATAATTTTTTAAAAATAGTCCACCGATGGTCCACGAGCTTTCGAAATCCACCGAAATCGACCGAACATTTAATCGGCTTTAGATCACTTTCAACTGAGCGACTGCAGCCGTTGTTTCAGGTAGAACCGCAAAAGTCTGAGCGACTTTATTGATGCTTCCAGAAATCATGTGCACGTAGTTCATGGTCGTTGAGATATCCGCATGCCCGCAAATTTCCTTCACTGTTTTCACGTCCACGCCGTTTGCAATCAGTAAAGTGGTCGCAGTGTGACGCATATCATGAAATCTGATCCTGCGGCCTCCCCAGCGTTTCAAATCTTTAGCAAATTGTCGATCGGTAAAGTTGTCATGACAAATGGGATTGCCTTGTTCGTTTTGAAAGATCGTTTGGGTTTTTTCAGTTCTCGAATTTTCAATCAAAGCAAGAAGTTCAGTTTGCAAAACTTTCGGACAAGGAGCCGTTCGCATACGTTTGCCTTTTGTGGGTCCCAATTTATTGGTGACTCGGTTGAACTGTCTACGAATCATGATGGTTTCACCGTCCTCGTTCAGATCAATGGGTTGCAGTCCCCAAATTTCTCCGGCCCGCATGGCTGTGTTCAGGGCCACAAGATAGGCCACATAAACCCAGCGATGTGTGGATCCACTTGGATAAAGCTCGTTCATACATCCTAAAAAGCTTGCGGCTTCTTTGGAATCCCAAAAACACATTTCCACATGATCTTTTGAAAGCTTTCGAAAACCGTTGGCGGGATTAAAAGGAATCCTTCGATGTTTCACCGAATGATTCAGGATCGCCATGATGGCATCAGTTTTTCTATTCACTGTTGCATTGGCTTTGCCTTTTTTCTTTTCATCCCGTTGGTACTGACCCAAAAGTTCAGGTGTGAACTTTTCAATAGATAACTTTCCAAATTTAGGAAGTATCTCTTTAAAAACTCCATCCATTCTTTTTACATGGCTTTCAGCAAATCGGTGCCTTCCATCTTCTAACCAGTAATGGGCTTCCTCATTAAAGGTTCGATCTTCGAAAGTAATCCCAGCAAAGGGATCCGATTTCTTTTTCTTCAGCTGCTCTTTAAAATCTTGTTCAAAGTCTTCAGCATCAGATCTTCGGTCAAAACGCCTGGTGATTCGAGACGAGCCTCGACCATTTTCATAAAGTCTGACTTCCCACTTTTGTTCACCGTTATTTAACATTTTCTTTTTTACTGACATCTTTTTCTCCTTTTCTAAAAGAAAAATCAAAAAGTGTCGGAGCTACCAGCTATTCAAATTTCAAAGATCTGACTCACTCCATATGGTGTGAGTAATAAATAATTAAATCGGTGTGATGGTGGCTGCAAGTAAATTCCAAAATGCTCGCACTGAGTCCCGAACTGGAGTGGTTGAGATTGTAGAATTTTGGCTTGAAGGGAATTGAATTGAACGCAAACGAACATTCTTTGTGCGGGTTCAATCCACTGTTTGGTCGGTATTTCTATGATCTCAAGTAGATAGAAAGTTCGATAGCCTTCGACGCATTTGTGAATGAGAGAAATATTTTTTCCAGATGCTTTTTATTTCTTTTGAGGCAGTTACAGAGCGTTTCACAAAGTTACTAGAGGTTACAATGTACCCTGGATGGGAGACTGCAAGGTCCACCAGGGTCCATTCAATTTGATTTAAGTCTGAGTGGTGCATTTGCAATTCAAATTTCGATCTGGCACACAAGAAAAATCAATTGGAGGAAAACGTATGCAACAAATTCACAACGAAACAAAACTAGACTTGGTGAGCTTTCTTGAAACAGATCACAAAAAATTATTGAGACCAAACGAAGTCTCTAAAATATTGGGGATCTCAACTGAAACTGTTTATGACTGGAAATATCGATCTAAGAAGCGCGGAATTCCCGATGGCTTGTTTATTAAGATTAGCTCGATGCTTTTTGTCCGGTCTGATTTGTTGAAGAATTGGATCAGTGGGCAGATGGGGTAAAAAGGCACAAGCTCATGCGTCTGAGCTGTGTCAATATCATGAGGCAATCAGAAGTATTGGTACTTTAATCCTGTAAATCAATGATCCGAGCGCAGGAGTAATTTCGCATTGGACATTTCGATAAAGAATTCGAATTGCTTGCATAAAAACATTTTAAACAAAATAAATGTTGCGACTCATCATGATGTTCTCTTGATTTTGTAGATTTAAAGCGAACCTGCTTCCGGTTCGTCACTGCGAAAAGTGTATTTCCACGGTTTGGATCTACAATCATTCTAGTATCATTTTTATGCATACAAATATTTCTTTTTATCTATTTTAATAATAGATAACTAAAAGCTACTCTAGTTAACATGAACACAAAAAATTTATTAGATCAGTTGTTACGCTCCAACGCCGCCCAGCTGCAAAATGATTCAAAAGAAACCCTTCGCTCTTCACCTCAAATCTCGGATGTCTTGTCGTCATTGATCACCAACAAGGGCGGCGCGGCACTGGCAGGAGGTGCGTTGGGTTTATTGCTTGGAAGTAAATCAGGCAGAAAAATGGGCGGTAAAGTGCTTGGCTATGGTGGCTTGGCTGTCCTCGGAACGCTTGCATATAAAGCTTATCAAAATTATCAAGGCCAAACGACCAATAAAGGACAAATACTCTTGCCGCCGCTTGAACTATTGCCTGACAAGGAAGCCGAAGTTCACTGCAAAGCTATTCTTGTCGCACTGATCGCAGCAGCGAAAGCCGACGGCCATATTGAAGGTCGCGAGCAACAGCTGATTGACCAAGAAATCGCAAAATTCACGACCACTGATATTCTCAGAAATTGGCTTAATAGCGAGTTAAAAAAACCCTTGGATCCCGCTGATGTCGCAAAAAGTGCAATAACTCAAACGATAGCTGCGGAGATGTATCTTGCTAGTTTGTTAGTTGTCGACTCTCAAAACTTTATGGAGAAATCATATCTCGATGAACTGGCTCGCCAAATGAATTTACCACAAGGCTTGAAGTCAGAACTGGCTCAACAAGCGCAACAAGCGATATCTGGGACCTAGGCGACCGAAGATGGACACGCGCTCTGGTTATAACAAAATAGCTTCGTATTGCGAACGCATCATTGAAAACTCAGTGTTTAAGAATGCCATAATCGCTGTGATTTTTCTTGTCGCCGTCGTTGTAGGTCTGGAAACAAATCAGGCTCTTGTTGCGAAATATGGCCAAACTCTTCGCCTGCTGGATCAGATTATCCTGGCGATTTTCACTATTGAAATTCTACTCAAGTTAGGTGCAAAATTACCTAGAATTTGGAACTTCTTTTTAGATCCATGGAATGTTTTTGATTTTTTTATTGTGGCCATCTGCCTGCTACCTATGGATGCGGAGTTCGCCGCTGTCCTTCGTCTTGCAAGAACACTCAGAGTGCTTCGCCTCGTCACTGCTCTTCCTAAACTTCAACTTTTGGTTGGCACACTTCTAAAGTCGATTCCTTCTATGGGCTACGTTGGCCTATTGGTATCTATATTGTTCTATATTTACGGAGTCACCGCCGTATTCTTCTTTGGAAAAGCTGATCCCTTGCACTTTGGCACTTTAGGCGATGCGATACTTACACTCTTTGGTGTCATCACCCTCGAGGGCTGGACGACATTAATGTACGATATCCTGCGCGGAGACTCAGGCGTGCCTGCTGTTAAAGTGATTGGCTTCTTTGTATCCTTCGTGCTTTTTGGCACAATGATTATGCTCAACTTATTTATTGGTGTGATTATGAACAGCATGCAGGAAATGCAACGAGAAAATGCTGCTGAACGTTCAAAGTCAGAATCCACTGCTACCGAGCTGGAATCAATGGAAAAAGAATTAGACAGCCTTGCGGCACGTGTGCGCTCAATGCGCCAAAAACTAAAATCAAATGAGCCCTAATCGAAAGGACGCGCCTTATGCCACACTCGTTTTACAATTTCCTACATCTCGTTGGAATTTTTTTAGTTTTGTTTTCCTTAGGAGCCGTTGCACTTCATACTTTTAATGGCGGCACAAGAAACTATAGTGCTCGCAAATGGATTGCAGCCATTCACGGCGTGGGACTGCTCATTATTTTTGTAGCCGGATTTGGCTTAATGGCTAAGCTAGGTATGGTCGGACAAGGCGCATGGCCCGCATGGATTTTAATAAAACTTGGGGTTTGGACAATACTCGGAGCAATGCCCATTTTTTTATATAGAAAACCAAAATGGAGTGCCTTATGGGCTTTATTAACAATCTCACTGGCTGCCTTAGCCGCCTGGACGGCGATAAATAAGCCTTTTATAAATTAATGTGTCTCGCACAATGCGGCCTCCTCACCGAATGAGAAGGTGGTCCACGCTCAGAAGGTATCTTACATAAAGTTATGTGGCGCCCTTTAGTCATTCTAATAGCCAAATAAAATTAGCCCGCACAAACAATTTTTACCATTCAGATCGGTTTAAATTATTGAGTTTAAATGTTTAATGCTTTTTTCATTGGCCTCAACGACAAAAAAACAGTAGCTTAACAAAGCAAAACTGCAACCCGAAAAGAGGCTTCAGATAGATCATCAAGTTCCTGTGAAAGATCGGCCAAGCGTTTTATTGGTCGATCGCATCAAGCAACCTTTTGCGAACTTCCTGGGGCAAGACTTTGCCGGTGGAGTCATTCTTATCATAGCGACATTAGTAGCTTTGATTTGGGCGAACAGCAGCTTTTCAGAAAGCTACTTCTCGATTTTGAAATTCCCTATCTCTATTAAGCTCGGCGATATCGAACTTGCCAATCCTTTGGCTTATTGGGTCAAAGACGTTTTGATGACGATCTTTTTTTTCTTGGTCGGACTTGAGATCAAAAAAGAACTGGCCATTGGCCATCTTTCGAAACCTTCCAAAGCCGCCCTCCCCATGATCGCGGCTCTGGGCGGAATGGTGGTGCCTGCCGCGCTGTTTTTCTGGATCAATGCTGGGACCGAATTTTCTGCAGGCTGGGGAATCCCTATGGCTACAGATATTGCCTTTGCTGTCGGAGTATTGACCTTGTTTGGCAAAAGCGTACCTATGGCTTTGCGGATTTTTCTTTTAGCTCTAGCCATCGTCGATGATCTTGGTGCGGTTATGGTTATTGCCTTTCTTTATTCATCAGGAGTATCTGCTGAATACTTGATGGCCGCAGCTGCCGGACTTTTTGTCGTCGCCATGATGAACCAGATTGGGATCCGCAATATCTTTCTGTATGTCATTGTCGGTGTTTTTGTTTGGTACTTTTTCCGACAGTCCGGCATTCACTCGACGATGGCAGGTGTGATTTTGGGCTTGATGACCCCTTTTTATCGCATCGAAGAAGAAGATCAGGCACCCCTCGATCGACTCGCGCACAGTGTGCATCCTTGGGTAACTTACTTTATCATGCCCGTTTTTGCCCTGACCAGCGCCGGCGTTGTGCTTAAAGATTTTCAATTGAGCCAGCTCTTTGGCCATCCGGTTTCATTAGGTGTCATTGTTGGGCTTTTTGTCGGTAAACCCTTGGGAATCTTTTTGTTTAGCTATGCGGCGTGCAAATTAAAAATTGCTAGCCTTCCCGAAGGCGTCTCTTGGCCACAAATTGGAAGTGTGGGTTTTCTTGCTGGAATTGGTTTTACAATGTCGATCTTCGTCAGCGCCCTTGCCTTTAAAGATAGCGCGGTCGTCGACATCTCAAAAGTGGGCATCTTTGCTGGTTCCTTGTTTTCAGGAATCGCGGGGTACCTGATCTTGTCTTATTTGAAAAAGAAGTAGCCAATCGCGACGAAGATCTAAAACGAAAAAGCTGAGAATTCAAACCTCAGCTTCCCTTTTCCTCTGAATCTGAACAAAGCTTTTTGTGAAACTGCTCAGCGGCCATAGCACAGAAAGATATCGTGCTGACAACCGCACAAAACCCACCTATCAGGACAGAGTCTTTATTTGACCGCCGGGACGCGCCGAGCTTGAGAAACTGAAATCACAATCGTGGCCGCCGTGATCGGTGCCACGAAATACCAAAATGCGATTTCAAGATGCCCGAGTGCCGCATGGTCCTTGGCCTTCGCGATTAAAAACACCAAGTAAATCAAGTAATAAGCCAAGAATCCAAATCCATTAAATCGAGATATCTGACTGCCCGCATAGAATATAGGCAAACATGCAAAAGCAACGGCCACCATAATTGGCAAATCGAATGCCATAACACCTTGC
>CAZPBD010000019.1:0-41854 GCA_964584655.1 uncultured Pseudobdellovibrionaceae bacterium | reverse complement strand
TACGTGGGAACTAAACGATTTTCTGTTGAAGGTGGAGATGCTTTGTTGCCCATGCTTGAATACATGGTCCAAAAGGGAGCCGCCCTTCAGGTGGAAGAGTTCACTTTAGGAATGGCGCACCGAGGACGTGTGAACGTACTTGCCAACTTCATGGGTAAAGCCTTGGAATACATCTTTGGCGATTTCAACGGACCCACAGAACTTCAAGAGCCTTTAGAAGATTACGACGGCGATGTGAAGTACCACTTGGGCTACACCGCTCAAAAAGAAACGCCGAACGGAAACGTGCAAGTTTCTTTGGCCTACAACCCCTCTCACCTTGAGGCCGTGAATCCCGTTGTTCTTGGAATGGTCAGAGCCGCTCAACGTCGAAGAAAAGATACAAAGAATCGTAAAAAAGTTGTGCCCGTACTGATTCACGGAGATGCCGCTTTTTCTAGCCAAGGTGTTGTGCTTGAAACTTTTCAAATGGCACATGTTAAGGGATACACCGTTGGAGGAACTGTTCATATCGTGATAGACAACCAAGTGGGCTTTACGACTTCACCTGAAAATGGTCGCTCGTCTCATTATTCCTCTGACGTTGCAAAAGTCCTGCACACCCCGGTTTTACATGTGAACGGTGACGATGCAGAGGCTTGCGTTCGTGCTATGGATCTTGCAATCAGATATCGCCAAGAATGGGGCCGCGATATTGTGATCACAATTGTTTGCTACAGACGCTTTGGACACAACGAAGGGGATGAGCCAGCTTTCACTCAACCTTTGATGTACGATATTATTAAAAAGCATCCCACTTTACGTGAAATTTACTCAAAACAAATCCTACGTGACGGCACATTTGATCAAGCCTTTGTGGATGGATTTTACCAAGAAAAAATGGACAATCTTCAGAAGATTTACGAGGACACAAAAAAAGCAGCACCCAAAATTAAACCTTTCAAGTTTGAAGGATTTTGGCAGGGCCTGAAAAAAGGAACTGCTGCTGATATGGAAAAGCCGGTGAATACGAAGTTTGATATCAAGAAGCTCAAAGAGATCTGCTTCAAGATGGGCGAAGTGCCAGCAAATTTCACTCCCCACCCTAAACTTTTAAAACTTTTAGAAACTCGAAAATCAATGTCTGAAGGCAAAGAACCTTTGGATTGGGGAACTGCGGAACTTCTCGCTTACGGATCTTTGCTTTCAGATGGAACATCCGTGCGTTTGACGGGACAAGATTGCGTGCGCGGAACTTTCACTCATCGGCATTCTGGACTTTATGATGTCAGAACTGGTGAGTCCTACTTTGCTCTTGATCAAATCAATGGCGACAAAGTGGAATTCTGTGTTTATGACTCGATTTTATCAGAATATGCAGTGCTTGGTTTTGAATATGGAAATGCCACTTGTGACCCCACTTTCTTAACTTTGTGGGAAGCTCAATTCGGTGATTTCGCCAACGGTGCACAAATCATGATCGATCAATTCTTAACTGCTGGCGAAGCCAAATGGATGCAGATGTCCGGTCTTGTGTTGTTGTTACCCCATGGTTACGAAGGCCAAGGTCCCGAACATTCCAGTGCTCGAATGGAAAGATTCTTACAGCTAGCAGCTCAGGCTAATATTCAAGTGGCGAATCTCACAACGCCTGCACAAATCTATCATGCACTTCGACGACAGATGAAACGGGACTTCAGAAAGCCACTGATCATCATGTCGCCAAAATCTTTGCTCAGACATCCCAAAGCGGTTTCAACTTTAGAAGAACTCGCCAACGGAACATTTCAAGAAATCATTCCTGAAAATGGTCTCAAGGATCCTAAGAAGGTTGAGAACGTGGTTTTTGTCAGCGGAAAGCTTTATTACGAGCTTCTCGAAGAGCGTGAAAAACGCGACGACAAAAAAACAGCCCTTGTTCGTATGGAGCAAGTCTTCCCATTTGCGTACAAACAAGTGCTTGATGTTTTAAAAACTTATCCCAATTTAAAAAATGTCATTTGGACTCAAGAGGAACCTATGAACATGGGCTCTTACCAACACATCTACTTTAAATTTAAAGATTTGTTTAAAAAAGAAAAATTGAAGTTTGACTTAGAATACGTCGGTCGCCCCGAAAAGGCCTCGCCTGCGACTGGCAGCATTTACAAACACAAATTGGATCAAGCTGAAATTATTAAAAACGTTTTTGAGAAATTTTAAAAGGAGCTATCAGAATGAAAACAGAAATCAAAGTACCCACGGTTGGTGAAAGTATCACAGAAGCCACCATTGGATCTTGGGTCAAAAAATCCGGAGACTTTGTAAAACGAAATGATATTTTGCTTCTTTTAGAAACCGATAAAGCCAGTGTGGAAGTCGTGGCTGAAAATGATGGTATTCTGACAACTCAAGCCGCGGAAGGCTCGGTGGTAAAAATCGGATCTACAGTTGCCATTCTTGATACTGACGGAAAGGCTTCCGCATCAGCTCCTGCAGCAGCTCCAGCTAAGGCAGCGGCTCCCGTTGCCGCTGCAGCTCCTGCACAAGCTCAGCCTTCAATGAATGCTCAAACGTTATCACCAGCTGTGAACAGAATCGTAACTGAAAAAGGATTAGATCCTGCAACTGTGAACGGAACTGGCAAAGATGGAAGACTCACAAAAGGTGATGTGCTCGCAGCTCAACCTGGTGGTGCACCAGCTGCACAACCCGCTCAAGCTAAATCTGCTCCCGCACCTGCGCCTTTTGTCCCAATGGTTTCTAAACAAGGGGATAAAAAATTAGTCCCCATGACAAATATCCGCAAAAAAATTGCTGAAAAGTTAGTCCAAGCTCAGCACAACGCTGCGATGCTGACGACATTTAACGAAGTCGATATGACTAAGATCAATGAGCTTCGAAATAAATATAAAGATTCCTTTAAAGAAAAGTACGGCGTGTCTTTGGGTTTCATGGGTTTATTTGCAAAAGCCTCTGTTCAAGCCTTGAAGGCATTTCCTGCAGTGAATGCTTATATCCAAGGGGATCAAATTGAGTTCCATAATTATTTCAACTTAGGTGTAGCTGTCAGCACTGAAAAAGGTCTGATGGTTCCTGTGATCAAAGACATCGATCAAATGTCAGTGGCACAAATCGAAATGGCCATCCGAGAATTCGCATTAAAGGCTCGCGATGGAAAAATTGGCGTGGATGACATGATGAACGGCACCTTCACCATCACAAATGGTGGCGTGTTCGGATCATTGATGTCGACTCCGATTTTGAATGCTCCTCAAAGTGCTATCTTAGGTATGCATAAAGTGGAAGACCGCGCAGTTGTCGTGGCAACTGGTAAAGGTAAAGAAATCGTGATCAGACCCATGATGTACTTAGCTCTCAGTTACGATCACAGAATGATTGATGGCAAAGAAGCCGTCAGCTTTTTAGTGAAGATCAAAGAGGGCGTCGAAGATCCTGAAAGACTATTACTGGAGATTTAATATGAATTATGACTTGATTGTGATTGGTGGCGGTCCTGGTGGTTATGTGGGTGCGATTCGTGCCTCACAATTGGGTCTTAAAACGGCAGTCATCGAAAAAGATAAAAACCTAGGTGGCACATGCCTGAACGTGGGCTGCATCCCTTCTAAAGCCATGTTGGAATCCAGTGAGCATTATCACATGGCTCTGCATGATTTTAAAAAGCACGGCATTCAAGTGGATAATGTGAAGCTTGATCTTCCCACGATGATGACTCGAAAAGAAAAAGTGGTTTTAGAAAATAACAAAGGCATCGAGTTTTTGTTTAAGAAAAATAAAATCGATTGGGTCAAAGGTTACGGTAAAATCACAGCGCCAAACCAAGTGGAAGTCAAAGGCGCTGACGGTCAGATTCAAAAGCTCACTGCAAAATCAATCATGATTGCCACAGGCTCTGTTCCAGTGGAACTCCCCTTCTTGAAATTTGATGAAGAGAAAATTGTGTCTAGCACCGGGGCTCTTTCTTTAAAATCGGTTCCTAAAAAATTAGTTGTCGTCGGTGGGGGTGTGATTGGTCTTGAAATGGGATCTGTCTGGTCAAGATTGGGATCAGAAGTCACTGTGGTCGAATTTGCTCCGCAGATTTGCTCGATGATGGATCATGAAAGCATTCAAGTCTTAGTTAAAAACCTCACTCGTGAAGGTGTGAAGTTTATGACTTCCACAAAAGTCACAGGTTCTAAAATTGTAAAAAACCAAGTGGAACTGACTTACGAAAATTTAATCTCAAAGGAAACAGCAACACTGACAGCGGATGTGGTTTTAGTTTCCACGGGAAGAAAACCATTCAGTGATGGATTGGGATTAGATGAGGTCGGGGTTAAAAAAGACAACCGTGGCTACATCGTTGTCGATCATCACTATCAAACAAACATTCCAGGCATTTATGCTGTCGGAGATGTCACCCCTGGCCCCATGCTTGCTCATAAGGCAGAGGAAGAAGGCGTGGCTTGCGCAGAGATGCTCGCGGGGCATGCTGGGCACGTGAATTATGCAACGGTTCCTTCGGTGATTTACACTCATCCTGAAGTGGCCTCTGTGGGTTTGACGGAAGAGCAATGTAAGGAACAGGGTCTGTCAGTGAATATCGGAAAATTTCCGTTCATGGCCAATGGCCGCGCACGAGCCATCGGTATGACGGAAGGTTTTGTGAAGATAATCGCTGATAGCAAAACGGATCGGATTATTGGTGGACACATTGTGGGCGCAAAAGCCTCTGAGCTTTTAGGCGAGATCATTGTGGCCATGGAGTTCGGCGGATCCAGCGAAGATTTAGCAAGAAGCTTTCATTCTCACCCGACTTTATCGGAAGCAGTGAAAGAAGCTGCACTAGCAGTAGAGAAGCGCACACGCATGATGTGATTTTTAAAATTTAAGGAGTTCGAATTATGAAACTGAAACTGACTTTAGCTCTTTTATTTTCATCACTCACCTTCGCTGCAAGTTTAAAATCACTCAATCAAGAGAAGTTTCCATTGAAACTTCCAAAATTAGATTACGCAACAGACGCTTTGATTCAAGCAGTTGATAAAGAAACCATGGAAATCCACCATGGAAAACACCATCTGGCCTATGTGAACAATGCGAACACGGCACTGCCTTCAACAAAAAAAACTGTCATTGAGATCTTAAAATCGATTTCCACCTTCCCCGCTGTTGTTAAAAACAATGTGGGTGGGCATTGGAATCATGCTTTCTTTTGGAAAGTATTAACTCCCGACGCAAAAAAACAAGTGATGCCTGCTCGCTTGCAAAAAGAAATTGAAACCCAGTTTGGTTCTGTTGATCAATTCAAAGCTGAATTTGAAAAACAAGGCGCAGGTCGATTCGGTTCTGGCTGGGTATGGCTGATCCGTGATGAAAACAAAAAACTCCAAATCACATCCACCGAATATCAAGACAATCCACTGATGGACACAGCAACTGTTAAGGGAACTCCCGTCTTTGGAATTGATGTTTGGGAGCACGCTTATTATTTAAAATATCAAAACAAGCGTGCCTATTATTTATTAGGCGTGTGGTCGATCATCAATTGGAAACAAGTGGATGAATTCGACCGCGAAGCTTTGAAGATGTAGTTACATATTCAAATTGGGTTGCGTGACTTGCGGCTTTTTCCCATGACCATTCGAATGCACAACCTCTTCATTTGAGCTGACCATTTTCGATCCCACATTTTTTAGCATCCAACGTCTGGCTCTTTCGATGTAGCTAAAAACAGCTGGTATCACAACCAATGTCAGAAGTGTGGAAATCAAAACTCCACCCACCACTGCTATCCCCAGAGATTTTCTTTGGCTAGAAGCTTCATTCAAACCGATCGCGACCGGCAACATACCTGCGATCAATGCAAAACTTGTCATCAGAATGGGACGCAATCTTGTCTTAGATCCTTGGATCACAGCCTCTGTGAGCTCAACACCATCTGCTAACTTTTGGTTGATGTAATCCACCAAGATGATCGAATTTTTGGTGGCCAGACCCATCAGCATCACACACCCAATCATGGAGAATAAATCCAAGGTCGACTGCATAACGAACAATCCAAAGAAGCCTCCGAAGACTGCAAGTGGAATCACTAGCATGATTGTCAATGGAGTCATGATTGATTCGTAGAGAGAGGCTAAAACTAAGTAAATAAAGATAAGTCCCAATATTCCCGCCCACTTAATACTTGTTCCGAGTTCTTGGAAGTTTTCTGCCTGTCCGACAAATCTGTATGTCACACCTTCCGGCAATGGAATTTCTTTTGATTCGAACATTCTATTAATGTCTGTGATCACTCCACCCATTCCAGGGCCGTCGGTTGCGATATCAGCTTCGATACTCACATAACGACCACGATTTTCACGGTTGATGGTCGCAAAGCCCACTTCTTTTTTGAAACTGGCAAAATCTTTGATTTCCACTAGGCGATTATTCAAATTCGGGACTTTTGCAAATTGAAAGGCTTGTTCTAAATCTCGCTGTGGTTCTTTCAATCGAACTCGAACATCGTACTCGAGTCCATTTTGTCTGAACTTTGCAGAGTTCAATCCTTCAATTTGCGCACGCAATTCTTGGCCCACGATCAAAGGAGTCACACCGTAGTACTGCGCCTTTTCATTATCCACCTTCACTTGAAACTCAGGAAGGCCTGGTTTGTCTGTGTACTCGGGATCCACAAGCCCAGGATGAGCTTTCAATTTTTCTAATAGTTTGGCGCCAACAGTTCTGATTTGCTCGAGGTCTTGACCTTTCACATTGATCACAAAGGGTCGCTGACCGGATCCAACAAAATCAATGTCTTTGACCTTGGGACTTGCGAACTTAAATTTTTGCATCGCCTCTCGAACATCCGCTTTCACTTGTGTTGTTGTCACACTTCGATTTTCAAACGGTGTGAGGTTCACAAATACATCACCCACATAGGACTGACCGTTCAGATTTCCAGCGGTTGCAATTGTCATAATCACATTGGGATTTTTTTTGATTTCTTTTTCCACTTCCAAAGTGAGCTGACTCATTTCCTCTAGTGTTGTTCCTGGAGCAAGCTCAATTGCTACTTGGAATTCACCCGAGTCATTGGCTGGAATAAAAGTCTTTGGAATAAAAGCAACTGATCCCGCAAGTCCGATCACGATGAGTAAAGTAAAACTCAAAGTTTTAATTGGATTTCTTAAAACTTTTTCTAACAGTCTCTCGTAACTATTTTCTAAACGTGTTTGAAATCGATCAAACAAAATGAGCACAGCCTGGATGGGTTTTGATTTGTTGACGGGCTTTCCTGTTAGAGGCTCGTGCTTCCCCCCGAAGTAAGCTGAAAGCATGGGCGCGTTCGAGAGAGCATCAAAAAGACTGATGATCATGACGAAACAGACACCTAAACCGAAACTTTTGAAAAACTGCCCCACCACACCTGATAGGAACGCAATGGGTGCAAACACGGCGATCACTGCAAAGGTCACGGCAAGAACGGCAAGTCCCACTTCTTTGGTACCATCAAGTGCAGCCTGAATAGCTCCTTTTCCCATTTCCAAATGTCTGAAAATATTTTCCCTCACCACAATGGCATCATCAATCAAAAGTCCAACTGCCAATGAGAAGGCCAACAGCGACATAATGTTGATGCTGACACCTGCTAGTAACAACAATGTGAAACTTCCGATGAGTGATACGGGAATTGCAAGTCCCGTGATCAGAGTACTTCTTAAAGATCCTAAAAATAAAAAGACGACTAAGACAGTTAAAATAATTCCAATGATGATTGATTCAGCCACGTCAAAAACATTGGCCCAAACAAATCGCGAAAGATCACGAGCCACTGTAATTTCAAAATCTGACCCTTGAGTTTTTCTAAGGTCATCGTTGATTTTGGCAATCTTACTGTTGATTTGGCTGGCCACTCGAATGGTATTGGCACCGGATTGTTTATAAACATACAAAAATGCGGTGGGCTCACCGTTCAAAAAAGCTCGAAGTTTTTCATCTTCTAAGGCATCGTTGACGGTTCCAATATCACTCACCCTTGTTGTCACATCATTTCCAAAGAAACTCACAATGGACTGATTGATTTGCTCTAAAGAGTTAAATTCACCGAGCGTTCTAAACACCAACTCATTTTTCGACTGATTGATCTTTCCTGCAGGAACATTTTGACCGCTGTTCGCAAGTGCCATGGCCACTTGGCTGACTGACATTTCCCGTGCTTGCAGTTTGTTACGGTCCAGTTGAATTTGAATTTCACGCTTGCGTCCACCTTGAACTTCAACCCGACCTACTTGATTGACCTGCTCAATTTGAGGCCTGATGACTTCATTTGCTAAATCATAAAGCTCACCACCGACAAGTTTAGATTTGATCGCCAAAACCATGATGGGTTGAGCAGAAGGATCCACTTTAGCGATGACTGGTTCTTCGATGGAGTCAGGAAGCTTTCTTCGAGCCCCAGAAATTTTATCGCGAACCTGTTGTTCAGCGTACTTGATATCCATATCTAAATTGAATTCTGCTACGACAACCGACAGACTTTCACGATTGATGGATCTGATATTTTTAATACCCGCAATTCCGCTGAGCTCTTCTTCCACAATTTTAGAAACCAAGGTTTCAATTTCCGTAGGACCTGCGCCTGGATAAGGAATATTAACAGTCACAATGGGAAAGCTGATGTCAGGAAATAGCTCCACTGGAGTTTTAGAAAAACTAAAAGCTCCAACAACCAAGAGAGAAACCAACACACAGCTCATAAAGATAGGACGTTTAATTGAGAGTTCCCAGATTTTCATTTTTAAATCCTTTATTTATACAAAGCTAAAGAGTTGATAAATTGCCGAGCTTGAAATTCCAAATTGATCCGTTGATTTCTTGCCGAGTTATAATCCTGTTCGAAATTCAAAACTTGAAAGGTTGTTGATCTTCCGCGATTTAATTTATTTCTTTCACTGTCTGCCTTCTTTCGCTCCAAAACTTCAAGTGATCTTAAAATCTCCACTTGTTTTTTTAACTGATTTGCTTTTTCTACAGTTTCTGACCAAGTGAGACCCACATCGCGCAATCTTGACTGCTCGGCTTGTGCTTGAGCCTGGCTCATTTCTGCATAACCACTGCGAATTTGAGAGGTTTTGACTTGATCTAAGGGCATTGAAAAACCGACACCAACAAACAGATAATCTTCATCTTGAAAAGTACGACGTTCTGCGGCCGAATAGGTATTGCCTCGCCCTTGAGTATAACCTTGGACTTGCAAATCCAAACTGGGCTTTAACTTTTCACGCTCAGCAAGTGCCATGGATTTTTGGGATTGAATTTGGTCCTGTCGGGCTTGCAAATCGAGTCTTTCCTTTTTTTCAAGGGCATTCAGTTTAAGTCGGTTGAGATCCAAATTTTCATTCTTTAAGTTTTCAGTGACTTGTTCGCTGTCCAAATTACGAAGGGAATTGAAAATTCTAGCAGCATTTTTTAGGTCCACTTCCGCTTTAATCACATCCAATTGTCTGGCTTGAACAGCGGCTTGCGCTTGAAAGTAGTCACCTTCATCAACTAAATTTCTCTGGAATCGACTTCCCGTCCAACTTTCAATTTTTTCTGCGCGGTTCAGAGAATCTTTTTGAATTTCAAAAACTTCTTTTTTAGACAGCAATTGAAAATAAATCTCTTCCACTTCCGCCTGTCTTTGAATCCAATTAATTTCAGCTTGCTTCGCTGCTGCCTCAAGCTGAAGCTTGGTTTTATCTTGTTCTGCTTGTGTTTCAGAGCCTAGCCAATTTCTCCACAGAGGAAGTGCCAATTCAAGTTTTGGAAAAGCGTCATTGTATTCGGGTTGAGTAATGGCAGTCGCATCTGCATTTTCAATTTTTGTTTTTTGAAAATTTTGAGAAAGGCTCCACTTGAGTCCATACCGAGTCTGTTGCTGAAGTCCAACTGCTAAAGAATTAACCGCTGTTCGATCACCTTGAAATCGGGGATTCACAGTTGTTCTTTGATCATCTAGAAGATTTGCATCTGCAAAAACTTGCACACCTGTTATGAGATCTGCCTGTGATTTAATTTTTTGATTGGCTTCATATAGGGCCTGAATGCTTTGAGTTTGTGGGTCGTTTTTCAGAACCTGATTTTTATAATCCGCTAAAGTCAGGATTTGTGCCAATGCCGAATTAGTCACAAAAACAAAAAGAACAATGTTTAACAATTTCATTTTAAAACTCCAGAAAAAAACAGCAGACAAATTTGATTGATATAAAGATCTCTTTGCTTCGGATTCGTCATATTGTATCCCAAATGGGTTTCCATCGCGTGTTCCGCGATACAAGGGTGAGACATGGTCCCCATCAGCATCAAAGTCAGATGTTCAGGCTCCATATCCTCTTTCAGTAGATTCATTTTTTTTGCATCGACGAACAGACCTTTCATCAGATCAAAAACAGGAACCAACTGTTTCATAATTTTCTTTTGAAATTCAGGTTCTCGTCGGCTTTGAAGTTCACGCATAATAATTTTATGAGCCTCAAGATCTTCCGTGAAGGAATTCATTTTATCTTGAACGAGAGCTTTTAAATTTCTTTTAAAATCCTCTGCATTTTTCATTGGCTTTAAACTATTCTTAACTGCCGCCTCTTTGTTTTTGGCAAATTCGGATATGCATTCAAAATAGAGCCCCTCTTTGCCACCGAAATAATAAGAAACCATGGCGATGTTAACACCCGCTGCAGTTGCAATCTCGCGAACACTCACGCCTTCCAAGCCTCTTTCTGCAAAAAGGCTTCGGGCCGCTCTCATTATTTTTTCTCTGATTTCGACGTTTTCGACTTTTGATTCCATGGAAGATAGTCTATCGCAGATTAAACAAACGTTCAATTAAAATTAAACGAGTGTTTAATTCAGCTCTTAAGTATATGATTCTATTGCGCTTATTGATCTCATGAACAATCAAACTCCACCGGGATTAAAATTTTGAGTGAATTCAAGCTGACTAGTGATTCGTCCTGAGAATTCCTTTTTTGATGAAGAAGTTAAAAGATTCAGGTGTGATGATCGAAAAGAAACGAGAAACCTATATGATCACTTCTCAATATTTAGTCTCCCTTTTGATTCTAATCGCAAATTTGTTTACCTTTGCACAGGCAAAATCCACGGATGCGAATCACTCCGCCCACGCCGAAGGAACTCGCCCTGAAGTCGCTCTCAAATGGCTGAAAAATGGAAACACTCGTTTTGTAAAAGGACATCTCCGCAACGACGGGGCTCGCTCATCTGATGTAAAAAGACTTTCAACGGGACAAACTCCCCACTCGATTGTTTTGTCTTGCTCAGACTCTCGAGTTCCTCCCGAAGTTGTTTTTGACCAAAAACTCGGCGAAATCTTCACTGTGCGCACAGCAGGTGAGGCCATTGATCCTTCGGCCATTGCAAGTATGGAATACGCAGTCGAACACTTGGGATCACGAAATCTTGTGGTCATGGGTCACACAAACTGTGGGGCTGTGAAAGCTGCACTTTCCACTTTGAATGGTGCAGATGCCGGCTCAAAAAATTTGAACCACTTGGTTCATGATCTTCATCCTCGACTGATGCAATTTAAAGAAAGCACTGAGCACTCAAAAAACTATGAAAAAGAGAGCTGGGCCAATGTAGAGGGAATTATAAAGGACTTAAAACTGAGATCCCCAGAACTTGCAAAGAGGATTTCATCCGGTGAGTTGACAATCTCGCCTGCCCTTTACCATTTAGAAACCGGCGTGGTTCAGTTCAAATAATTAGTTCTCGTTAAAAATTTTATTTTTGTTTAATTCAGGATCAACAACAGATCTGCACCAAATCTCTCGAGCTTATCATCGCCAATCCCGTGAATGTTTCGTAAATCGTCAAAGGTATATGGGTGCTCAGAAGCGATCTGTCTGAGTGTTCGATCGCTTAAAATAATGAAGGCTGGAACATCAAGCTCGCTAGCCTTTTGCTTTCTCCACTTTTTAAGCTCTGCAAATAATTGCTCTTGGTCTGAATCCAATTCAATCACATCTGCATTTGATTTTTTCTTCAGCTTTGACTTTTGTTTCACTTCAATAACGGGTGCCTTAATTCTGCGATCCGAATCAGGTTTACAATTATCGCAATGTCCGCAGTTCGTAATTCGCTGAGAGTCTTGGTAGTAGGTTAATATTTCAGAATGCCGGCACTCGGAACTTTCAGAGTAATTCACCAGTGCATCTAAATTTCTCCAACGGGCACTTTTGATATTTTCTGGCGCGTCTGAGCTTTGAATAAAATAGGATTGAAGACCTTTGTCTTTCGCTGCGTAAAGCATCAAACAGGTTGAAGGCAAGCCATCCCTGCCAGCTCTGCCCATTTCTTGATAAAGAGCATCGATGGTCGAGGGCATTTGAAAATGCACCACAAGTCTGACATCTGGCTGATCAATACCCATTCCAAAGGCATTGGTCGCGATCAAAATTCGTAGAGTATTATTTTTAAACTCCTCTTGAACTTGCACACGGTCTTGAGCCGACAGGCCCGCGTGGTAATAGCCCACTTGATCAAAGTGACGTCGCAATTCAATTGTCAGTTCTTCTGTCTTTTTTCTGGTTCCGCAGTAAATAATAATTCTTCCTGTCGGATTTTTTCGAATTGCACTTAATAGCAATGAAATTTTCAATTCATCGTTTGTACAAATTTCTACTTGGAAAAATAAATTAGGGCGATAAAATCCGTGGACTCTTTTTTCTGGGTTCTGAAGTTTAATTTGTTTTGAGATATCTGCTAAAACCATCGGTGTGGCAGACGCCGTTAATGCTAAAGTTGGAATATCAGGACGCAATTTTTTTAAAATATCCAGCTGGCTGTATTCTTCTCGAAAGTCATGGCCCCACTGGGAAACGCAATGGGCTTCATCGATGGCAAACAGAGCAATTTTTCTGTTTTTAATCCAGTTTTGAAAGCCTTCTTTTTGAGCTCGCTCGGGTGACAAATACAAAAGATAAGCCCCGCCTTTTTGAATGTCTTGAAAAATTTGAATCTTATCCTGATCACTTTGTCCTGAATAGATAGCTCCAGCTGGGATCCCCATTCTTTTTAAATTGTCCACTTGATCTTTCATCAGCGCAATCAACGGAGAAATCACGATCACTAACTGATCCAAATACAAAGCAGGAAATTGAAAACATAAAGACTTTCCTCCACCCGTAGGAAGAACAGCCATCACATCTTTTTTATTAATAATGGATTCAATGATTTCTTTTTGACCGGGTCTAAACTTTTGTAAGCTGAACTTACTCTTTAAAGTGCTTTCAAAAGATAACAATTTTAAATCCGATCTTGCAGGGACCAAAGCACGTGATCAGCTAAAACAAGATGGGCCATGCTTTCGATGACTGGTACAGCACGAGTTCCGATGAAGGGATCATGCCTGCCGGCTTTGGCCACATCTAAAATACTAGAAGTGGGTTTCACTTTAATTTGCATCAAAATGGTTTCACCCGTCGAGATACCGCCGCGGATTCCACCGTATTGGGCAGAGCTGTTTTGTCCGTGAAAATCGGTGCCTTTATCTAAAACAGGATCGAAGCCTTTTCCAAGTTCCACACCACTGACGGCACCGATACCCATCATGGCTGCTACCAAATCAGCTTTCAATTTATGAAAAAAGGGCTGACCTAAGTGAGCAGGAGGGTTTTCGATTTTCAATTCGAGCAAGCCGCCGTAGCTTTCGCCGCTGGCTTTGGCCTGACTTAAAAACTCATCGGTTTCAGAATCATAGGGTGGTCCTGAAACTTTTCGATCATGAATTTGAACGACCTGGGCCATGACTTTCATCTTTGGAAATTTTGATTTTAAAAACATTTCAGCCACAGAGCCTGCCATCACACGGGCCACAGTTTCTCGGCCGGAAGATCTTCCTCCTCCGCGAGGATCTGACAGACCAAATTTATTTTTCCAAACATCATCCGCGTGACCGGCACGGGGTTGATTTTCGATTTTTTTATAGTCTTCAGATTTTGCATCATGATTTCTGGTGATGATTGCAATGGGCGTTCCCAGGGTCTTACCTAAATAAACACCACTCAGGATCTCCACCTGATCCGGTTCCTGCCTGGCAGACACCGTCTGATTCTGTCCGGGCTTACGGCGACTGAGGTTTTTTTCTAAGAGTGCTTGATCCCAAGTCAGTCCCGCAGGACAACCATCGATGACCACACCTAAAGCAGATCCGTGACTTTCACCAAAACTTGTTACGATAAATCTTGAACCAAAAGAATTAGCACCCATGGATTTGAACGCTAATCCACGGGACACTTTATGGCAAGCCTGGCATGGGGCTTTTTAGCTGCAAATATCTTTAAGAATTTTGAGGGCCCGCGCCACACCCGACTGAGTGGCTCTTCGATCAGCAGCCGTAGGCTCCCATTCGACTAAAACTGTATTTTTATATTGCTCACAGCGATTTTTGTTAAATTGCTCTGCCTGTGGAAAGCTCTCGAAAGGCTTGATCTGAGAATCCACTTGTAGTTCCACAAAAGCAGACTTCGACCAATGAGTCGACCTGTAGGCTGATATTCGATTGATCCGATCGTGGATCAAAGACAGCTTTTTTTCAGGCGATGGCAAAGTTGGCAACAAAGACTCAAGTTGCTGGATATTTTCATCCACATACTTTTGCAAAGCTACATCTGAAACCAATTTAAATGATTTTGATTGAACAGGTTGAGCTTGGACAACTTCCAGCGCTTCTTCAGCACCGGATCTTCCACCTTCGCGTGTTTGGTGAAGTGAGCCGGCCCAAGCTTGAGTTTGAACTAGAATTAGTACTGCAAAAATGATTTTTGAGTACATACACCCTCTCCTAAGTCTTTATCGAATTTCTTTTGACGATCACCGACGAAAGTTAAATATCCCGGAGCACCGTTGATACCTTTCTTAGCAGGATCCGTTTCGAAGTCTGCCTGGATCCCGTGCATGAGTCTTAAAAACGCTGGCAGTGTTCGCTCGTGGGCTTTATCTCGAGCGATTGTGAGCTTTGCGATTCGCTTTTCACGATCGGCTTCTGACTCATCTTTTGGCTCTTTTCGAATGGCACGAACTTCTTCAATTGGATTCGTTAAAAAGTTCAGCTCTTTCGCCGTCAATTTTTTACCGTTGGCAATTCTGGATTTAATGAACGTCTCAATCAAAGAGAAGGCAGAACCACGACCTGCATTGAAAGCCAAAGTGGTAATGGCGTCTTGGAAAAAATCCATATTTGGGTTTTGCAAACCCAACTCCTCGAGCTTCGCCTTCAAATTTGTTGATTTGATTCGGCTGCTGACGCTTCTTTCATTGATTTTATAAAACACACCTAAGTAAATCACATTTCGAATTGGGTTCTCAGGAACAGACATGATCGAGCAGCGCTGACTGACGTCAGGATCAACGGCATCAAAGGCTTTTTCTTGTCTGACAAGTCTTTGGCAAGAGGCTTTTGAACTATTCATCGCTTGTGATTTAAAAATTTCAAGAGAAGTTCTTTCGTCATCAGCATAGGGTTTGCTCAAAACTTCTTGAATCGCACTTCGAGTCAGCTGCCCCACTCCCGCATCCATTCCACCACCTAAAGTGTTGATGTGAAATCCACTTTCATTCCAAAGTTTTGGAAGAAGTTTTCTGGAGCTAATATCAAAACAATCCGCCATATCTTCAAAAGCATTGTAAACGGTGTAAGCATACTCAGCAGTCACACAAGGGATAAAGCCTCCACGTGTGGGAGTGCCTTCATGAGAAGAACACTGACCGATGGCTCGGCTGGGAACATCAAGTCCTGCCCAGACAGTGGCTTCGGAATCAGTGGGATTGGCTTTGGTTTTAAAAGTAAAAGTTCTTTGGGCATGTACGATACATGCCACAGGAAATTGAGAGCCTTCGGAGTTTGTTCTTTTACTTCGAATGGCTGGATCTATTCTGAGAAGATCTTGCTGCATGTATCTGCGCTCAGGGCTACATTTTTCAATTTTCTCGAGCTGAACCCAGTTTTCATCCGACAATGGCGTGGAACAGGATTTACACTTCATGATGTCTACAGAGGGGTCTGCTCGCCGGAAAAGATCTCCAAACGCAGCAGGTCCGCGAGTGGCACTTGAAGCCGAAATTCCGATGGAAAGAGCGATAAAAATTAAAGACAAATGAGTCATATTCAGTTCCTTTTGAAAGAAACCTAAAATAACGGATTTAGCTGTGGTTCAGGGGAAAAATCCAAGTCACTGAAGTCATTTCCGGCTGTGAAAATAAGTTCGACAGACAAAAATTGGCATTGCGTTGCGTAATCACTGACCTGACCTGCGACGAATTGATTATGATCTGTCTACAATATCAGAGTAGAGATCCTTTGAATTCTTTTGTTGGCCTTACTTTTGTTACTTGGTTTTTTGAAAAGAGACTTTTTTGAAACGGCTTCAACCACTTTTAGTTTTGATCATCTTGGTCTTGGTAATTCTCGCAGTTGACTCCCTCTTTTTTCATTTTATTTTTCCTTTCAAAAAGCAAAAGCTGTTGCAACAAATGAACTCTGCAGTTCAAGAAGATCTGCGATCGGACCCACCTTCGGACAACACTTTGGCGCTCTCCATTTCTCAGCAACCCAATAAAAATGAATTCTCTGTGGCCGTCAAAAGCTGCTTAGGTCTTGAAAGCTCTCAATTTGAAGATTTCCCAGATGAACTGATCAACTCAATTGGTCTAGAATCGAAGTGGCTTGAAGTTGAAAATTACGACTTGAAATCCTCGACTGGACATAAGTTTCGCATTCATGTCCTACAGGAATCCCTTCAAAAACCAAGGATCGTGCAGTTTTTTAACCTCGACCAGCAGGGTGTTTTTGCTCCTGTTGCCCTTGAACCTGACCTAAGAATGATGCCTGCTGATCAATTGATTTCAAAGTTGAAAGAAAAGGGTCAGGTTGATTTTTATCAAACGAAAGAACGTTGGGTTTTAAAGAACCAGCAAGTTTTAGCCGTGACCTTTGAGAACAAAAAGGTTGTTGAGTTTCAACTGTTTACAGACCAAAAAACTTTTGCCTGTGAAAACGCAGATTGTTTTTGCTACTGATTAAAATCTTTTGGGGTCTAGAATATACACTCTCCATTGCTCCCCTTGCGCTTTAATCTTAAACTGATCGTACCGTGAATAACTTTGATGAATCCGCAAAAATACTTGTAGTCGATGACGAACTGGCCCTGGCTGAGACCCTGAAGGATCTTCTTGTGTTTCATGGTTACGAAGTCGAGATCGCAACCAACGGCGTTCTAGCAAAAGATCTGTTGGACAAAAATAATTTTGACCTTGTGATTTCTGATATTCGAATGCCGATGATGGATGGCATGCAACTGTTGCAACATATCAATCAAAATCACCGCGGAGTTCCTGTTATCCTCATTTCTGGATTTTCTGATTACGATGAAAAAACAGCTTCTGAAAAAGGGGCTCGTGGTTTGGTTTCAAAACCCATGGATGTTGAAAATCTCATTAAGATCGTCAAACAGAATCTAAAACCCAAATCCTAGTTTGACAGGTGGGTCCCATGCTTAAAGCTTTCTTTCTCTTACTTTGCTCATCCATGAGTTTTGCATTCATCACTCATCAAGATTTTTCAGAACTGCCAACTCATCAGAAAAAAGCCTACCTTCAGTTAATTCAAAATCTAAGTGTTCAAGCTGAAGAAAGTTTTCAAACTTCGGCTTCATTTAATTACAAGCTTCCCAGTTGGCTTGCTTTCGTAAATTCTGTTGAAGCTTTTGCAAACGAAACATCGCCTCAGTTGGCAGCTGACGGAATTTGCAGGATTTCATCTGCTTCAAGTATGACGGACTCTGAAATACTGAGTCGAATCTTAGACACTCTCAGCTGCTCGGAAATTCCAATGAATGGTGCTGTTTCAAGATTCAGTCCAGTCGTGATTGAGCGCATTGAAGTTTTAGAAACAGAACTGAACCGTCGCCCTAAAAACAAAACAATCCGAACTGCACTTCGAGAGCTTGAAGAAGTGAAGCAAGACGTTCGAAAGCGCGGGATCATCGGTGGCAGAACACTTTCGGAAGGCACTTCAACGACTCTCTCGCTGCCAAAAGAAGCCCCAAGAGCGCAACCTGCTGTGGTACTACCACCGCAATCAACAGCAGCTCCGGCCGTGACGGCACCAAAACCTGCACCTCCCTCGCCTGTAACTCCAATTAATCCAACAACACCCGTCGCCGCAGCCGCCCCCGCTCTGCCAGCTCAAGCTGTCATCGAAAAGAAGACAGAGCTGAAATTAGATCAAGTTCTATGCTTGTATGCAGGACACATCGTGACCAAAGCTGTATCGAATAAGTGCCAAGCCCAAAATCAGCTTGCGGATCCAGAGCTCAATGCATTTTTTAATTTTAAGTGTTTACCCAATGAAGCTCTTTGCCACCCCCTTGCCTTTGGATTTATCAGTGGATGTGCCAGTGATTCAAAAAATGATTGCACGGATCGAAAACCGATTTGTGTTGGAAAGTCGAAATCAGCATCTGCCACTTGCCTCGAAAAAAGTCGGAAATACAAAGGACTGGATCACCTGGTATTGATTTTAGATAAACCCGAGATGGCTGCATCTTTTGATCTTTATCAACGAGAATTGAAAATGATTTGTGAGCCACAATGGATTCAAAGCGCTCGTTTATCAAATCGGGGTCGCACGGATCTATCTGAGACTTGTGAAAAAACCTTTGAAGCCATTCAAAATATTCTCAATATTCAGAAGACCAAACTTGATCTCAAAACGAGACCAGGACAGAAGTAACTTTTGTCTATAGGCCTGTAGCCGCCTGTCTATTCCTTAACCGTTTCAATTCAATTGCAATGCATCTAGGTCCCCAGATTCGATTAAAGCCAAGGGTTTTAGATTTGCATCTGGAAGATGGATCCGGGGGGATAACACTTGAGACATATTTCAAATAAGTTTGATTGGTACTACGAATTTAAACCTTACTCGATTCAAGCAATGGGAGTCATAGGTATCGGACTGAAGATGTCTTTAAACCTTCAAGGTTTTTACAATTTTCTTGCGTTTGCTTCAGCTACGGCTTTGCTGGGCCTGGGCACTTACATCGTCAAATTGCGAAAAGATTACCGCAAAAAATCAATCATGACGATGTAAATCAAAAACTATTTAATCCACAAGCTGTTCACATTGCGTTCTTTGGCCGTGGTGTTGGCTTCTTCGTAGCCAGCATCTAAATGTCTAAAAACGCCCATGGCTGGATCGGCTTTCAAAACTCGCTCTAAACGCTTGGCAGCCTCGGGCGTCCCATCAGCCAGAATCACTTGTCCTGAATGTTGGCTGTAACCCATACCCACACCACCACCGTGATGCAGGCTGACCCATGTGGCACCGCAGGCGGTGTTCACGAGAGCGTTTAATAACGGCCAATCACTGACAGCATCAGAGCCATCTTTCATGCTTTCAGTTTCTCGGTTCGGGCTTGCCACAGATCCACAATCCAAATGATCTCGGCCAATCACAATTGGGGCTTTTACTTTTCCCGTTCTGACAAGTTCGTTAAACAAGAGTCCAGCTTGATGGCGTTCACCATATTCGAGCCAACAAATTCTTGCGGGCAGACCTTGGAAAGCAATTCTTTCAGAGGCCATTTTCAACCAACGGATCAAATCTTTTTTGTGAGGAAATAAATCCATCAAGGCCTGATCAGTCACCGCAATATCTTGAGGGTCACCGCTGAGAGCCACCCAACGGAAAGGCCCGCTACCTTTACAAAATAAAGGTCTGATGTAGGCAGGAACAAATCCCGGAAAATCAAAGGCGTCTTTAACTCCAAAATCAAAAGCCCGAGCGCGAAGATTGTTTCCGTAGTCAAAAGTGATCGCCCCGCGCTTTTTCATCTCAAGCATGCCTCGAACGTGTTTGGCCATGCTGGTGTAAGCTTTTTCTAAATAGGCTTTTTCATTTTCTTTTCGAAAAACTTCAGCTTGTTTTAAATCATAACCCTCAGGAATGTATCCCACCAATGGATCATGAGCAGAAGTTTGATCCGTCAACATGTCGGGTGTAAAATTCAAAGCTAAAAGTTCGTGGATGACAGTTGCCATATTACCTTGAACGGCGATGGATTTTGCTTGTTTGGTCTCTTGGTAGTGCTTCACTCTTTTTAATGCATCCTGAAGATCGGTGGCCACTTCGTCCACATACTTTGTTTTTAAGCGTTTTTGTATGGACTCAGGATCCACTTCCACAGCCAGCACAACAGCGCCTGCAAAAACACCAGCCAAGGGTTGAGCTCCCCCCATGCCGCCTAAACCTGCTGTTAAAATCACACGGCCTGCAAGATCTCCGTTGAAATGCTGGCGACCAGCTTCTACGAAAGTTTCATAGGTCCCTTGGACTATGCCTTGAGTTCCGATGTAGATCCAAGAACCCGCAGTCATTTGTCCGTACATCATCAAGCCCTTTTTATCGAGCTCGTGGAAATGTTCCCAGGTGGCCCACTTCGGGACAAGATTTGAATTGGCGATTAATACCCGTGGAGCATCCGTGTGAGTTTTTAAAATACCAATGGGTTTACCTGATTGAACGAGCAACGTTTCATCATTTTCTAAGTTTTTAAGGGCTGATAAAATTTTATCAAAACACTCCCAGTTTCGTGCGGCTTTACCGATTCCACCGTAGACGATTAAATCTTCGGGATGTTCTGCCACCGAAGGGTCTAGATTATTTTGAATCATTCTGTAAGCGGCTTCCTGCTGCCAGCCTTTGCAATTGAGTGTTGTTCCTGTCGGGGCTTTCACTGTTCGCATGTCAAACTCCAATCACTATAAACTAAGAGGTCCGATTTCTTTTTCAACGGCTTCCACGATTAAATTTTGATCCATTATTTTTTTCATCATACGTTGGTCAAACGCAAAGATTCTGTCTTTTTCTGCAAAGGGCACTGATTTTCGAATGGTATCAAGTGCGGCCTTCACAGCACCTGCAGGCTGCAGGGGCTTGAGCAAATCAAGACCTTGGCTGGCAGAAAGAAGCTCGAGTGAAATCACTTGATAAGTATTTTCTAGAATCTGTGCAAATTTTCGAGCTGCTATCGTTCCCATGCTGACGTGATCTTCTTTTTCAGCTGAAGTGGGAATTGAATCCACGCTGGCCGGATGTGAAAGCACTTTGTTTTCGCTGACAAGACTTGCAGCTACAACCTGAACAATCATGTGGCCCGAATTCAGTCCCCCATTTTGAGTCAGGAAAGCTGGCAATCCCGCACTCATGGCAGGATTGATCAGTTTCGCCGTTCGACATTCTGAAATACTACCTAAAGATGTGAAACTGATTCCCGCAAAATCCATGGCAAAGGCCACTGGCATGCCATGAAAATTTCCGCAGGATAAGATTTTATTTTGTTCAGCAAAAACCAGTGGATTATCGGTGCTGGAATTGGCTTCAGTTTCTAAAACATTCTTAACGTATTGCCAGGTGTCTTTCACAGCCCCGTGAACAGCCGGCATACAACGCAAAGAATAGGCATCTTGAACACGGTCACAAAATGCATGGCTTTCTGAAATTTCTGATTTTAAACTTAAAATCTTTCTTAAGTTGGCAGCTGTTTTAATTTCTCCGGCATGGGGACGGGTTTCTGAAATCAAAGCATCAAAAGCAGATCTTGAGCCCTTTAAAGCTTCAAGTGACATGGCTCCCGCGATATCAGCAAGCTTCAGCAATCGATCGGCTTTTTCTAATTCTAACAGACCAATGGCTGTCATCACCTGGCAACCATTGATCAGGCTGAGTCCCTCTTTGGCTTGAAGCTCTAGAGGTTTGATATTTTTTTGTTTTAAAATCTGAGTGACAGGAACCACTTCACCCTGATCACCGAAAGCTTCACCTTCACCAATGAGGGCCAAGGCAAGATGAGAGAGCGGGGCTAGATCTCCGCTGGCACCCACACTGCCCTGAGACGGAATCACGGGATGAATTTGATGATTTAAAAATTCTAAAATTTTGTCGACGACCACATCTCGAATGCCGCTGTGGCCGCGTGCTAAGGCGTTCGCACGCAGAAGCATCATGGCCCGAGTTTGGGGAATTGAAAAGGCAGCACCGACACCCACCGAATGAGAACGAATCAGATTTTTTTGGAGTTCTTCAATTTCGGAATCAGAAATTCGCACAGAGCTAAAAGCTCCAAATCCTGTGTTCACCCCATACATCACATCGCCAGCGGAAATTCTTTTCTGAATGTAGTCTCTTGAAAATTTCATCTTTTCACGAGCACTTGTTTCCAGTGACACTTTGGTTCTGGGGTCGTGGGCCAATTGATAAACAGACTTGATATTGAGGTTTGAACCGTTAATTTCCATAGAGTGCGGACTCTAGTCGCCACATTGAAGGATTTCAAGAAAGAATTAGGAAATCCGAGAGATCAAAAAGTTCAATATAACAAGGGAAGTCACAATGAAGACAAAGGACGAGAAAAAGAATTGAACCGAGGTCTTAAACTGCTTTCGTTGCACCGCCAGGACCAGATGATACAAGGCCAACCCATGCAGCACACCTGGCAAAACGAAGCTTAAAATGGCTGATAAATGAAATTTTGCCATGTGATCGGTGATGTCGGTGGATTTAATGGCTCTGGTTTTCTCAAAAACACCCAAAACATCCTGAGCCTTTGAAAAATCTTTTCTTAAAACCAAAACTGAGTAGCCATCAAACAGGGCCGAGTACCCTTCGAGCGATAAATTAGGTCCTCCGCCAAGGCTGACAATCACGTCCCGATCCGGAGCCATGGTTTCGATTTGTTGTTCACCCAATAAATTAACTAAAAAATCTCGTTGGATCAGATCGGGAACCTTAATAAGAAGTTGCCAGTCCTGATTGGAATTCATAGTTCAAAATGGGCCTGACCTTCACCCACTTTTTCTTGGTTGATAAAGGCCTGCCATGTCAAAGGCACAACTTTCGAAATCATGGCATTCACGGAGCAATACTTTGATAAGGAAAGTTGGATAGAGGTTTTAAAAATTTCCGCATCAACGGCACCTTCCACATAGAACTGCAAAGTGGCGTTTTGATAAACCTGTGGTTGAGTTTTGACTGCATCACCACTGGATTTCACCTGCAAGCCTGTAAAAATTTGTTTGTATTTCTTAAGAAGGCTGACCACATCCATAATGGTGCATCCACCCATGCTGACGAGAAGCAGTTCCTTCGGTGTTGGTGCGGTATGGTGACCAAAAGGAGGGATCGCATCCATCATCACTTTGTGGCCACTGACGGATCCTTCGAACAGCATATTTTCTTTCCAAGTCACAAGTGCTTCAGCCATTTTTCCACTCCTTATAAAAGTTGACCTTTTGCAGGATACCAGCTGAAGTTACAACTGAATAGGAATCTTTTGTTTATGAAAAAAACTGAATTGCTAAGCCCCTGCTTTCCTTCGAATCAAATGGTTTATTTGACTGCTATCAATATTAAAAATGTCGAGCTTGATATTTGTCCCAAAACCGGTGGCATTTGGTTTGATCGATTTGAAATCAATAAGTTTGATGAGACCCACGAAGATATCTCTGAAATTTTAAAAGCACTTCCTCAAAATCCAATTCCACCGGAGGTGCTCAAAAATCGCAAAAGCCCTAAGCACCCGGCAGCGATCATGCAGCAACAGCCCTACGGCCCAAAAGGAATGAACGGAATTTTGACTGTGGATATTTGCTCAATGTCGGCAGGCATTTGGTTGGATTATCTTGAGATCCAAAAAATTCGAGAGCTTTACCCCAATGAATCTGACCGCAAAAAATCTGTTGAAGACTTTGTTGAAAAAAGTTTTCAGCTGAAGAACAGCGATCAGAAGCATTCTGCGCTGGGACTTTCAAAGCTCATTCTTAAATTATCAGCATAAACTACTTACAGTAGTATTCGACTTTGTAACTTCCACCCGGAAGCGGCTGATCGAAGACCAATTGAGTCGATTGCACTTTGAAATTTTTCACTTGAACTCCGGTCTCTAAATTCTCGACGATGATATTTAATTTTCCATCATTGTCTGTATCTTGAGGAGCACATTTCAAAGTGTATTGTTTAATCAGATCATTTGTTGAATTTCCAATCGAAGAAAGCTGACGACCGTAATCTTGTTCGCAAACACTTCCGATAATTCCACCCGTCATCTGACTCAAACGTGCATAGGTCAAACCGTAGCCTTCATTGATGTCGTTTGGATCTGTTAAACAAGCCTGGTCACCATCCCGAACAATGATTGAATGGAATCTGACTTTTTTCTGTGGCCAATTGGAATCGATAAAAGCAAGTAACCGAGCTGGATCATTTTTAGCAGTTGGTAATTGATTCAGTGGCAAAGTTTCATCCGCATCGGACACGATAATCACGGCTAAGGCAGCATCATCACGAACAAAAAAGCGATTGTCACCCCGGGCTTCAAGAGCACGCTCGAGAGCTCGGTACGTCGCCTTGATGGCCTGTTCATCAGTGTCACCAGAGGATCCAATTCGAATGGTTTCTGAAAATGTTCTTTTCGCAAAACTGATATTATCTCGACTGGAAAGGAAAAACTTGTTCGTATTTCTAAAACGAATGAAGCGTCCATCTTTCATTTGGTCATCACCTAGAACATCTGTAGTTGCAATGGCCAGTTGCCAATCGATATTTGTGAGCTGATCAATAAACGAAGAGAAACGATTTGAAATACTCATTTGCTCGTATTCCATAGATCTGGAATTGTCCATGACCACAAGCAAATCAACTTTAGCTGCTTGACCGCTGGTGCGAATGGATTCAGCCACCGAGCGAAATCCAGGCAACTGCGGAGGCAGAGGCAAGCTTTGATCCCCTTCCAGGCTCGGTGTGACTGCTGAAATTGACCCCGATTGTCCACAGCCTACCGAGAAAAACAAAGTTAAAAAAATGCTCATGAATAAATAGAATTTAATTTGGTGTTTCATAGCCGTTCTATCGGTCCAAAAAATCCAGAAATTAAGATAAAGTTCAGACTTCTCGACATAAATCGGAAGTCTTTGCGAGGAGACAAGGGGAAACCGTCACACTGTCTAAATATAAGACATTCGTTGCACTTTAAGTCTAAAGTATTCGAATTGAACTTGGTTTCAATTTCGCACCCCCTTGGAGGATCCAGGAATAAATCTGGATTTTCAATTGGATGGAAATTATGTTGAAACTGACAGCTGCTCTTATCACTTTACTTTCATTCTCTCAGAGCTTTGCACAATCCCAAAGCCTCTCTCTTCAAGAGCTCGCACAAAATAACCCAGATGTTGAGTTTGTCATGAACCCTTCGAGCATTTCTGAGAAGTCGGTACCTCCACTTCGTGCAGTCGATTTAGTTCGACAAGACTTAGCGGATCGGGGTCTATCTAAATCAAGCAAAAGAGGAATCGTCATCATCGACAACCGTGGTTGCCAAAATAGTGGTCAATACAATGTGGCCATTCTTGCAGCTGATGGAATCAAAAGTACACAGAATCGTGACGATCTCGTCAAGCACTCGACTGCTGGTTCTGTGATTGCAGTGAGCGCAGCTGTTGCCACTGAAAGAATTATCTGCAAAGAGCTCAATGCAGAGATGTCATCTTATGTTTCAAAAACTGTTGGTTTTTTAGCAGCTTGCTCGACTGGAGTTGGCAAAGAGGCTTACGACAAACTCTCTGGTCGAGGAACACCTGATACTCGTGATGCGATCATAACTTGCCTAGGTGGCGCCGTGACATTCGTGCCAGTGATCGACATTCGGTTCTAAGTTAAAATGGATCTATGAGCATTTGTTTGATGCTCATAGATCTTAGTTGATTCTAAAGAGTGAGTTGGGACTGTTCAGGTGCCGGTACTCTTCCTCTCGAGTGACGAAAACTCCAGGTGCCTTTTGAATTCTGATTTCTTCACGACCAAGCCAAGAGCTGATGGCTTTAAGCACAACACTTGTTCCGATAGTCAGAAAAACTAAGAATCCCAAGTCTGCACTTTTGGATATCTTCGAGTTTATTTTGTTAATCTCGTGAACTCGAACTTCATTTTTCGAATTCAAAGAATAGTGATTCAATTGAAGATTTGATGTCTTCATAAATTTCCTTTGTTAGTCTTTAAATTTAATTTTTGGGATGTGATTAAGACGTTAATAGTCTTATTCAAATCAACGATCCTATTTACTTGTTTTGCTTTTTTGAGTCCGAATACCTATAAGGCGGTGACGGATTCTGACATTCTTAGAGAGCCTGGATCGAGGGTTATCTCTAGTTGTGTAATAAACATTTTTTGAAACATGATACCCCCCTTTCATAAGAAGTGATCTCAGTATGAAGAAGGTTTTTCATAAGTACAACCACTTTTTTTCTTATGGATAACAAAAACAAAAACCAAGTTCCAAACTGGAACTGGACATTCAAAAAAACAATCTGCAAAGTAAACAAATCATGAAAGAAACCACTCTTGTTAAGACTGAAAACTTCACTTGGATCGATTTTGAAGGCCCTAGCCCCGCAGATTTGCAAAAAATAGGCGATAGATTTCATCTGCATAAGACATCGATCCAGGATTGTTTAGACCCTGAGCATTTGCCTAAATACGAATTGATTGATGGGCTTCATTTCATGATTCTTCGTGCTCCAGAAGACCAGCCGCCTAAAAATGGGGTGTCTGTACAAGATCTGACTCGCAAAGTAGCCTTGTTTTTAGGACCTCAGTATTTAATAACGATTCACAGAACTGATATGAACTGCATCCAAAAAGCAGAAGGCCTGAAATCATCACTTCAAAGCACACAAATTGAGTACGTTTGTGCCATGATCAATTCAGTTTTGAAAAGTTACGAGACCCGAATTGATATATTTTTTTCGGATTTAGAAAATCACGAGGCCTCGGTCTTTGCAGTTCCTGGCTCCAGAGTTTTTAAACTCAAATCTGCTTACTATTTTAAACGTAAAACTTTTGTTTTCAAGATGGTCTTAAAAATGACCCGAGATGTGGTGTCTAAACTTTCACAGAGCTTCAATGATGCCACCCCTGCCCTTCAAGATATTAAAGAAAATTGCGATTCCTTGTATTTTTATGTGGATGAGCTTTATGAAAACGTCACCACATTGATTAATTTGCATGTTTCATTGAGCACGCAAAAAACCACCGAGGCCTCTTACAAAACAGGTGAAGTTGTTCGAATTTTAACAATTTTTTCCATCTTTCTTTTGCCACTCAATGTGATCACTGGAATTTACGGGATGAATTTTGAATTTATGCCCGAGCTGAAAAGCCCTTGGGGATATCCTGCTGCGCTTTCAGCCATGGGATTTGTGTTGGTTTCAATTTACTTCTTTATGAACAAAAAGGGCTGGTTGAAGTAACCCATTTCCTGGCCCCCTGATTGCTCTTAACTGATCTGTGATTCAATTTCTACTTCGCCTTTTATTCCTCGTTAGTTTTACCGTCACTGGTGCATTTGCCAGTGACGAATTGCCGCAACCACTGATCATTGCAACGACGCCTCAAAGTGAGACAACTCAGAATTTAGAGCCTCTTGAATCCATCACTGTCGAAATCAATGACCTGGTCTCTCATGCTGAACTCCCCATCGAGACACCCACAAATAAAAAATCTCGCTATATCAAGATTTTAGAGTCCCTTCGGGATCGTGCACCTCAAAAGGTTCGAAATATTTTTACCAAACTCAAATTAGGTAAAGACTTTCAAGAATTTGTTATTTCTGATCTGGAATACAAACTCAACCATGCACCAGAACTGATCATGACTTCAAACGCCTCTGGCTATGGGATTCGACCAAATGTGCTTGCAGGCTTTGGAGTCAGTGATTACATCCTGGATCATTTCAGAAAAAAAAGTTGGGGACATCTGGTTCCACCTTTTGGTCACCTAGGATTAGGCTTTGGTATCGGGCTAGGCTACCTCACTTATGTTCATAATAGCAGAAGACACGTTATTTTCAGAATTGACGTTAACGCAGAACACTCCTTGAGCATGATTAATTGGATGGGCGAGGCCTTCGCCGGAATCGCCGCTCAAAAGATGTCCCAGCAGCTTTCAGACGAATTTATGAGCCATAAAAAAATCATTCAAATTAAGTATAACAAGCTTGAACGATCCAGCATCGGCCCAGCGGGTACTATGATTTCTCAAGACGGCTATTTTGAACATGCCTTTGGCGGGGGAGTTGCTTTCCCACCTTTTGTCGGCATGTCTTCTTTTTACAAATTTAGAATTCATCAATTGCAGCTGAATTTTAAAGTGGACATTCAAGGTTTAGTGAATCTAAAAAACAAAATCGTTCGATCCTGTCGAATTTCCGTTAAAGGCCCTTAAGCTTTTGAATTGAAGCTTTATAGTCATTTTTGAAAATATAATTTCCAGCGACAAAAATATCTGCTGATTGAACAAAAGAAATTGTTTGATCAGTGATTCCACCGTCCACTTCAATTTTATAGCTCAATCCCCGACTTTTTCTTTCTTCAAAAAGCTTTTCAACCTTTGCGACTTGATCTTTCATAAAGCTTTGTCCACCAAATCCAGGCTCGACAGTCATCACTAAAATCAAATCGCAAAGCTCAAGATAAGGATAGAGCCGTTCGATCGAGGTTCCCGGTCTTAAAGTCAGACCTGCTTTGGCTCCGAAGGCTCGTATTTTTTGCAAACATTGTTTCACTTGATCTGTGGATTCAATATGAATCGTCAGATAGTCACTTCCCGCTTTGAGAAACCCATCCAGGTATCTTTCTGGGCGATCTATCATCAGATGAACATCCAATGGAAGACTCGAGACTTTCTTCAAAGACTCAACCACAGGGATTCCAATGGTCAAATTGGGAACAAAATGGCCGTCCATGACATCCACGTGAATCAAATCAGCCCCGGCCAATTGCACGGCTTTCATTTCTTTTTCTAAATTTGCAAAATCAGCTGCTAGAATTGAGGGAGCCACCCATTTAACTGCCAAGCTGAACTCCTACTTCTAATTTAAATCTTTGAATAAAATCCTGTGCTGACATTTTACTTTTGCTTTCGGGCTGAACTTCCAAAACTTCAAGAGCTGTTGTGCCGGTCTGAATGAAAAATGATTTTTCTTGAACTTCAGCCACAGTTCCTGGGTTCACAGAAAAGGTTTTTGCACTGACTTTTGTTTTATGTATTTTCAGTCTTTGTTTTTGGAAGTAAGTAAAAACACCAGGTCCCCAAACAAAAGCTCGAGTTTTATTGTGTAATGACTCAGCTGTTTGCTTGAAGTCCAAGAGCGATTCTGCTTTATCGATTTTTTTTGCCACCGTCACATTTTTTTCATCTTGAGGAATGGCAGCTAAATTCCCCCGGATGTAATCCATCAATTCAACTTTTAGAAGCTCTGATCCTAAAACCGCAAGTTTATCGTGAAGCTCCAAAGAATTCATATCACTGTCTAAAGTGATTTCGCGACTTCCTAAAACATCACCGGCATCAAGTTTTAAAACCATTTTTTGCAAACATACGCCAGACTTTAGATCTCCAGCTTCTAGGCTTCGCTGAATAGGCGCTGCTCCCCGCCACCTTGGTAGCAAGGAAGCGTGCACATTCACACAACCAAAAGGAAATAAATCTAAGAATGTTTGATCCAAAATTTGACCGAATGCCACCACAATGGCCACTTCAGCTTTCCAGGTTTTGATTTGTTCTACGAACTCCCTTTGTTTTTTCAAACTCTCTGGAGTTAAAACAGTCAGGTTATTTTTTAGAGCGAGCTCTTTGACAGGGCTGGCTGTGAGCTTCAGATCTCGTCCCTTGGGGCGATCTGGCTGGGTCACGACACCCACAACTTTAAAATGTTCATCATCTAAGACGGCTTTTAGTGATGTGGCCGCAAAATCCGGAGTTCCCAGAAAACAAACACGGATCTCACTCACTGCTTTGACTTTTCCGATTTACTTTTTCGAGTCGAAGCCGAGGGCGAATCAACAGCTTCTTCTTTTTTGGGATAACCCGATTTTTTAATTTGAGATTTAATTCGGCTGGATTTTAGAAAACTAATTCTGTCGATGAAAAGCTTACCTTCGAGATGATCCATTTCGTGCTGAACACAAACGGCCAAAAGACCATCAGTTTTGAATCGAAATGTTTTACCATTGAGGTCTTCACCTTCGATTTCTACGACATTAAATCTTTGAACGGTTTCGAAAAAGCCAGGAACAGAGAGGCAACCCTCATCAAAAGTCTGTTGGCCTTCACCCCCAATCACTCGGGGATTGGCAATGAAAAGTGGCTGCGGAACTTGTTGTTCCATTTCAGTCATTTCATCGTAATTGTATCTGCGACCTTCTTCATCACGAGGACGAGTATCGATCACCAAAAATCGATCCAAAACACCCACTTGCGGAGCGGCCAAACCGATCCCATGGGCGTCGTACATGGTTTCAAGCATGTCTTCTGCGAGCTTTCCCAAACCGGGTCCGAAGTCAGTCACCTTTTGCGAAACTTCTTTCAGTCGAGGATCTGGATAAGTGAGAATTTTAAGTCGAGCCATAGTTGATCAGTCTCCTGGAAGTTCTTATAGCTTAAAGCCGTAATCTTCTCAATGTCCAAAAAGCGTAGGAAATCATCATCAATGTGGGAAGCCAGGCTGCAATAAAGGGCAATAGAACACCGTGGGTCCCAAGCGCCTGGCCACTGCTGTAGAAAATCCAATACAGAAAGACCACGCCTAAGCACATTCCCAAGGACACCATGGTCCCCCCAGAACGGCTTCGCTGGGCGGTAAATGGAAGACTTAAAAGTGACATCACGAGGCCCGCAAAAGCAAAACTAAACTTGGCGTGAAAATCCATCTCGTATCTGGAAGTTTCTAAGCCAGCTTCTCGATTTTTTGTAATAAATCTGGAAAGTTCCTTTTGCGAAAGCATGTCCGAAGTCTGACCTGCGCTTTGCAAGTCTTTAGCATCCTCTGCCATGATGATGACTTTTTTCTTAAAATTTTGTGTCAACGGAAAGCTCGAACTTTTATCAAACAAAGTGATGGAACCCGTATCGAGTTCCCATTGATTTCCTTTGAGTGTGACATCCTTGGCTGTCAGCATTTGAATCAAATCCCAGGCCTCATTAAAAAAATACAAAGTCAAACCCTGGGCTTTCAAGCCATCTGGAGACAGCGTTTTAATATTGAAAATGGTGTCTTTAGATCTGTACCAGATTCGATCCGTGCGAACGAATTGAAACTTGCTGGGATTTTTTTCGATCTGATTATAATAAATAAAATTCTTCTTCTTGATAAATTGAGGCAAGACTTGATCCCCAATAAAAAAACTAAACAAACTGATCATGGAAATCGAAATGAGCACTGGCGCTGCAACTCGAAAAAGCCCAAGGCCAGCAGCATACAAAGCCACAAGCTCACCGGCTCGATTGAGTGAAGTCATTGTCATCACTGTGGCAACAACGCAGGCCACAGGAATCATTTTGGAAAGCACTTCAGGTAGGTAAAAGGCATAGAAAAGAACCAGGCTTGAAAGATCAAGGCCTGAGTACTTGACCATGGTGCTTAATGCGTCCACTGCCAAAAACAGAGTGGCAAAGACCAATAAGGCCCCTAAGAAAAATCCCCAATACAGACGTGTGACGTACAAATCGATCCTGTTCATCAGATCCATGATTATACAGTTGACTCGATTAAGAAATCCCTCTTTACTAAATTCATGGCTTTACGCGTCTTACTTGCTGATGAGAGCACCACAATAAAAAAAGTAGTTCAGCTCACGCTGCAAGATTTTGACGTCGACGTCAGATCAGTTTCCGTGGGTCTCGATGTGCTTTCTGTCACAAAAACTTTTAAACCCGATTTGATTTTTGCAGATGTCCTTCTTGCCAAACGATCAGGATACGAAGTTTGCCATGATTTAAAAAGTGATCCAGAAACTCAAAAAATTCCTGTTGTCCTGATGTGGTCTGGCTTTATGGAAATCGACGAGCAGAAAGCCCGACTGTCCGGAGCAGATCGCAGATTAGAAAAGCCTTTTGATCCTTCTGCACTTCGTGGGTTAGTCCAGGACTTGGTTAAAAAGACTCGAGATAATCCAGTTAGCTCATTTATTCAATTTCCACCTTTACCAGAATTTCAAGAGTCACCGGCGCAGGCACCTGCTCAGCCCGCTGCAGAGCCTCAAACTTCCATACCTCAGATGTCGCAAAAAGTTCACACGCCAACTCAGGTGACACAAAATATTCCGATGCATCAAGAACTTGTGATTGATGACACAGAATCCGTTGATGAGTGGATTCAAAAACCACCACCACAAACCGAAAAACCCAGCGATACTATGCTGGGACGAAATTTTCATGCCCCTGTACAAACTCAACCCGTGCAGACAGAAGAATTTTCTGAGTTCCCTTTAACGGGAACGCCAATGAAAGAAAAAATCGCGCATGCGATGACTCAAGGGTTAGGAAGTTCGGGACTCGATAGCGAACTCGTCAGCCATGAAATTCAAAAGTGGCTCTCTGTGCATATGGCTCCACTTGCTGAAAAAATCATTCGCGAAGAAATCAATCGCTTGCTTCAAGACACTGAACAGACTATTGAAGCACCATGAATTTAATCGAACTTATTCAAGCTGCACTCTTCGAGGACATGCCTTCAGGTGATTTGACGACCGACTGCTTGGCCGTCAAACCAAAACAGGGACGTGCCTTTCTTAAAGCAAAACAGGATCTTGTTTTAAGCGGATCTGGCCCCTTTGAGCAAACCATGCAAATTTTAGAACCTTCAGTGAAAATTAAATGGTTGTTCGAAGAAGGTCGAAAGATTCTGCGTGGACAAAATATTTGTACCCTAGAAGGGGATCTGATTCAGATTCTAAAAGCAGAACGTGTGGCTTTGAACTTTTTAGGTCACCTCTCTGGAATTGCAACCTACGCCAATCAATTTGTGCAACAAGTGGAAGGCACCTCGACAAAAATTTTAGACACTCGAAAAACCACACCCGGTCTTCGCGAGCTCGAGAAAAAAGCTGTTCTTCATGGTGGTGGTGTGAATCACCGCATGAACTTAAGTGCTGCCATTTTGATTAAAGATAACCATATCAGTGTAATGGGTGGCCTGGCTCAAGCGGTCGAGCGCGTGCGCAGTCATTCTCAACTGCCGATCGAAGTCGAATGTAAAAATTTAGATGAAGTCAATGTGGCCGTCCAACTGAAAGCCGATCGCTTGCTTTTGGATAATATGGATAATGAAATGCTCAGACAGTGTTTAAAAGTTGTCCCCGCTCACATCCAAACCGAGGCCAGCGGCAACATGAGCTTAGACCGCGTCAGATCGGTTGCCCTATTAGGGGTTAATTTTATTTCTGTTGGTGCCTTGACCCACTCGGCTCCTGTGGCTGATGTGTCGCTTCTGTTTGATTGGAACTAGAGTGAACTCAATCGCGGCATTAACGAAAAATTGGTCTCAAAAAAATGCAGTTCCCACTTTGTATTTTGAAAGTGTCACCAGCACTCAGACTGTGGCAAAAAATGAATTTCATGGACAATCTTCAGAACTTTTAATTCTATCGAACGAGCAAACAGCAGGTCGAGGAAGAAGTTCAAACCTTTGGGGCCAGTCAGTCACACCCGGGGGTCAACTTTTTTCCACTTGGTGCTTTCGACTTTCAAACGCCCCGTTTCCAGTGCTTTCCGCTCTTGTGGGACTGGCTCTGTACCAAGCTTTTTCGAAAGTTTGGCCTGGCCTTCCCGTCAGTTTAAAGGCACCCAACGATATTTATCTCAATGATAAAAAAATCGGCGGAATCCTGATTGAGGTTGTGGCTCAAAAGCCAAATCATGATTTGTTTATTGGTATCGGCCTGAATCTTTTTGATTATCCAAAATCTGTTCCAACTGCAGGTTGCCTAGTTGATGTCCTCACAAAAGAAGATCTCATTCAAAATTGGGATTCATTTTTAACTTCTACTCACATGCACCTTTCTCAATTGACAAAAGAAATGCCCGACAAACTTTCAACGCCACATTGTGATCAGATTTTACACGCCCTCAATCTTTGGCCAGGGTTAACAAAAAGTTACACGGCCGTTCTACCCGACGGTGGACTTCAGCAAGGAAACCTGAACACTCATTGGTCTGAACTTTAAAAAAGAGGAATACCCATGGCCTTAACTTACACTCCTGAAAACTTTGAAAATACAAAAGCCGTCGACTTTCGATTGCCTGCCACTGACGGCAAAACCTATTCACTCAGTGATTTTCAAAATTCAAAACCCTTAGTGATCATGTTTATTTGTAATCATTGTCCTTACGTAAAAGCCATCGAAGATCGATTGATTCAATTAGGAAAAGATCTAAAAAATTTAGGAATTCATTTGGTGGCCATTTGCTCAAATGATTCTATCAATTACCCCGATGATTCCTTCGAAAATTTGAAAAAAAGAGCAGAACTTAAAAGCTACACGTTTCCCTATTTACATGATGTTGATCAAAGCATCGCTAAAAAGTACGGGGCTGTTTGCACCCCAGATTTTTTCGTCTACAACTCAAAAGGACTTTTGACCTACCGAGGACGTCTTGACGATTCCTGGAAAGATGAAACAAAAGTAACAAAGCGCGAACTTTACCAAGCCTGCTTAGATCTTTTAGAATCAGACAAACTTTCTTTTCAGCAAATCCCTTCCATGGGTTGCTCAATCAAATGGACAAAACCATGAAATCCTACCACATTTTATTCACAGTTTTTGGTGTCATCGGTCTTCTCCTGGCTTACGCAATCTGGAACGTAGGCTTACTAAAACCCGTCGTGATCGACGTTAAAGAATTACCCATGACAGTCCTAGTTTATAAAAGCGTGACTGGCCCCTACCACAAGCTGCAAGAAACCTATCAATCCATCGAGAAGCTCGCCAAAGACAATGGCTGGGACTGCTCAAAGACTTTCGGAATTTATCACGACGACCCCAACCAAGCCGAACAAGAACGCCTCAGAGCCGATGTGGGTTGTTACTTAGAATCTCCACCCATCGGAAATGTCGGCGATTTAATTATCAAAGAAAACCCACCAACCCAAGCCCTAGTAGGAACCTTCGAAGGCGCCCCATGGCTAACAGCCTTCAAAGTCTACAAAGCCCTGAACAGAGAAGCGCAAGCAAGAAGACTAAAACTAAAACCCGGCCCCATCATGGAAGTCTACTCACCAAATGGCCAAACCTTCCAAACCCAAGTGATATTTGAACTAGAAAAGTAAAAGTCCCAAGACCCAAAAACCCTAAAATTTGTACCCAAATTTTAGGGCAAGACCGAAAGAAAAAAAAGTAAGTAAGAAAAACACCCAGAGGTCGCCTCAACAAAAACCTCAGCAACCCGACAAAAAAAAGAGGCCGCCTCACAGCGACCTCTTTTCCGAACGAAATTTAATTAAAAACCCTAAACCCCGCGAATCAAATTCAGCGCACTTCCCGCCTTAAACCATTTCACCTGTTCAAGATTGTAAGTGTGCTTCAATTGAAGCTCTTCTTTTGTTCCATCTTTGTGCTTCAAGATCAACTTTACGTTTTTCCCCGGAGCTAAAGATCCCAAATCAACTAGGTCTAACAAATCATCTTCACGGATTTTGTCGTAATCCTTAGGATCAGCAAAATGAAGTGCCAGCATCCCTTGCTTCTTCAAATTCGTTTCGTGAATTCGTGCAAAGGATTTTGCAATGACAGCTGTTCCACCTAAAAATCGTGGGCTCATGGCTGCGTGCTCACGAGAAGATCCTTCTCCGTAGTTTTCATCACCGATGATGACCCAACCACGATCAGAGGCTTGATACTGTCGAGCGATTTTTGCAAATTCTAAACCCTTTTCACCGCTGATTTGGCTTTGGCCTTTTCCGATTTCTTTAGTGTAAGCGTTATCAGCACCCAACAACATATTGTTGGAAATATTGTCCAAGTGACCACGGAATTTCAACCAAGGTCCCCCCGGAGAAATGTGATCCGTTGTGCACTTACCTTTTGCTTTCGCTAAAACAAGTTGATCGATGTAGTCATTACCATCCCATTTTTGAAATGGAGCAAGTAACTGAAGTCTGTCAGATGTGGGATTCACTTCCACACTGGCACTGGCGCCCGCAGGAGCTTGATAGCCTTCTGTGTCTGCCATGAAACCTTTTGCTGGCAATTCAGAAGCCTCAGGAGCTTTCAATTTAATTTTACCCTTGGGTCCAACGAGTTCGTCGGTCATCGGGTTAAAATCAAGTCTTCCAGCTAATCCCAAAGCCATCACCATTTCAGGGGATCCAATGAAGGCTAAAGTTTCTGCGTTGGAATCATTTCTTCCGCGGAAGTTTCTGTTAAATGAAGTGACGATGGTGTTTTTCTCGCCAGTCTTAATGTCATCCCGTTTCCACTGACCAATGCACGGACCACAGGCATTTGCTAAAACCGTGGCGCCCACGGCTTGGAAAATTTCCATTTGTCCGTCACGCTGAATGGTATTTTGAATCTGAGTGCTACCTGGAGAAACCAAGAAAGGCTGATTCATCTTCACACCCACAGTCATCGCTTGTTTTGCGATGTCTGCAGATCGACCGATATCTTCGTAAGATGAATTTGTGCAAGATCCAATCAGGGCTGATGACAACTTTACTGTGTAACCTTTTTCTTTGGCTTCTTTGCCAATGGCAGAAATTGGGCGAGCGATATCCGGAGAATGAGGTCCCACTAAATGGGGCTCAAGCTTAGACAAATCCACTTCGTAAACTTCATCAAAGAATCTTTTTGGCTCTTTTAAGACATCAGGGTCTGCAGTCAAAATGGCTTTATTTTTTTGCGCGATTTCGGCCAGTGCTGCTCGGCCAGTGGCTTTCAAATATGTGCCCATTCGATCATCGTAAGGAAACACAGAGCAAGTCGCACCCAGTTCAGCACCCATATTTGTGATCGTCGCTTTACCTGTGCAAGAAATGGATTCTGTGCCTTCACCAAAATACTCGACGATTTTATCTGTTCCACCTTTTACAGTCAGCATTCCACAGAGTTTCAGAATCACGTCTTTTGCAGAAGTCCATCCGTTCATTTTTCCTTTTAAATGGACACCGATCAGTTTTGGATTTTTAACTTCCCAAGCCAAACCTGACATGACGTCTGATGCATCAGCACCACCGACACCCACAGCACACATTCCCAAACCGCCCGCATTCGGCGTGTGAGAATCAGTTCCAATCATCAAACCACCAGGGAAAGCGTAATTTTCTAGAATCACTTGGTGAATGATACCGGCTCCTGGTTTCCAAAAGCCGATGTTATAACGAGAAGAAGTTGTCGCAAGAAAATTAAAAACTTCGTCATTTTCTTTGTTTGAAATATTCATGTCTTTTTCTTTACCGAACTGTGCGCGGATCAAATGATCACAGTGAACAGTTGAAGGCACAGCTGCCTCGTCTTTACCCGCCAGCATGAATTGCAAAAGAGCCATTTGAGCTGTTGCATCTTGCATGGCAACACGATCAGGCCTGAGAAGTAAAAACGAAGAACCTCGAACCAATTCTTGGTTTTCTGGATCATCCAAGTGACCAAACAAAATCTTTTCAGACAATGTGAAGGGTCGATTGAATCGCTTTTTAACAATGCCAATTTTTTCAGCAGTTGTTTTATAGACTTTTTCGACCATGGCTGGAGTGGTTTCAATTTTTGAGGACATTGAGATTTCCTTTCGGATAATGATGAAAGTACCATGACGATTATAGAGCAAATCAGCTCTGTTGGCGAGGCTTGATAGGCCCTGTGTCTCGCTGCACAAGACAGCAATTAAGAAATTAGACTTAATCTAAGACTTAGCTCTAGCTTAAGAGGATGAAAAAAGTCATTGAAGCCATCAATCGCCATGGGGTCCTGCTCGTTTTCCCTATGAACAACAACAAAGAGCCACACTCACTTTGGTCGGTGCTTCATCCAAAATCCGAGATGCGCTGGGATTGGGACACCACGGGTGATGACCGAGTGGTGAAACTTTGGCAACTCAAGACGGATCTTTCGACGACAAAAGAAGTGGTCTACACCAAGTGGTACAAGAACCGTGCGACTTATTTTTCGCTGGATTTGTTCACGGCCTGTTTACGAATTGAAATGGATCAAAAACTCAAGCTATCAAAGGATTCGCAAAATTTATTGGACACTTTGATCTCGGATTCACCTCTCAGCACTCGGCAACTGAAAGAGCTCACCGAACTTAAGGGAAAGATGTTTGAAAGCTTATTTAATAAAAGCATGCGTCCCCTGTGGGATCATTTTCAGATTGTGGCTTTCGGAGAATTTGAGGACTCAAGCTTTCCATCGTTAGGCATTGGTGCCACTCAAACTTTATTTGAAGAGCTCATAAAAAAAGCCTCAACACTGACTCGTGCTGAGGCTTTAAAATTAATCCAACTTAAAATGCCCGAAGGCAGTTTATTTCGAAAGTACTGGGACAAACTTTACTGACAAATGCCTGCAGACTTCAATTTTGAAATCGCAGAAAGTGCCGCAGAATCAGTGCTGAAACCAGCGAGGACTTCTGATTTACTTGCCGTTTTTAATTCAATTCTGAAGTTATGGTAGTAACCAGCAGCAACTCCGTAACCAAGAAGTGTACATTGAGATTCATAGGAGTTGAGCACACAAACATTTGAATCTTTATACTTTTTAATTGTGGCAATTGCATCGTCCATTGTTGAATGTCCTGCTAACACATTAGCGTCAACTGCCACTCTGTAGTTATGATAGTAACCTGAAGCCACTCCATAACCCAACAAAGTACAAACGGGACCCACTGGGCGAGTTGGAGGAATTGGATAATTTCCACGAACGAGATCCTCAAGATCATACATTCTAGTTTGTAGATCACGAACTGATCGCTCAAGTTCACGAATCCGTTGGTTTTGGTTGATGTCAGATCTGTCTTCGTTAACAGAGATCACAACACGACGATTGTGGTTACCTGCGCGCTCGGATCGCTCTTGGCTGAAACCAGTGGCCGAAAATAAAGTCACGGCTGTGATTGCTAAAGTTACAAGATTCATAAGTTCTCCTTTAAGTTTTGTTTTAATGACTGGGCATTACTACCACACCCAGGCACTTGAATCCCATTGGGAAGTGCCCAGGTGAAAACTCGAAAGAGAATGTCGACTAGTTTGACAGCGAAGCTTACTTAATGACGAAATCAGCACGTCTTAAGACGAAAAGCTCCATTTGGCCCGTGAAGACATTCGGAGAATATCCAATCTTAAGATCTTGATCCAGATACTGTAGGTTCAGAATTCCCTTGGCACCAATGGGACCATTCGGAAATTTTCCAGCTTCTCTGGGATCAAATCCGGATCGACCTCCAATTTTAAGAGCTATTGATAAGTCCGCAAGAGATTCACCTTTGCTCAAGCCGCTTGGTCTTAAAAAAGCCTGGGTGATTTCTGTGGTTTGTTGATTTCCTGAAATACTTCCGACAACTGCCAATGCAAAAGTGATGGATTGATCAGCGGATATTTTTCTTTCACCGAAATTAAATCCCCAGCCTTCAGCGGAAATAAATTGATAAATTTGAGTCAAATCCTGAGCAGGAGCTCCGGGGGGACTGTTGTCTCGCTCATCTGACCAAATTTGCTGCCAACTACCAGGTGCAAATTGAACCCATGTTTGCTCGGTGACGGGAACCGCGACTTGAGTCAATTCAGATATGAGAGAGTCCAATTGTTTTCGAACAACTTCTCGATTTTCAACGCTTGAGATATTTTCTAAAGCTAAAGTTGAAATTTGTTGTTTGAGTTCACTGATTTTTGAATTTTGCGCAAATGCCGAAAATGAGAGCGCCGATAAACACAAAGCTACGATCAAATGTTTCATAGATCCCCCTTTAAAAATTGTTGAGCAAAACAATTATGGAAACCTATTTGGATTGTTGTCAATTTTAACTTGTTTAATTCAAAGCGACTTAACAAAACTCTCGACGTAATTGATATATTCCTCTGGCAAACTCGATCCCAATGGCATTTTCTGCAACCCGTCTTGGCCGCGCAGTCTTTTCATCAGCAAATTGTCAGGCTGTCCGGGCTTGATCCAATCCTTCAGAATCATAAACTCGAAAGCTTCTAATTTGGAGCCCTGAAGCTCCGAGTGACACCCTTGACAGCTCATCTGAAAAACTTGTTTGTTGATCCACTCATAAGCTGCCATGGATTGGGGCAGTGACTTTAATCTTGCCACAGCACGAGCCACTTTTTCTGCGTCTCGATTGTCCACTTCGACTTCAGGTTCTTCATTTGAACTTTCACTGACGGAAAGCCTGAGGATCGTTTTATTTTTATCTTCAACGATGAACAAAGATCCATCGGATGCTTCTAAGATTCCAACCGGTGCGCCTTGAGGCCTGATGCCATCCAACCGGCCCCATCCACCGATAACGTCAGAACTCTCGATGACTCCATCACGTTTGACACTTGGCTGACCATTCGTATTCATTGATGCTGAGATCACCCGAGATCCTGTGGGTCTATAGCCGTGATAGCTGATCAAAAGTTTTCCTTGAAGGGCTTTTATCTTATCAGACTTATACTGAATGATATCCAGTGGTGCTGAATGTGGGGCGAGTAATGCAAATGGCTGCGTAAAAGCTGAGCCGCACTGGAGGCTCCCCTGCCATTCCGGCGAGACTTGATTTTGATCATAACAATAGGGCCATCCATAATGCTGATTCTTTTGAACCACATTGAGTTCATCATGGGGCTTGTTCGCGTCTCTGAAATCTCTCGAGTTTTCAACTTGTAGCAAGACTCCGTTTTCCAAAGAAAGCAGACCCATGGAATTTCGAAGACCCTTGGCCCAGATTTCAAATTCAGGATTCCATCGATTCAATCCATTCATATAGGTGTACTTGCGAATCAAAGCATTTTTATTTTCAACAGAGCATTTTCTTGGAGCATCATCCGTGCACGCATCACTTGGCGCTCCCACGTTCACGTATAAATCCCACGTCGATTGAGCTGATCTTTCAAAAGCGAAATTCACCAAAGGATGAAGATTACGCTCTTGCTCATTTGTAGGAATCCCTGAGACCACAATTTCTTTTCGGATGATTTTTGCATCCAGCAACAAATCCATTTTCGAATATCTGACAATTTTTCCGAGCTCCCCGACATACAGCTCACCATCAGGTCCCCACTCTAAATCGTGGGGCAACACTAATTTTGAAACTCGCTTTTTTAATTTGGCAGGATTTGATCTTAAATCCAATTCCCACAAAGCTCCGCGATTGGGCGGATCCCACCCACCCATATCCGAAATCAGAAACCTTTGCGGTTCGAGCTCGACAATTTTTCTGGGGAATCGAAAGGTCTCGTTGGTTTCAGAATCTTTGAGGGTAGCATCAGCGACTAGCCCCAGACAAGTGCCTGAGATCGATTTCACTTGGACCTGCGGAAAACCATCACAAGTTTTCTGAGTCAGAGTTTTGTAGGACTGAGCATTGGCGAGTCCAGTCAGGCTTAGAATAAAAATGGCAACTTTTAGAAACACTCGACCTCACTGATAATGAGCGAGTCTACTTGATTCTATGGCCAATGGAAACTGACATGATTCTGACGAAGTGACACTTTAGGGCTGCTCTTAAAAAACAGGTTTGATCTAAGTCCAGTCGACTACTCTCGCCAGATACTTGATGCTAAAGTTAAGTATGCCTTGGGTTTACTTTTTCATTTCTATTTTAGGACTGAGTCCTTTGCAGGCAAAGCCTGTTTGTGATGCTGACTCGATCGTCAAAGAGATGTGTACACATCTCTCTGAAAACACAGATCAATCACACATTAAGTCATCAGACGGCGGCCTGATACCCAACATTTTTTACAGCCCCAGCTCGACAAGAGCCACTCAAACAACTTTCATTCAACCGCCCGAGCCTAATTTTGAAGACTTTATAAATGCT
>CAZPBD010000018.1:31028-41986 GCA_964584655.1 uncultured Pseudobdellovibrionaceae bacterium | reverse complement strand
AATCTTTTTTCTCATTTTCCAAAGATGGTGACTGATATAGGGCCTTCGGGTTTCAGTTGTCGCCACCATGATCAATTTTGTAATTTTTAAATCTTCAGGATCCGTCAGCAACAAAATCAAAAGCTCTTGGATAAAATTGGTATTCAGAGTGACATAGTTATCAGTGCCGACCGCTAAATTGACACCCTTTTTTTCCCACCAAGAAAATGGATGATCTTTGTAGTCTTCAAATTGACCCGTCAATTTGTTATTCGAAGATGGCAGTGAAACTAAGGTCACACCTTTTTGAATCAGACGATTTAAAACGTCATGCTGGTAGTGTTCCACTTCACGGGCTGTGTGGAACTTGGCTTTGATTAGCAGAATATGCTCGTCATCATTTAATTTTAAACCCGCCAGCAATTTATCCAAGACATCTCGGTATGTGCCCCAGTCCATTTCAATCAGTTCACGGTAAGTGGAATCCTGAGTGGTAATCTTTTGTCCCAATTGGTTTTTCTTGTAAACTTCCTGATAAAGTCGGTGAAAATAAAAGTTGGGATTAATTCCCAGGCTGACCCCGTGCTCGAGGGTGTCGATGTGCCAAATGTTCATGGCATTATCAACCGCTTGAATCCCCTTTTTCAGAGTGTGAAACGTTTCACCGTGATGGGATCTGACTTTGAAACCACGGTATTGCAATTTTCTAAATCCCGATTGCAACTCGTTGAAGTGTTCTTTGCGGTAAAGTTCTTTTTCGTCCCCCACCGTGTCCACATCGACTAAATGCTTTTCCAGTTGAGGATTTTGATCAATCAGCTGCAGAATTTCATCCACTTGAGCTAAAAAGTGAGCTCTGCGATTAGGATATTTTTTAGCATCGTATCTGTGAGCTTCTTTTCGAAATGAGGGTGACAATATGAAATCAAAATCAGGATGCTTTTCCTGAAACTTTTTAAATCCATCGTACAAACCTAAAACCACATCCTGAGCCGTCACTTCTTCGATGCCAGGAATTTGCTCACTGGATGAAGATGTGGATCTTGAAAGCGAAAATTTGAGTCTTAAAAAACCCACATTGTATTTGTAATACATTTCACGAGCGATGTGCTCGGCAGCCGCTTCATGAACTTCCCTGTTGATGAAGACCAATTGTGGAAGGTACAAAATGTTCAGATAAGCAGAGAAGCCTTCACCTTCTTTAAGTGAAATCAATTTTTCTACGTCTTCGACCGAGCGAATCGGCAAAGCCTGATCCCCATAAACATCTTTAATTTTTTTCTCGTAAATTTCCTTTTGTGGACCCGCGAGCATCTTCATCAGTCTGGGGTAAACAAATTCTGCATTCACAGCACCCGTGAGATGAGTATGCTCTTCACGGTATTTCAAGGGAAACTTTTGAAAAAACGAAAACAAGGCTTCTGCAAAAGGATGCTCTAGAAGATGATTGATCGTAATTTTATTAAGTCTGAACAAATCGACTTTTTGTCTAAAATCATAAACCTGCTGATAGGATTCGGCCGATTCTGTTTGAAGGTTGGATGAAAGCAATAAATCCAAAGTATCAAGGAGGCCGATACCGTTTGTTTCAGAAATAATGCGCGTGATGGATTTGAGGAGAACGTCTTGAGATGCCATATATGTCTTTAAATTTAACTTTAAAGAATCATGATGTATATGACTTTATCTTTTGGATTTTACGCTTGAGCCGTTCTTAAATACTGACGCCAAGCTTGGGGAACATCTTCACCACCAGCTTCAAATTCTGTCAGTGGTAACCAGTTCGGCATTCGAGGCTCTTTGAGCAAAGGCATTCGAGCCTCTGAAGGAGTTTTGTTGGCCTTTTTTTGATTGCAGGATCTGCAGGCTGAAACCACGTTGCCCCAATCTTTTTTTCCATCTCTTGAAACGGGGAGCACGTGATCCAAAGTTAAACTTTTGGTCGAAAGTCGAGTCGCACAATACTGGCAAGTGTAGTTGTCTCGAATGTAGACATTTTCTCTGCAGAAACGAATATGGGTTTTGGCCCTGGACCTGACATAGGACTTAAGTCTTAAAACACTTGGAAGTTTAAAGCTGGCACTGACGGATCTTGCGAAAACAGTATGGTATTCCAAGATTTCAACTTTACCTTGAAACCACAAGACAAGGGCCTTCTGCCAACTGACCACACGCATCGGCTCATAGCTCGAATTGAGAAGCAGCGTTCGAACAGAGAATAGAGATTGGGACAAAGCTCCTCCTGACATCCCTTGTATTATTATAGAAAGTCCTTTCAGTGGTTTTCAATCCAAAAAGATTAAGCTATGGTGTTTTTCATAATGAAATCAATATTACTACTATTAGTATCTTTTATGGCGTTCGCAGAAAATCCTCAAAGCCTTGTTATCATTGGTGATTCTCTCACCGAAGGTTACGGCGTTGAAAGCAGTCAAAGCTATCCAGCGCGACTTGAAAGCAAGCTCAAAGCTTTAGGTAAAAATTGGAAAGTTATTAATCATGGGATCAGTGGCTCGACCTCAGCCTCGGCACCTTCACGAGTAAAATGGGTTTTGAAAAATCCACCACAGATTGTGATTTTAGCATTGGGTGCAAACGATGGACTTCGAGCATTGAAACCAGAAGCCACAGAAAAAAATTTAGAAACCGCAATTGTTGCTTTGAAAGAAAAGAAAGTACGTGTGTTTTTATCTGCGATGAAAGTTCCACCCAATTATAAAGGTGGTGACTACATCACTAAATTTGAATCCCTTTACGCAAAACTTGCAAAAAAACATGACATTGTTTTGATTCCTTTCATTCTCGAAAACGTGGCTGGCCGTGCTGACCTTAATCTACCCGATGGTATTCATCCGAATGTGAAAGGCCATGAAATTGTCTCTGAAAATTTATTGAAAGCGATTGTGGGTTATTTATGATTGAAGTGAAATCAATAAAAAAAACATTTCAAACTCGTCAGGGTCCTTTGGAAATTTTAAAAAACCTCAGCTTTGAAATTAAAAAGGGCGAGATCATTGCCATCACAGGATTCTCGGGCAGTGGCAAAAGTACACTTTTAGGTTTACTCGCCGGACTTGATACTCCTGATGCCGGAGAGATTCTTTATAACTCAAAAAATCTCAATCAATTGGATCCCGAACTGGCTCAAAAATTTAGGGCGCAAAATATTTCTTTGATTTTTCAAAATCACTATTTAATTCCCCATTTGACTGCCATGGAAAATATTTTGCTTCCGTTGCAAATCCTGGGTTTGCCAGCCGAGGAAAAATTAGCACTGGATCTACTTCAACAAGTGGGACTGCTCGAGCGTGCCAATCATTTTCCAAATGAACTCAGTGGTGGTGAAGCTCAACGGGTTGCGATTGCTCGGGGCTTAATCGTAAAGCCCATGGTTCTTTTGGCAGATGAACCAACAGGAAGCTTAGATTCCGAAACCGGACAAAAGGTGATGAAGTTGTATTTTGATTTAGTCAGGCAGCATCAGCTGACTTCTATCATCGTCACTCACAATCAAGAGCTTGCCAAACTCTGTGACCGAGAACTCAAGCTTTCTCAAGGTGTTATCACCACATGATTTGGTCCATTGTTTACAGTTTAAAAAGATTATTCCGGGTGAAATCCCGTTTGTTTGTCATGGGATTTTTTTTAGCTCTTGGCTTCAGCGGCTGGCTGACAAGTGAAAGCGCACAAACAAGCATCAAAGGATTCCTCGCTCAAAATGCCAGACAAATTTTATCTGCAGATCTGACGGTCTCTGCCCGTCGAGAATTAACTGATTCTGAATTGTCTAAATTGAATTTGGCCATCAAAGATAAAGGCCAGCTGATTAAGGGTTACGAATTTTTTTCGATGATGACTGCGGGTACTGAAACCCGGCTCGTTTTAGTCCGAGTGGTCGAAGACCCATATCCCTTCTATGGTGAGCTCAAGTTAGAAGTGCCTGCCAAAACTTCAGATCTTCGAGGCCAAAAATTGTGGGCTTACGAAGAGTTTAAAAGTCTATTTGATTTGCAGCTCAATCAAAAAATCAAATTAGGTGATTCTGAATTTGTGGTTTCAAGTTTTGTCCAAGAAGATAAAACCCAAACCTTCAGACTTGCAGGCCTAGCTCCTCGAGTTTTTATTCACGCAGAAGACTTACAAAAAACAAAGCTGATTCAATTTGGTAGTACTTTTACGACGACTCATTTTTTCAAAGCCAATCCTGATGTGAATCTGACTGAACTTTCTGACATGATTAAAAAAGAGCTGCCTGATCCTGCTGTGGATATTTCTAATTATTTAAGTTTACCTGACGAAGAATCCAGCCCCACTCAGCGCTTAGCTGATTTTTTAGGTTTAACCAGCTTAGTCTCTTTGCTTTTTAGTGCTCTGAGCCTTTTTTATCTTTTGCAGGTTTGGTCCCTGGAGCAACAAAAAGAGCGGGCACTGTTGACCACATTTGGCGTTAAGCGCTCGCAACTTTTCTTGATTGAGCTTTTACAGTCCTTTACTGTTGCATTGATTTCGACACTTTTATCCGTCGGAATTGTTTTTGCTTTGAAGCCTTTAATTGAAAGTGGTTTGAAAAGTTGGATGAATCAAAGTTTCATCCTTAGCGTGGGTCTGTTTGAAATTTCACTGATTCTGGTCAGTCAGTTTATTTTACTAATAATTCTGTCGAATCCTTTTTCAAAATCCACTTCCAATTCGACATTTCAATTATTGAAAAATAGCTTCTTCACTCAGCAAGCAGGAGTCCTTCGTTTTGCTCCTTTATTTCTAGTTCTGTGGCCTTACGCAATTTTGGCCAGCCAATCAGTTCGTAATGGTACTTACTTTTTTGTGGGCCTTGTGTTTATTTCTCTGACTTTAGTCTTTATCGGTCGTGTGGTGATCACGGCATTGGCAAAAATTAAGTGGAGCTCATGGAAATCATCCTTAGCCGTCAGATCCCTACAAAGACAATCCACCGCCAGCTGGGCCTTTTTATTTACCGTGGGACTTTCCTCTGCCCTCCTCAATTTGATTCCACAAATTCAAAGTAGCGTGGAAAACCTGCTCACTTTTGATGAAGCTAAATCCCGTCCTTCACTGTTTTTATTTGATATCCAAAGCGAACAGTGGCCCGAGGTCAAAAGTGTTTTTGATCAAATCAACATTAAACCAACCGCTGTTTCTCCGATGGTTCGTGCACGAATTTTAAAAATTAACGGCGAATCCTATGAGCGAAAAGAATCTGCAGGGGCATTCAAATCTCGTGAAGAAGAAGAGGCCATGAGATCTCGAAATCGTGGAATCAATATGACTTATCGGGATTATCTACAGGACGGCGAAAAGATTGTTGCTGGTGAACCATTTGGTAAGTACGACCCCAATCAAAAAAATGTTTTTATTTCACTGGAAAAAAGATATGCCGGACGAATTGATGTTGGCCTTGGCGACATTATTACATTTGATATTCAAGGCATCGAAATCAATGCCGAGGTCAAAAGCCTAAGAGAAGTCAAATGGAGTCGATTTGAACCTAACTTTTTCATCGTCATGCAAGATGGTTTACTCAATGATGCTCCTCAGACGATTTTGTCCTCACTGCCCTTCATGGAAAAATCTGCCAAAAATAAAATGATCAAAGATCTGGCCACTCAATTTTCAAATATCTCGGTGATTGATGTGGAAAGATTGATGGATTCAATTATTCAAAACCTCGAAAAAATCAGCGGGGCTTTAAAGCTGATGACTTATTTAACTTTGCTGACTGGTTTGATGACGATCATCTTTTTACTATCAGCAGATTCTCAAAGGCGAGCTTTTGAAGTCCATTTAATTAAAGTTTTAGGCGCTGACAAATCAAGTATTCTTCAGCACCGCCTGACTGAAGTGATGATTTTAGGTTTGATTTCTGTGTTGGTCGGTGTGGGCAGCAGTTTTGCGATTGCCTTTGTAGTAGTAGCGGAAGTCTTCCAGGTCAGCTTTGTGCCAAACTTCATTCCTGCATTGGGCATTATTGTTGTTGTTCTCAGCGTGTGTTGGGTTGTCACTTCAATTTCAACCAGAAGACAGCATCAAAAGCCCTCCTTCCAGTTTCTTAAAAAAGAAGACTAAGCATGAAGATCTCATCAAGTCAGGCCATCGAACTTCTAAAAAAAAATCAAGTGGTGGCCATTCCAACAGAAACTGTTTACGGGCTCGCAGCTCGAATTGGCTCAGATTTGGCATTGAATAAAATATTTGAAACCAAGAAGCGCCCTTTTTTTGATCCTCTCATCGTTCACGTAACATCCATTGATCAGGCAAAAACCCTTTGCCTCAGTTGGAATCCAATTATGCAGTGTTTAGCTGAATCTTTTTGGCCAGGCCCTCTCACATTGGTCGTTCCTAAAACAAAAATTGTATCTGATCTGATTACTTCAGGATTAACCACAGTGGGACTTCGTTGTCCTCAACATCCGATTGCGCTCGAGATTATTGAAGGTGTTGGTCAGCCCTTGGCAGCTCCCAGTGCAAATCTTTTTGGCCAAACAAGTCCAAGCCAAGCCGATCATGTGATCAGTGAATTTAACAATCAAGTTCCCGTGGTCGATGGCGGTGCTTGCTCGGTGGGTATCGAGTCCACGGTTTTGTTGGTTCAAAATCTGAAGATTTCTATTCTTCGACCAGGGCAAATCACTGAACTGATGATCGAGAAAGCCTTAAATCAAGAACATTTGGAATTTCAATGGACAAAATCCGTTGATAAAAAATTATCCCCGGGCCAGATGAAGCATCACTATATGCCAAGTAAACCTTTGTTTGGAATTGATTCAGACTTTAAGGGAGATTTGATCTCACGACTGAATAAAGAGCTCAGTCAATTGCCTGACGAAGTCGAAGGTGTGAAAATTCACAAACCAAAACAGATTCGATCAGTCAAAGAGCTCGTTCTTTCCGACTTAGCCCCTGAGGCTGCCAGACAGTTGTACTCTGAGCTTCGCATTTTAGCTGAAGGTCCAGAGGACTCCCTGATTTTTCATTTTAACAAATCTCATGATGGTCCAGAGTGGGTCGCAGTTCGTGAAAGGCTCAGTAAAGCCTGCACAAAATATATCAAATCCTAAACACATCCCAACTGACTGCTAACAGAATCCCAACACTTGTATGAAACACTCATGTCATACAAAGGAGATTCTATGTTACAAAAAGTGACAGAGGTCTTTCAAGAATACTACTACCTAAGATTGCATCGAATGCATAAATTCGAACCTAAGATTCTTATCGATCAAAAAATTGGATCCTTTCGCCTCAAGACTGCCGATTCGGTAGAGGAACTTAAAAAAGCCTTTCAACTTCGTTACGATATTTTTCACAATGAACTTCGTGGATTTGCAGCTAACAAAACGGGTTGGGATATCGATGAGTATGATTTCCTTTGTGATCATTTGATCATCATCGACGAAAAATCCGGTGCGCTTGCTGGAGCCTATAGACTCAACAGCTCTGCATTTTCTGATCTTTTTTATTCGGCTCGTGAGTTTTCGATCGATCGATTGTTATTTCAGCCCGGCATTAAAACTGAATTGGGTCGGGCCTGCATTCGCAAAGAGTACCGGAAGGGCATTGTGGTCTCTTTGCTTTGGAAGGGGATTGCTGAGTACATGGGAAAGACGAATTCCCAATACTTATTTGGATGTGCCAGCTTTCAAGTTCGAACAGCCCGGCAAGCTGCACTTCTTCACCGATACTTTTTCGAGCAAAAGAAATATACGCCTGAGTATTTCTGCCCACCGACATTAGCTTTTAAAATGCCAGATTTCGAGGCCTGGGCAGCTCATTATAAAAAGGGCCTTAATAAAGAAGAATGTGCAGAAGCAGAACTCTTGATACCAGGATTGTGCAAAACATACTTAAAAATGGGAGCCTTTCTAGGTGGGGAACCAGCTTGGGACGAGGAATTCTTGTGTCTGGATTTTCTTTCGATCCTACAAAAAGAAGATCTGAATCGTTTCGTTTGGCAAAAGAACAAGGAATCTTGACCGACTGTCCTTCACCCAATTAAAATCGAGCAGTGAAAAAACTGATCAGTCTTCTATATCTTGTAACTCGCACATCTCTTTTTGCAGTCTTTATTATCATTCACCTATCAATCGGTTACTTCACGCATTTCACTGTAAAAGATCCCTATTTAAGAAAACAAAAATTCTCTAGGCTGTGCCGCTGGATTACAAATTTGGCCTGTCAATTTTTCGGCGTTCGAATCAAAATCCTGAATGAGCCCCCAAAAGATGCCCCTGGCTTAATTGTTGGCAATCATCTGGGATTCATCGATATCTTAGCCTCAGGCTCCATGCGACCCATGCTTTTTGTTACATCAAAAGAAATGCGTGAAACTCCTGTGTTAGGACTGATTACAGAACTTGCTGGATGTATCTTCGTCGAACGCAGAAGTAAACTGGGTGTCCATGGCGAACTCCAACACCTCATCAAAGCCCTCAAAGAGGGATTCAACGTTTGTCTTTACCCCGAGGCCACTTCTCATAATGGGGATCATGTTCTTCCATTCAAAAGAACTTTGATGACCGCAGCCGCCCATGCTGGTGTTCCCATTTACCCTTACGTTTTTAATTTTATTTCCATTGAAGGTCAGCCCTTTAACTTAAAAAATCGAGACTCTGTTTGTTGGTACGGGGATATTCCCTTCTTACAAGCCATGGTCTCGACTTTTTCACTTTTGTATGTAGAGGTTGAAATTAAATTTTTGCCACCCGTTTTTCCAAAAGTGGATGACGACAGAGCACTAATTGCCAACCAAGTTCACAAAATGATCTCTGATGAATTCAGACCTGTTTTAAAATATTAATTATTTAAAAAGTAAAGGAACAGTCACTTCAGAAGACTTCCTACTTTTAGGGAACTTCACTTTTCTAAAGCTTTTTAGCAACCACGAGTTCAAGAATTTTTCAGCATTCAAGTTAGCCTCGAGGCTCAGGACAGTGTCTGTCAGCACAATCACTTTTTTCACATCACCGGATTTGTCCACATTTAAACGCAGACTAATGGTTCCGTGAAAATCACCTTGTGATTGAATCACTTCAGCCACCTGATAAATGACGGATTCAATTCCGACTTGCACCTGTTCAGTCGTGAGCCCCCCAACAACATAGGGTCTAGGTTCTACAAACCAACCATGAATCACAAGCCTTGCCTGCAGCGGATCTTGAGTCCCACGCACTTGAGTCACACCGTGGGGAAATCTGGGATCAAAAACAATCAAACGGTTAAAGTCTGGTGAAATAAAATCCATGTAGGCTTCTTGCTCACGATTTTTTTCATCTGCAAAATGATTCCAATAATCGAGAAGCTCAGGCTTAAAAATAAAAGTCTCACCACCTGAAAATTCTTTTTTTTGAGGTGATAAGGAATAAACCCAAGCCCAGGGTCCATGGGGAACATCCGAGTGAGGTCTTTGTTCCATTCCATCGATGTAATAAGAAAGCCAAGGAGGAGAAACATCATGACAGCCCAAGTTTTCACGGCCCCATTGCACAAGTTGAGAGTGAAATTGAGAATAAATCTTTTCTTGAAAAAAATGGTAAGCAGGAGTTCTTAAAAATTGGTATTGGTTCTTCACATACCAGTAATCCCAAACAAACCGATTGGAACTGGTTTTATTGTTTGTGCTTAGTTTTTTTTCAAACTGATGACGTAAGTCCTTTGCACAATCTGAAAATCGGTCTTTTAAAATAATATGCTTCACTGAGCAGGAACCACTTTTTGATTAATTCTACCAAACAAACTGAGACCAGAAGAATCTTTCATTTGAATTTCGATTGTATCACCAGGCTTCATAAATGGAGTCGTCATTGCACCTGTTTTAATCTGCTCAATCATTCTTTTTTCTGCCAAACAACTAGAACCCTTGGCTTCATCTTCATTGCTGACTGTGCCACTTCCAATGATAGTCCCCGGTTGCAAATCACGGGTCTTAGCCGCATGAGCAATTAATTGTCCAAAATGAAAATGCATAGCCCCGGCATCTGCACATCCAAAAAATTGGTTGTTATAGTTCACTTCCAGCGGCAAATGAATACGGCCTGACTTAAAGTGAGATCCTAATTCATCGACTGTCAGTGCCACAGGACTTAAAGCACTCGCAGGTTTACTTTGAAAAAAACCAAATCCCTGAGCGAGCTCATCAGGAATCAAACCCCTCAGAGAAACATCATTAATTACAACAAACATGATAATTTTCTTTAAAGCCTCATCACTGGAAGTACCCATGGGGACAAAATCAGTGATAACTCCGACTTCAGCTTCGAAATCAGTGCCATGTGCAAAATCTCGTTGAGGAATATTCTCAGTCGGATTTAAAAATCTGGCGCATTCACCTTGATACATCAAAGGCACAGTTGTGAGAGTTTCAGGCAAGGGTGCCTTGCGAGCTTGTCTGACAAGTTTGACATGATGAATGAAGGCAGAACCATCAGCAAAAAGCCAAGTTCTAGGTAAACAAGACATCATTTGGCTTTCAACGTAGTCATGACTTTCAATTTTCTTATTCTCTAAAAGATCTGACCTTGTTTGAAGATCATTTTTAACTTGAGACCAATTTTCAATGGCAGTTAAGAGATTGGCGGCGATGTCATCCGCCTTCACGTATCTTGTCAGTGAACGATTCACTATGACAAGTGAACCGTCCTTTGAATTTGTTTTTAAACTTCCAAGTTTCATTAGTCGAAAGTGATCATCAGGTTAACACCAACAGCTTTGAAATCTTTTACGCCTTCAGCCACTTCTCCGCTGCCAGATTCAAAAAATACGTTGGCTCCCATTTGTGGCGCAAATTTAAAGGCAGCTCCGATAACGATTGGTGTAGTTAAAGATTGAACATCATCACAGCTAGGCGATCCACAATCATCACTGAGGTTGAAGTCCACATTCACACCACCGTAAACACCCACATTTTCCATAAATTTAAACATCAAAGTGGCTGGAATTTGGAAATAGGTAAATTTCAAATCTGT